>CAYNIG010000400.1:0-3637 GCA_964396995.1 uncultured Saprospiraceae bacterium | reverse complement strand
AATACTTTATGGAACTGATAAAAGCTTTGATTTCAATTTATGATAATAGAAAACTGCAAAAGAAAATTCAAATTTTTAATGATGACTCCCATGGTTTGCTTTTTAAAATATTTATTGACCTAATAAAGGAAAACCCAAATATTGAAGAAGAAGTTCTAATCAAAAAATTATACGGCAAAAGCAAGTTAAATATTTCTGCTTATTTGAAGCTAAAGGAAAGACTGGTAAATAAACTGACAAATATTATTTTATTAGTAGATGCGAAAGATTATGGATTTACAGAATTATACCAAACCTATATTCAACTGCATAAGGAATTATTGATAGGTAGAATTTTAACCTCATCAGGTAATTCAGTTTTGGGTAATGCCATTATTGATAAGACGATGAAATTGGCATTAAAATACGAGTTTTCTGATTTGCAGTTATTAATTTCCCGGCTGCAGGCCAGTCACTATGGTAACATTATGCAAGACTCAAAGAAATACGAATACTTTAATGACCACCTGAATTCTTCCCTAAATCGATTGATGATCGAATCAAAATTAAGACAAAATGTAGATGAAATTCATAATTATCGATATAAAGAACTTAAGTTACAAAGCGAGCATGAAATTAATTTTGATACATATATTCAATATGGATTAAGTGTGATTGCATCTACCGAGTATGTTCAAATCAGGGAAACAGCTTATAACCTGATCTTAAATTGTTATTTTCTCACCAGAAACAGAGAAAAATATTTAAGCACCGGTAATGATCTTATTGCTTTTTTTAAAACTAAAGGTAAAATTGGCTTGCCTTCTTTAAGAAAAAGTGTGGTCGATATGATTATTGGAAGTTTTCCGCTAAGGTTATATGCATTGGGGGAAAATTTATTTGAAGAATACCTGGATCTATTTACTTCCAAAATGCACAATTGGTATGCGATGCATTATTATATGATACTGATGTATCTGCATCAAAGAAAATACCTGAAGGCCAAGAATTTAACAAACCAATGCCTTGCCTCGACTTATTTTAAATCGCAAAGTCCGGTAATGCAACAGCATATCTATGTAGCCACAGCCTATACCACCTATGTATTAAACGAGGATAATAAGCTCAAAACAGATAACCCGTTCAGAATAAATAAGTTTATAAATGATGTACCCGTTTTTAATAAGGAAAAAAGAGGAATGAATATTTCCATACTTATTATCCAGGCTGCATTTTTGATACAACAGGGCAAAGCAGAGCAATTAGTAGATCGAATAGAAGCTCTTAATCAATATGCCTATAGGTACCTTCGTAAGACGGAGCTTTGGAGATCCAGCTGTTTTATAAAAATGCTTTCTACTTTAGTAAAATTTGATTTTAATAAAAAATGGGCTGCACCCAGGATAAAACCACTTTACGATAAATTGATTTCAGTACCTATTGATGCCTATCCTACCTCAATTGAAATAGAGATCATACCGTATGAGGATTTATGGGAATTGATCCTTGGGCATTTGAAGTGAAGGTGAATAATTGAATGCTGTTTGGATATAGATTTGCGAATGGAACGCGGATCATACGGATTGGACACGGATTTACATGGATAATGAAAAGAGTAATAGAACACTGATTGCACGGATTGGACACGGATTTACATGGATAATGAAAAGAGTAATAGAACACTGATCGCACGGATTGGACACGGATTTGCACGGATAATGAAAAGATTAATAGAACGCAGAGTACACGGATTGGACACTGGTTTACCCAGATTGAAAAATGTCTCAGCAAGGCAATAAGCGTTCCTTCCACTGTAACCGCGACAATCCGTGTCTAATCCGTGCCATCCGTGTTCCATGACCTTTGTCCAATCTGTTCCATCTCCGTGCCAATGACCTTTGTCCAATCTGTGCCATCCGCGTTCTATTGCCCCAATATTCATGCCATTTCATGCCATTTCGCGTCATTTCAGGACATTATAATGTATCCTGTTGCAAGTACGACATTCTATTTTGTACATTTATACCATAGCTGTTGTAACTGTAGCCGAATATGGCAGTTTGCTCGTTGCCGCAAATGATTGTATGCAAAATTGATAATCATGAAAAATTATATAGACTTAATAGGTATTTCTTTGTTTTTTATTGTGATGTATCTTGAATACAAAGGTTCTACTAATTTGCAAAGAAATCAAAGAAGGCCTAAGGCGATTGCAGTCCTAATTTTAGGCATGATCGCTATGTCAATATTAGGTTATTATTTCTTACGAATAAAACAAGATATTGATACTTTACCAAAACTAATACTTGTTATAAAATATTCATGTTATCTGTTTTGTTTTGGGTATTTATTAAGATTTATATATTTAAGTTTATTGATTAAAAAATAATATGTGATTCAACTGGTAAATGATTATACCATAATTATTATTGTAGCATTGTAGCGAGGTAGCGATCTGAATTTTGAATTCGAATTTCAACTCGATATTTTTTTATAAAGCATATGTTCACAAGATCACCAACATATAGTTGTTTTACATTTTTAAAAGGAAAGGCAAACAAGACTAGACAAAATTTGTATTGAAGTATGCATAAGAAAGTCAGAAAGCTGGCTGGTATAAACCAAACGGTACTTATTACTAAATTTATTGGATCTGGATTATACAGAAATCCGGAAATATTAATATTAGATGCTACCTCAGCATCTGAACCAAGATCAGAAGAACAAGTGCAAGAAACGCTAGAGTGGTTTCATACCCAAGGTAAGACCATTATCATTATAGCTCACCGGATGAAAATGATGAGAAAATGTAATCCGATCTTAGTACTCGATCAAGGGATCTTAGTAGAAACGGGCAATAATGCTGAATTACTTGTCGCCAGAGGCAAATATTTTGAAATGAACCAAATTATTTAATTTTTATATCCTTCACCCTTCCATACTTCCATATCACTGGATCCGATCCGCTCCTTCCGCGTTCCATCCTACCACAATATCCATCATACCCGTGCTGTGCCGTATCATCCGTGTACCGTGAACCATCCCATCACAATATTGAATGACTGCGGCAATCCGTGTCTAATCCGCGCCATCCGCGTTCCATCCTACCAAAATACATCCTGCCCCAAGGCAGCAAGAATCAATTTATTTCTTTTGATCCATATCCAAAATAGTATTGATCTGCTCTACCTTTAGATTTTTGCCGATAATGATGCGGTCTTTATTCAATACATATATCTCAGGAGTATTGTCTACAAAATATTTTCCATACACAGCGACATTGGTAGGATCAAATACATTGGTAAAATTGGTCATGCCGTATTTGGGTATGAATTTTTTCCATTCGGCATCGGTAGTATTTACGGCAATAGTAAATATTTCCACCCCACGGCTTTTGAGCTGAGGATAAATTTTACTCAGTTTTGGAGTGTATTCCTGGCAATGCTCACAATCGGTATGAAAAAGATACACTACGATGTATGGGCTTTTAATACCGTAAATGGATTTGGTAGAACCGAAAGGATCTTTAGCTACTACATCCAATGCTTTTTTATTCAATAAGCTACCAGACATTTCTACACCTCTTTGTTTTATTGCCTGCAAATCGCCAGGCTTGAGCCAGGGACAGTTGGTTGGATTAAAATATTTACCCGTGATA
>CAYNIG010000399.1:0-3661 GCA_964396995.1 uncultured Saprospiraceae bacterium | reverse complement strand
TAGTGAAAATTCTAATGTCATGCAGGAGCATTTGCCAAAACCATACCAATTTCAAATTCTAATCTATTGGTATTCAATAAAATAACAATATGATACAAATGTGTTAAAATTTACTTGTTTTATGCTTTGTAGTTCAATTTTATACATATATCACTTATTTATAATGTGTTTATTTTTTACATATGAATCCCTGATTTTTTTTTTCAGTAGTGCAATTATATTTTCCGGAAAGCGTAAAAAAACAGCATTTTTATCTCCTCAATAGTTACACAGATGCCTCTCAGAATAAGTGATCATATCCAGGTTTTTCAAAGTGCCCTATGGCAATTAAATTCGACTCATATCCAATTTCAGGATACAACCATAGTATTTGACCCGGCCTATTTACCATTTGAAATCAACGCCATTGCCAGCCAGGCGAATAATCCTGTATGGTCACACCGATACTTAATCTACACACACGGCGATTTTGATCATATTGTTGGCAATCATTGGTTTGAGGGATTTGAACAACTGGGCTCTTTGGCTATGGCCAAAAGAAATAATACTGACCACATATTGTCTCAGATCAATACCTATGATCAGGAAAATTACATTACCAGGCCATATCCTGTAAGTTACCCGGAATTAAATTATATGCCTGATGTTAAAGATTCACTAAGTATCAAACTTGGGTCAGTGGAGCTTATCCTGTTTAAAGCAAGTGGTCATACCTCAGATGGATTATTTTACATCATCCCAGAATTAAAATTGTGGATTGCAGGTGATTATCTTTCTGATATTGAGTTTCCTTTTATTGAGGATAGCCTGAAAGAATATTATGACACTTTGGAAAGAGCAGATAAAATTATAAATGACTTCGATATTGATTTTCTGGTTCCGGGCCATGGTACTATTGCATTTACAAAATCGGAGATGATTTCAAGACTGGACAAATCAAAAAATTATTTAAATGGTCTGGCTGGCGGGGCTAATCCTGACTGGAGAGCATCCTGGGGGCATTCACCATTTGAAACTTTCCTCGACAAAATGCATCGAAATAACCTGGCCCAGGTAGGTAAATAGTATCCTGTTTTTCTTTTTTATGCATTCTATAAATACTAAAAACTACAACTATTTAATATAATTAACTGATATATATGTAATTATAGTTTATAAAATAATAATATACATATTGTTTAAAAATTTATTATAATTTCTTATATATTTCAAAACTTTTAGTTAAATTTACGCCGGATAAACTTTAAACCAAAACAATCTCATGCTGAATCGATTACTACCCACCACAAAACTTGGACTTCTGTTTAATCTCAGTATTTTAACGGTATTAGCCTCAGGATTATTTTTCTGGTCAGAAAAAAAGGAAGAAATTTCCTCTTACCAAAAGAAAAATATTAACCTGAATGATAAAATATCAAATACGAAGTCGACAATGCAATACAGTGCAGCTGCTAATATGCTTTTTACAGGCACTATTGCTCCGGACACGATTACCGCTGGGCCTAATACGGAAGGTGACGGGACATTAGCTGAGCAAGGAAGCTGTAATTTAAATTTATTAGCTTTATGGATAAATTCCGGTAACACTACTTCAAGTAATAATTCCAATGCATCTAATTCAAGATTGGCAACTATTTTAGGTGTTGGTCCATTGGTTTCTAATTGTTTAGAATTAAATAATTTCGGTTTCCAAATCCCCACTGGTGCAACAATTTTAGGTATTACCGCTACTATTGAAAGAAACTCCAATGTTCGGACAACTACTAATAATGTAACCGATAATGAAGTAATTTTATTGGGAGGTGGCGGGGCCACAACGAATAAAGCCAATGCCGGTCTCACCTGGTCTACTGCTGATTCTACCGTTACCTATGGTGGTACAACCGATCTTTGGGGTACAACCTGGACTCCTGCCCAAATCAATAGTCCGGCTTTTGGTATTAGCCTAAGAAATAACAGAAACCGGTCTAGTGGCACCGTTACAGCGAATGTAGATTATATCAATTTGAGTGTAAGGTATATTGACCCAATATCAAAAATTGCTACAGCAGCTACCGTGACTACTAACAGTGATGCAACCTGTGCTCCGACAGGAGCTACCACTTGGGACGCAGGATCCGCCAATGCCTCCAATTTGGAATTCAGCGATGGTACTACAGCCTTAGATTTGGCTACGGGTGGGTATGCTTTTGCATCATTAACAACCAATCCCATCGGAGCTGCAACAGATACTACCAATTGTCTTGAATTATCCAATTTTGGATTTAGTATATGCGAGTCAAGTATAATAGATAGTATCACAGTGGAAATAGAAAGAGGGCGAAGTGGCGTGGGAGATAATGTGACAGATGTGAAAATTGTTTTAGTAAATCCTAACGATTTATCAGAAAGTCAAAATAAGGCCAATACATCTTTAAGTTGGCCCGTTGCTGATGCGGTAGCCTCCTATGGAGGTGACAATTGGGGTGTAGCATGGACTCCGGAAATGATAAATGATCCCGGGTTTGCTTTACGTATACAAGCCAGAATTCAGAAACCAACTTTAGTAGGTCAAGCCAGAATTGACAATGTCATTGTACATGTTTATTGCACTCTTGATGGTTGCCCAAAAGACACCGTAGTCAACCTTGACCCACTGGAGTGTAATGCCATAGTAGACTTTGAGTTGGATTCCTGTGCTTTTGTAAATTGTGAAGCGGTTCAAATAGCAGGTTTACCTTCTGGCTCACCTTTTCCGATTGGCACTACTACTAATGTATTTTCTATTGAGGATGGAGGCAATCAGGTTAGAACTTGTGATTTCACGGTTACCATCAATGAATTCGTTCCGGCAACTTCAGCCATGACTTGTGCTGACCAGGTGAATGTGAGCGTCGATGTCAATTGTACCAAAGTATTATCAGGCGGTGATGTGTTAGTTGGCAATAATTATGGATGTCTTGATAATTACATTGTCGAAGTTAATCGAAAGGATACTTATTACCCGGGCATTTTAACCCGAGGCGATATTGGTTATAAATTGGTTTATAAAGTTACTTACCCAGTCAATGGTAATACATGTTGGGGGTATGTTTTGGTTGAAGATAAAAAAGGACCAGATGTAATCTGTGATGCCGATACCGTGATTTGTTTTGAAATCCCACCGGTACCTCAGGGTAGCTTTGAGGTAACAGATAATTGTTCTAATACACTGGTTAAAGTATCGGTGGCCAGTGAACAATTCCTTGATTATGGTTGTGATAGTTTTTATCAGGGAAAGGTGACCCGACACCTTATTTCCAGAGATGCCTGGGGAAACACCACCGAATGTGATAAAGAATATTACATTAAACGAATTGTATTGGATTCCATTCTTTGCCCCTTAGACACGGCAATTGATTGTTCATTAGAAACCATTACTATTGATGGTAAAAAAGTATCCTTTAAAGACCCTATTCGTAGTGGAATACCAAAAATCAAAACGGATAAAGGTTTGGTAAACTTATGGCCCAATAACTTCGCCTGTAAACTTACTGTAGCTCCACCTTTAGATGAGTATTATCCAATCTGTGGTGCTGGCTTCAAACTCCGCCGCACCTGGAGGATTACCGATTGGTGTACGAATGAGGAAAGACTTTGCTATCAATGGATAGAGGTAATAGATAAGACCGCACCGGTGGCA
>CAYNIG010000398.1:0-3661 GCA_964396995.1 uncultured Saprospiraceae bacterium | reverse complement strand
CATCGGCGTTGCGCTCAAGTCCGGTCATAAAGGCTGCTTCAGACAAGGCACATTCCCAGGTGTTTTTATTTTCAGGACTTACGGTAGCCACACTCTGAGCTGCATATTCTCCTGCAAAGATCTTGTATCTGTTTCGATCATAGTGATCATATCTACCTGCATTTTCCCTAAACCAGGCTGGGTTTTTATAATAATGCTCATCTACTATTTCCGGCTTTAAAGCAGTCAATGCTTTTTCTGCATTTTCAAATAATTCGCCCTCGGCAAAGGGACCAGTGCCGGAAATGATATTCATTTGAGGATAACTCGCTTTAATAGTTTTAGCGAAAAGGGCATATCGCTCAAAATATTCCTCACCCCATTGTTCATTGCCTACACCTATGTATTTGAGATTAAAGGGTGCTGCGTGTCCCATTGCAGTCCGTACACTTCCCCATTTAGAATGCACATCACCATTAGCAAATTCAATCAGATCCATAGCATCCTGCACATAAGGATCCAGGTCTTCCATTGCCACCATTTCGCTGGAATTAAACTGACATGCAAGGCCGCATGAAATGATGGGTACGGGTTCTGCTCCCAGATCCTCTGCCAACTTAAAATATTCATAAAATCCAAGCCCAAAGGATTGGAAATAATCCGGTGAAGGACGATGTTTAAATTCCATATTCCATCGGTTAACCATTACCTTCCGGTCTTCGACTGCACCGATGGTCTTTTTCCATTGATATCTTTCATTCAATGTTCGCCCTTCTACAATACAACCACCCGGAAATCGTATAAAGCCGGGTTTTAAATCAGCCAGTAATTGTACTAAATCTTTACGCAACCCTCCTTTTCTCCCTTTCCATGTATCCTGCGGAAATAAAGAAATGTGATCGATATCACATTGGCCTTTACCTGTAATATAGATATGAATTCGACCGTGGTCAACCGTACCCGATGCTTTGATAACCGATTCGTATCTCACCCAGGTGTCCTCATTAATTTCTATTTCTGTAAGTCCATAAATTTTTCCTGATGTATCTCGGAGTTCAACCCGCAATTTTATGCTTCCACTATTTAATTTTGCCCAACAGCTAAAATCATAAGACGCGTCTTTTTTAAATCCTATACCATCAAAACCTTCATTTGCCACTCCAAAATCTCGACCATCCTCTTTCTTGTCAATCCTTACGTATTTGAGATTATTTTCACTATTTTTAGCATTGTTCATTATTGTAAGTTCATTTCTGGTATTGAAGCGTGTTTCCGCCTCTGGCAAATGTTGCCAACCCATCCATGGATATTCAAATTCGAAGGATCTGTTTTTTATCAATTCAGCATACAATCCTCCATCTGCTCCCGAATTGATATCCTCAAAAAATATTCCATACATCGTAGACTGGATGGGTATCAAAGGTTCACCGGTCTCAATCTGTATTGAAACATTTTCAACAGGTTTATTTTCATTATTTGGTTTGCAGGCATGCAAAAACAGTAGAATACAAAGAGAAAAAAAGGGAAGATTAACAGCCATTTCAGAAAAACTTGTTTCAACCAAATGTATGAAAATGAACTTATCTGCACAAGGAACGATATAAATAAAACCTTCTACTGGAAGGACAAGCTTCTCAGCTTTAGAGTGTAAAAAATAAATTAACCTGAAAATAAGTTAGGCTTATTCCCTTTTCACCTTTAGCCTGTAGATTTTTGAATTGTATCCTCCCCAGTTACCCAATCCTCCTTTAATATTGGAATTTATGGTCGTATAGGTAGAAAACGGGCCCTGATTTCCTTTATTAAACTCGAGTGTATTCCAAAAATTAAAATGAGTTTCATCAATGGCTGACCATTTAATAGCTATTGAATCGCCTATTTTAAACAAACCAAATGTACTTTGATCAAAATCCTGGCCTCTTTCATTGGGTTTGATTAATCTGAATTCAAATTTTTTTCCATCAATCAATGCGTCATCATTTACCGAATTAAAAGGTGTATTAAACTCACCCCCATTAATGCTGCAAAAGTATCTGTAAAAATTTTTTATTCCTGCCGGGTCATTTATTCGGGTCATGAGTTGAAGCAAGGTGTCCGACGGTTTGCCTGGTGCTTCTTTCCACCATAGGGTATCCAGCGGAATGTATGCCGGAATGGTGGTGACCGCACTTACGGAATTAGTACCTGCTTTTACAGACAAGCTGTAAGATTGGCCTTCCTTGGGTATTATTTGAGTCTGAATATCGATATAAGCACATATATTGGTACTGAGGCTATCCGGATCAAGCCCCAGCTGATCAGCAACCTGTTTTCTCACCAGTAAAGGCAAATCGTTTAGACAAAATTCAGTGAGTCTCACAGTCTGTCCATTGTTGGATATGGTAACCTCCGCTCCTCTAACAAATATTTCATTTAGCTGAGTAGAATCGATGGTATTAAAAAAAGGTCTGGACCTGGTGAGTATTACATACGGCGGTAAAGCATCTTCTCCCAGTTCTATATAACCTTCTACTACTAATTCGGGGTCGGAATTGATATTCTCAGGGATAAATTCGGTTTCACAAGAAGTATAAAACAGGAAAGACATTAGTATTCCTATTAAGTAAACAGCACTTGAACTATACACGTTAGTCTTCATGATTTAATTCCATTTAAAATTCCAGGTAACAGAAGGTATGATCGGGAAAAGCGATACTTTGTAGGCTGAGGCTTTTACTTTACCTGAAGAAAGATCAGAATCAAAATCGTAATTGATAAAAAAGGGATTCTTCCGGTTATACAAATTATATACAGAAAATGCCCACGTGCTTTTAAATTTTTTGCTACTATTTGGTTTTGGGGTATAAGTGGCATTAAAATCCATTCTATGATAATCCGGATACCGGCTGCTGTTACGGTTGGCATATCGGGTCACCAATTCATTATCGTAAAAGTACACGCTTCTCAAGGGGGTAAAAGGTCTTCCGGTGGAGTAAACCATATTGGCACTCAAAGTCCATTTTTTAGAAATCTCATAACTGGTAATCAATTCAATATCGTGCGGTTTTTCAAATGAGGCGGGATATCTGCGACCATTCTCTATTTGTGCATATTTACGCCAGGTCCTCAAATAGGTGTATCCAAACCATCCGGTTAATTTTCCTTTGTTTTTCTGAATGAAAAGTTCTCCACCATAAGCAGCTCCTTTGCCGAATACAAAAGCGTCTTCAATTTCAATATTCTGATTATTGGTATACGACTCTTTATAGTCTATCTGATTTTGTAAATTTTTATAAAAACCTTCTAATGAAAAATTCCAGGTACCATTGTCTGAGCTTTTAAAATATCCGAGGGCCCACTGATGACCTATCTGCGGACTGACCAACGTGGAGCTCGGGACCCAAACATCAGTCGGTAAAGTGCTGGCACTATTGGAGACCAGGTGAGAATATTGAGCATTTTTACTATACCCCATTTTTAAGGATGTTGTGGGGTTTAGCAATAAGGTAGAAAGCAACCTGGGCTCAATAGAAGAAAAGGATTTTATAGTCTCAAAATCAGAATATTTCTTGTCCTTTAGTGTATATGGACCTACCTGATTAAATTTACTTATTCTTAAACCAGCATTAATGGTAAAGTATCGATTGAGCTTGATTTCATCTTGCATATATATTGCCGATTCCAGACCATACTTTGGTTGATA
>CAYNIG010000397.1:0-3692 GCA_964396995.1 uncultured Saprospiraceae bacterium | reverse complement strand
GATATTGAATAAAAGACGAAATTCTTAAACGAAAAGGCCTCAGTGATGAGGCCTTTTTTTATCCAATCCATTTTAAATTTATAAAAATGAAAATTTCCAATCTACTGTTCAAAGCAATTTTGATTATAACTTTCAACTTGCTTGTAGTATTCACTAATGCCCAGTCATTGAAGCAACCCTATCTGGAATCCAGGTCGGCAGAAAAAATAAAAATCAATGGGCTGGAATTTAAAGACTTAAATAAAAATGGCTTGCTTGATAAATATGAAGATTGGCGTCTGTCAGCTAAAATAAGAGCTCTCGACCTGGTATCTAAAATGACGATAGAGGAGAAAGCCGGGTTTATGCTTATCAGTACTTCACGAATGAAAGGAGACTGGAGTTTTGAGCCCAATGCGCCCAAAGAAGAAATCTCCAGTAATTTCAATGAAAAAGACCTGGTGCAATCCATAAACATGTTCAGTCGACAGCCTCTGCCTGTGCCTATAGTTTCGGCTGCCGGTACTACTAAAGCGGTACATGAATATCATCAAAGACATTTTATTCTAAGAGCAAATACAAAGGCGGAAATCATAGCTGAATGGTCTAATAACCTTCAATCCTTGTGTGAAGCCACTCGTTTGGGAATTCCGGCAATCGTGGCATCCAATCCACGAAATCACGTGACTACCGATGCATCTGCTGGCCTTAGTGTAGGTCTAACTCCTTTTTCTAAATGGCCGGGTGAGCTTGGCTTGGCAGCAACCAGGGACATTAAATTAGTTAAAGAATTTGCTCAAATAGCAGCTCAGGAATGGTGTGCTGTAGGCTTACGAAAAGGATATATGTATATGGCTGATTTAGCAACTGAACCCAGATGGCAAAGAATAGAAGGTACTTTCGGTGAAAATGCAGATCTCTCTGCTCAAATGATCTCAGCTATTGTATCTGGATTTCAGGGTACCAAACTTAATTCCAAATCGGTAGCCATGACTACCAAACATTTTCCCGGCGGCGGACCTCAGGTGGATGGCCACGACCCCCATTTTGAATGGGGCAAAGACCAACACTATCCGGGTAAGATGTTTGAATATCATTTGAAACCTTTTATAGCTGCGATCAAAGCAGGTACTTCGGCCATTATGCCCTATTATGCTAAACCTGTTGGCACAACATATGAAGAGATCGCATTTGCTTACAACAAAGGCATTCTTCAGGACCTTTTAAGAAAAAAACTGGGATTTAATGGAATTATCAATTCTGATACCGGTCCAATAGAGATGATGCCATGGGGAGTTGAAAAATTGACTTTACATCAGCGATACCAAAAAGCCATAGAATGCGGTGTAGATATTTTTTCAGGCACTGCTGACCCTACCATTTTGCTTGAGACTATACAAAAAGGGCTGGTTTCAGAGTCGAGAATTAATGAATCAGTTATCAGGTTATTAATCGAAAAATTTGATCTTGGACTTTTTGAAAACCCGTATGTGAATGTTGCTAAAGCTGGTCAAATGGTAGGGAATCCCGAATTTCAGAAAAAAGCTGACCTCGCCCAGCGTAAATCAATTGTATTATTGAAAAATGATAAGAAACTATTGCCATTAAAACCTAAAACAAAAGTTTATTTTGAAACAAATTATTCTAGCCGTTCTGCTCAAAACAGTATTTCTGTATATCATTCAGTCTCTGATACCTGGGGCTTAGAATTTGTTGATAGAGCCGAACAAGCTGATGTGATTATAGCATGGCTGATTCCAACATCTGGCGGCTTATTTTCTTTAAAAAATGAACCTATCGATATTACCTTAAAGAAAAACAATATCAATGTAGATCACATCAATTCCCTGAAAAAAACAAAACCCACCATCACGGTTATTAACTTTACATCACCCTGGGTGATCGAAGAAATTTATAATGAAGATTTGCATACTTTACTCGCTACTTTTGGTACAAGTCCGGAAGCTTTATTAGACATTCTGACAGCCAAACAGAAACCAACAGGGAAAATGCCAATCACGATTCCTTTGAATTCCAGGGTCGTTTTGGAAAATCAATCGGATGTCCCGGGATACCTAAAATCGAAAGCGTATGCCTTGTTTAAGTATGGTGATGGTCTGACATATTGATTTTATATTTATACGTTTGAAAATTATATTTTAATTAATTCATTTCATTTAAAACCTCAGCAATGAAGTATTTTTTATTCTCTATTTCTTTCATTTTCCTCCAGGTTAGCTTTGGCCAAACTTTCAAATCTCTTATTGTGAACAATTCTCTGACCGGATGGAAACAAATAAACGGTACAGCACCTTATAAAGTGGTCAATGGCGAGATCATAGGTACCACAGTAGTTAATAGTCCCAATTCATTTTTAGTGACCGAAAAAACGTATGGTGATTTTGTGCTCGAATTAGACCTGAAAGTAGACTCTTCTATGAACTCCGGGATTCAAATAAGGAGTCTGTCTATTCCGGAAATAAATAATGGTCGGGTACATGGTCACCAAATAGAGGTAGATCCTTCACCCAGAGCCTGGTCTGGTGGTATTTACGATGAATCCCGTCGTGGATGGTTATACATACCTGATATAAATCCCTTAGCCAAATCCGCTTTTAAACAACATCAATGGAATCACTATAAAGTGGAAGCCATCGGACCAGAAATAAAAACCTGGCTGAATGGAATTCCTGTTGCACATCTGATCGACGATCATACCCTGCAAGGATTTATCGCACTTCAGGTTCACAGTATCAACAAACCGGAAGATGCCGGTCGAACCATTAAATGGAAAAATATTAAAATTCAGACTACAGCTTTAAAACCAAGCCAAATGAATATACCGGTAGTAAATCTATTAAATAATACGCTTAGTGCCTCCGAAATAAAACAGGGATTCAAACTTTTATTTAATGGAAAAGATTTTAATGGCTGGAGGAACGTGCATAGTGATCAATCTCCTCAAAAAAGATGGAAAATAGCAGATGGTGTAATTCATATAGATAAATCAGATGGTTCAGAAACCGGCAATGATATCGTCACAAAAGAAAAATTTAAAGCTTTCGAATTGGTTTTTGATTTTAAACTTACTAATGGCGCCAATAGTGGTTTGAAATATTTTGTAGATGAACAATACGATTCTGGAGGTAAATCCGGAATAGGACTGGAATATCAAATACTGGACGATGATGTACATCCTGATGCCAAACAAGGAGCTGTCGGTAACCGCACATTGGCTAGTTTATATGATTTAATACCATCCAAAAAACTGGATTCCCGGTTTAAATCCAAAATAGGAGACTGGAATCATGGTAGATTAATAGTACTACCCAATAATTGGGTTCAGCATTGGCTAAATGGATTCAAAGTAGTGGAATACGAAAGAAATAGTGCTATTTTCAAAGCTCTGGTGGCAAGAAGCAAATATGAAAAATACAATGGATTTGGATCGGCTTCGGAAGGTCATATTCTATTGCAGGATCACGGAGACGAAGTGGAATTTAAAAACATTAAAATCCGGGAATTGAATTAATCCATTTTTATTTTTTTCGCTCCTGAAAAAATAATAACATATCCGTACCACTCACTTCATTAAATCCTACTTGCTTCAACAAGGTTAATATTTGTCCTCTGTGATAAGTGGAATGATTAAATACATGGGCCAGGACATGATATAATTTCATTGTGTTTTCCTCTCCATTTCTTCTCTTGAA
>CAYNIG010000396.1:0-3753 GCA_964396995.1 uncultured Saprospiraceae bacterium | reverse complement strand
TACCATTAAAAATGGACCTCCGTATTACCCAGGACACTTTCATCACATTTTATATTCATGAAAATATCAACAATTTAAATGAAATCGTAGTCACGGGTACCCTGCGTGAGGTTACCCGGTCCCAAAGCCCCGTTCCTGTTGAAATCATTACCCCCCTGCTCTTCAAAAAAAATCCCAGCCCCAGCCTGATAGAATCGGTAGGAATGATCAACGGCGTAAAACCTCAGATCAACTGTAATGTATGTAATACCGGGGATATTCACATTAACGGGATGGAAGGACCTTATACGGTAGTCTTAATAGATGGAATGCCTATAGTAAGTGCCCTGTCAACAGTATATGGTCTTCAAGGGATACCCAATAGTCTAATAGACCGGATAGAAGTGGTCAAAGGGCCAGCTTCTTCTCTCTATGGATCCGAAGCAATGGGAGGAATTATAAATGTGATTACAAAAAATACCACCTTAGCACCCAAAATCAGTGCAGATATTTTTTCGAGCACCTGGGCAGAACATAATATAGACCTGGGTTTAAATTTTAAAAAACGGAGAGCCAGCAGTCTGCTGGGATTAAACTACTTTAATTATTCCCTCCCTAAAGACAAAAATGCCGATGGATTCACCGACATGACATTGCAAAATAGAATTTCTGTTTTCAATAAATGGCAATGGACCAGGCCGGGAACCAGGTCAGCAAGCATTGCTGCCCGATACGTATATGAAGATCGCTGGGGTGGCCAAATGAATTGGTCTCCGCGGTGGAGAGGATCAGACTCTATCTACGGTGAAAGTATTTTTACCAATAGATTTGAAGTGATTGGTTCTTATTCAATACCGGTAAAAGAAAAAATTCAATTACAATACTCGTATAATCTGCATCATCAAAATTCAATGTATGGCAGACTGCCTTACCTGGCAAGCCAGCAGGTAGGATTTGTACAATTGATCTGGGATAAAAAGATAGGCGATCATACCGTTTTATCAGGCATCAGTAGCAGGTACACCTATTATGATGACAACACTCCGGGAACCCTTTCCTCTGATGGGAACACCAACCAGCCTGATGAAAAACCGATCAGTGGATTTTTTATTCAGGATGAGCTCAATATAAACAAGAATAACATTTTACTCGCAGGATACCGATATGACTACGATATTCATCACGGACATATTCATTCACCGCGACTGGCATACAAATATTCACCCGATTTTAATACCTCTTTCAGAGCTAGCCTGGGCACAGGCTTCAGAGTAGTAAATCTTTTTACTGAAGATCATGCTGCACTTACCGGATCGAGGCAGGTCATCATCGCCGAAAATTTAGATCCTGAAAAATCGTACAATGCCACTCTGAATATGGTAAAGAAAATGTATGCCGGATACCATTTTATTGGACTTGATGTCTCCGCTTTTTATTCCTATTTCACTAATAAAATCACTGGTGACTTTGATACAGATCCGGATAAAATTATTTATTCCAATCTTGATGGCCATGCTGTTTCAGAAGGTCTGGCTATGAACTTGGATTTTACCTTTTCAGACAAAGTAAAACTCAATTCCGGCATTACGTACATGCAGGTATATCAGAAAGAAGCAAGTCAAAGATCAGTGCAATTGTATGCACCAAAGTGGTCTGGAATTTTTACTGCTTCATATACTCCAAACCGAAGATGGAATATAGATCTCACGGGTCAATGGACTGGTCCTATGAGATTGCCCATCCAGTCCAATGACTTCAGGCCAGAATATTCACCACTATTTGCTCTATTAAATCTTCAAATCACTAAAAAAATCAGGCAAAATATTGAGATCTATTTGGGTGTAAAAAACCTGCTAAATTTTACACCTGCCAATCCACTCATGCGGCCGTTCGATCCTTTTGATAAGAGAGCAAATGATCCGGTATCCAATCCTCTTGGATATACTTTTGATACTTCCTATAATTATGCACCCATGCAAGGCATCAGGGGATTCCTGGGATTTAGATTTAGCTTGAATTAGAATAGCATTTTATCCTGTCTACGGTTATATTGATTGAAATAAAGGTTTATTTCAACAAAGCTTCTAATTCTTCTCTGGTTGGTAAATGTTTATGATGCCATTTTTGAATAATTCTGCCGTCTTTCCATAAGATCAAACCCGGATTTGATCTGGCTATGGTCTTAAGCAATATATCATCAGCCTGGTAGAATGGGTATTTAGCTCCGGTGTATTCTGCTAAATCTTTCATTTTTGAAGGAACTAAACCTCCGGTCACCGCATAGGTATTAATTCCCTTGTCAACAAAGTAATTTAGTATCGGATTTAGCTTTTCTTTAAGTATCTGACCTTCACCAAAAGAAGGAACAAATTTTTCTTGTTGTGTTTCAATCTGATCCATTTTTACAATAATTCGTTTAGTGAACGTATCCTTTTTTATCACATATACACTATCCGAGTAAGTAGTATCGATTACCATCAATTTTTCAGTCTTTATATCACCGTGCACTTTATATGCATTGACCATAAGTGAATAGCCTTTATAATTCAGTAAATCAAGAGTAATGTCCTTCCCCTCCATATCGCTGATCAAATATTCACTCACCTTTGTTTTGGCCATCGCTGATTCGCCGTATTCAAATTTTATTTTCCATTCTTCTTTTGGATATTTTTTAAACTCTTTTAAGTAGTTGGCATAAGGTATAGTTACTTTCTCTCCTGATTTTTTATTCGTAGCTACGGCATTTTCAATTTTTACAGCTTGCGCAGCATCGAGTTCGGCCTTCCTGGTGTTTACAATATCTGCCCCATTTTTAAATGGTCTGAAATCCACTATAGGTTCATTCATAAATGTATTATACCAGGCGAAAGCCAATGAGACTAATGCGGTGGCAATGATTATCCCCCATCTCAAGACGGCTTTCCACACCTGACTAAAAGATTTAGCAAAGATCAGGAATAAAATTCCCGGAATCATTAATCCTAAATCTTTAAAAAATGATACTTTCGGATCAAGCTTTAAAAAATCCCCAAAACAACCACAGTCTGATACCCTCATTTGTAATTTTTCATATTCGCCCCAGGCAGAAAAATGAAAGAAGTTTTTGTTGGAGGGTACATAACCCGTGAGATAAGTAAATCCGGTGAGGACAGTAAAAAATACCAATAAAATAAAAAATATTCTGCTGGTCCATTTAGGTGCAAATCCAATGATTAATGCCACTCCCAGCAGGATTTCCAATAAAATCATAAATATGGAGAAGCCCACTGTATACTCAGCTAAAATCGGAAACAATGGGGCAATGAATTTCATTGCCGTTGGTTTAAAGGTTTGCTCAAATTCAGCAAAATATTGCTGCATTTTAAAAGCTGTACCCATTGGATCTACCGCTTTCACAAAGCCTGAAAAAACAAACCAAACACCAACAAATTCCTGTAAGAAAAACAACCAGGTTTTTTTGGCACCATTAGTGATGTGTTTTTTCAATAAAATAGTAAGAAAGGCTGCGGTGATAGCAAAACCGATGATCAGTGTGGATAGAGTCATAATTTAAAAATTTGGGTTTTGTGATTCTTTGATTAAAATCAGGGCGAAAATAGCGTAATTCATAATGTCCATATAATTAGCATCGGATCCTTCTGACACCAGGGTCATTCCTCCCTTATCTTCTATTTCTTTGATTCGAACTATTTTCATTATAATCAGATCAGTCATAGAGGAAATCCGCATTGACCGCCAGATCTCATCATAGTCGTGATTTTTATCCAACATCAG
>CAYNIG010000395.1:0-3795 GCA_964396995.1 uncultured Saprospiraceae bacterium | reverse complement strand
AAAGTGTTTGCATAAATAATAGGTGAAGAAACCCGTGCTTTAGCCTGGTTTAAAATGACGATCTTTCGATAAAAAATGAATAGGAGAGGTTTATATCAAATATCCTGATCGTGAATATTTTAAATTATCTCGCCGACTACAAAAATGCTACCAGTTACTAATATCAAATCATTTTTTGCAGCATTCGCTTTAGCTGCTTTTAATCCATTTATTACATTACCATATTTGTTTCCATTCAATTTTCTTCTTATGGCATTTTCAAGTAAAGTCACTTCATCCAGTGCCCGGGGTAAATTGGCTTTGACAAAATAATAAATAAAATCCCGGGGTAAGATCCTGATTACAGCATTATAATCCTTGTCTTTAACAGTGCCAAATACAACATGGACATTGCCTTTAGATATTTGTTTAATCCTTTGAAAAACTAATTTTAAACCGCTGAGATTATGAGCACCGTCAGCTATTATCAATGGATCTTTACCTACTATCTGAAACCTACCTATCAATGGAACATTCTTGTCCAGTTTACTGAGTCCAAGCTTTATTTTATAATCTGAAACAGCAAGGCTTTTATTTTCATTCATCCATTTTACAGCTTGTATCACCGTATTTATATTTTTCTCCTGGTAAGGACCATGATAGGGCATGTCCAGTTTCGAATATTTTTTGTCAGATGATCTGTATACGTACCTTTCTTTTCCGGATTGAGTCATTACTTTTCCATATTTGGATGCTATTCGCAAGGGTGCATTTTTTTCTTTGGCCTGAGATCTAAATACAGAAACAACCCTGGGTTGAAATTCTCCAATGAGGACAGGAGTATTGGCTTTTATAATTCCTGCTTTTTCGCGGGCAATTTCAGGTAAGGTATCTCCTAAAATTTTCTGGTGATCGTAACTTATATTGGTAATGATACTTAATATCGGATTGATTACATTCGTACTGTCCAGCCTGCCACCAAGACCGGTCTCTATCACAGCAATATCTATTTTTTTATCAGCAAAATAGTTGAAAGTGAGGGCTACCGTGATTTCAAAGAAAGAAGGTTTGATCTCATCTATTGCCGGTATTATTTTATTTACAAAATCAATGAAGTATTTTTTAGAAATGTAAACACCATTGATTCGAATTCTTTCCCTGAAATCTCTATAGTGTGGAGAAACATACAGACCGGTTTTATATCCGGCCTCTTGCAAGATAGAAGCCAGCATGTGCGATACAGATCCTTTACCATTGGTTCCGGCAATATGAATGGATTTAAACTTCAATTGCGGATTTCCCAGTTTTTCACACAATGCCAGGGTATTGGTAAGATCTTTTTTTATCCCCGATGGCCCCTGACGCTCGAACATGGGGAGTTTGGTATATAGATAATCCAAACATTCCCTGTAAGTCATGTCAGCTGTTTTAAACTGCTATTTTACTTTAAAATCAAATGTGATGGTTCCACATTGTTGATCTACATTACTCGCCGTGAATTTAAACTTGGCTGCATTCTCTTCTGCAATTTGCCTTAGACCCGCATCTGTTGTAGTAGATCCCTTCTGTGTATATTTTGCACTGATCACAGTGCCATTACCATCCACACATACATTGACCACCACACGACCGGTTTTTTGAGAATTTTCCTGTATCCTGGGTTCGAATTTTACTCCTCTGCCATCAAGACCTCCGCCAATTTTCCCGCTTCCGGTAGAGATTCCTTTCAAATTATCGGCATTTGGGTCACCATTTGGATCACCTTGATTCCCTGGTTTTCCTGTGTTTCCTTTACCGGAGCCGAATACATTACCATATTGTTTTTTGGCTGCATCCAATTCAGCTTGTTCTTTGGCAGCTTTCTCTGCTTCTGCTTTTTTGGCAGCTTCTTCAGCGGCAGCTTTTTTACGGGATTCTTCCCTTACTCTGCTTTCTTCTGCTTTTCGGTCTTTTTCTTCCTGAGCAGCTTTTTCTGCTTCTTCTTTTTTCTTTTTCTTTACTGCCGCTACCTCTGGATCTTCACTCGTTATTATTTTTTTATCGGGAGTTTTTACAGGTTCTGCTTTTTTGGGTTTCTCAGGTTCAGGTTTGGATACTTCTTCTTTTTTCTCTTCGACAGGTTGATCAGGTTCAGCCGGTGGGGCTGGGTCTACTACCGGATCCTCATTCTGAGTCATGGGTTTGTCATCACCTTGTCCCATATCGGGATTACCAAAACTGACCAATATACCTTCCTGTCCCGGAGGTGGTATGGGGAATTTCAATAAGGGTAAGAATAGGATTAAAATCAAAATTACATGTACTACAGTGGATACAATACTGGCTATCTGTTCGTCTTTTTTTTCTTTATTACCAAGGTGAATATTCATGATTTGATTTCAATATTAACGGATTTAACCATCAAAAAGTTATCATTTTGATTCGGTAGCCAGGATGGCATTGATTTTTAATTGATTTGCAAGCTCCATTATATTGGCTAAAGCATCTACTTTAGCATCTTTATCAGCCACAATGGTCATGGTAGTACTCTTTGGATCACCTGCTTTTTTCACTTCTAAGGCTACCATTTTCTCTAAAACGGACAAGGGCATTTCCTTACCATTAAAATAAAATTTGCCATCGGGAGTAATTGAAACAGACAAAGTTGGGGAGGCAACTGTCTTGGAGGTGGATGATGGTAATTTAAGGTTTAATGCATTTGGGCTTACAATCGAGGAGGTAAGCATAAAAAATATAAGCAACAGAAATATCATATCCGTCATGGAAGCCATGCTGAATTCTGCGCTGATTTTATTTCTTTTTTTAAGTGCCATAGAAATGGAATTTGAAATGGTGAAGTGCCAAGGACGATTTGCTTTTACCTGGATGGCTCCTGAAGAAGATCCATAAATTCAACAGTAGTGCGTTCCATATTGTACAGTACTTTTTCCACATTAGAAACCAATAAATTATAGGCTATATAAGCAAATATGCCCACGGCCAGTCCAACAGCGGTTGTGATCAGAGCCTGATATATACCACCTGCCAATACGCCCGGTGTGACATTTTGCTGGCTTGCCATATTGTAAAATGCCTGAATCATACCGGTCACAGTTCCAAAAAAGCCGATCATTGGTGCTGCACCGGCAATGCTGGCCATGATAGACAGATTTTTTTCCATCCGAAATAATTCCAGATTTCCGGTATTTTCAATGGCTGCGTCAATGTCTTTGAGCGGCTTTCCGATTCGTTGCAGTCCTTTTTCGATCATGCGGGCCTGGGGAGTATCGGTGTGGGCGCAAAGGTTTTTTGCGGCGTCAATATTCCCGTTTTGCACGCTGTTGCGGATATTATTCATAAAGTTTTCATCAATGGTGTTGGCTCGCTGTAAGGATCTGTACCGGCTGATAAAAATCCATACCGCAATGAAGGATAAAATTACATTGATGGCTACATTGGCTATGCCCAGGAAACCGGTTTGCAATAACACATCCCATAAGTCTTGGGTGCCTGTCGTCGGGGTACTTGCAGTTTCGGGTAAATTTACAGCTGCCTGAAATAAAGTATATAAAAGCATAATCTCTATTTAGTTAAAGTGTTAGCGTAACGGATTGATTTTGTTAGTTATTATATTAATCTGCAAATTTAGGTTTTAGTTAAGATATATTATAGTTTTTTATAATTTGTTTTGCGGTTCATCAGAATTCCATGGCAGGGAATTTCATTTCTGATATTTTTAAAAATCCACTGCTTCTTTCAAATTTTTCCAGTATCTTTGCAAAGCGTTGATTTAGAATTCTTGAAGGGGACTCAAAAAGTTCCCTTCTGCATTTTAAG
>CAYNIG010000394.1:0-3796 GCA_964396995.1 uncultured Saprospiraceae bacterium | reverse complement strand
AACGCTGTATTGGTCAATGAAGCATTTGTTAAAGAAGCTAACTGGCAAAATCCATTAAATCAGATAGTGGATTTTTGGTATCATAATGAAAAATACACCGTAATAGGGGTGGTAAAAAATTACCATTTCGATGCCTTGTCTCAAAAGATAAAGCCTCAGCTTTTTACTATGCGCCCGGGTAATGAATATGGAATGGCCAATATCAAGATCGAGCCTGGTACGGAACAAGCGAGCCTTAAATATATTGCTGAAACCTTTAAATCACTCTTCCCGATGAATGCATACAGTTACAAGTTTATGGATGCCGAAAATCGGAATAAATACGAGTCGGAAGCTAAATGGAAACAAATCATTCTTTATAGCTCTATTCTGAGCATATTTATATCCTGCATAGGGTTATTTGGATTGGCCAATTTATCTACGGAAAAGAGGACCAAAGAAATAGGGATACGCAAAGTACTGGGTGCATCCGCATCAAGCATTGTTCAGTTATTGTCATCGGATTTCCTCAAGCTGGTATGCATTTCCTTTTTATTTTCATTCCCCTTTGCATTTTATGCTGCAAATAAATGGCTCGCCAACTATCCATACAGAATAGAGATCAGCCTGTGGATATTTATTGCCACTGCTTGTATTACTGCCGGTATTGCATTGTGTACAGTAGGGTATGATGCATTGAGGGCAGCCATTCTAAATCCTGTAAAATCTTTACGAACGGACTGAGTATACTCCCGGATTAAGAGCTTCAGGACTCATCACGGTTGATGATATTATCCGGCCCGGTCAGTGATAAGAAAATGAAAGTGTTGTACCTTTGAAATGAGTATGCATTTATATGAATACCTTATCTTTTGTATTTGTGTAATTAAGCCGAGATAGCACAGGGGTAGTGCAGCTGATTCGTAATCAGCAGGCCGTGGGTTCAAATCCCATTCTCGGCTCTTGATTTTCTTCAATATAATTAATCATCTAATCCTTTTCCGGCTAAAATCTGCGGAATGTATTTTTTTACCCGATCGGTTCTTGTTTTTACTTGCTTAGCAGAAGCAAAATATAAAAGGTAGGCACGTTGACGGCCCGGAGTCAAAGCATTGAATGCCATTTTAAGCTTTGGCATTTTATCCATAGCAGTTTTAAATTCATCTGCTACCTTGAACTCATCCGGTTTTTTTAAGGATACTTTTAAGCCTGCTTTTTCCACCCCTATGGCTTGGCTTATAAATGATTTTATTACCGCCCTTTGATTGATTATCTCCTGTAAATTTTTAAATCTCATTTGCCTGGCTGACTGCACATTTTCGGTCTGTTGTATCAATATTTTTTTTTCATCCTGGAGCAATACGCCTTTGAAAAACAACAATGCACAATACTCTTTGAAGCCATGAATCAATACAATATTTGAATCCTGATAAGTATAACATGGATTTCCCCATTTTATTTCTTCTTGAAGACTTACTGTTTTAGAAATGGACTCCAATACCAGTGATCTCAGTAGCTGAAATTCTGCCTTCCATTTAGAATCTTTGGTAAAAAACCAATCCGCTTTAGAATTAGTATAGTTCATGGATATTAATAATTGTTTATTTTCCTATGGGCAGGCCTAAAATGCCAGGAAAGTATGGTCAATACCAACAGCAGGGTGGGCCCGAAATAATCAAGAAGGCCATCCCCTTTCGCAGCATGGGAAAATAAGGCTCCGGACATCACAAAGAAAAATCCGGCATAGGCCCATTCTTTGATCAGGGGATACCCGGGCAACAGTATGGCGATGACACCGAGTATTTTCCAAGTACCGATTATGGTCAGGAAATATTCAGGATAGCCAAGGTGTACGGATGTCTTGTCTACTTCCTCTTTCATTTTAATCAGTTGGACTATACCCGTTGACACCATGCCTAATGACAGCCATGCTGTCGCAACCCAATAGACTATTTTTTTATACTTGCCTGATTGTGGGTTTTGGATTTCCATAATTTATAGTTTTAGTTTTTGTACTATATTTTGAATTCGGTCGTGAGCCATGCTGATTCCTTGTGCGAACGGCAATTTCAACATAGCATCTCTGTCATCCACTGACTTGTAAATGATATGCATATGCAGCCTACTTCTTTCGCCATCTATTTCATCAAATGTGAGAAACTCGAGTTGAACCGGAAAAGGGGTATTCTCCATTTCAAACGTTCTGATGATTTTTTGATCTTGTATTATCTCATGTATGGTACCATTGAAACGATGTTCGGATCCTCGAGGGTCCGTGGTTATAAATTGATAGCCCCCGTGTTTTTTATTTTCCAGCTTTTCTACTTTGGTACCCATCCATTGCTCTACTATTTCTGCATCGGTATAAGCTCTGAATAATAATTCGATCGGCAAATCAAATTCCCTGGTGATGAGGATATCGTGCTTCCCTTCTTCGGCTCTGATTTTAGTTTTGTATTCCATTATTTTTTATGTTTTTTCATTATAGATTCCAGTTTGTTAAACCGATCATCCCACATTTTGCGGAAAGGCTCTATGTAATCAGCTATCTCTTTCATTTTTTTAGGATTAAAATGGTAATGTATTTCCCTTCCTTGCGCTTGAGGAGTTGCTAGTTCACATTCGATGAGTATTTGCAGATGTTTTGATACGGTAGGTCTGGCGGTATTGAATTTGGAAGCAATGGCCCCTGCAGTCATAGAGTGACTGGCAATGAGTACCAATATGGCTCTGCGGGTCGGATCGGCTAAGGCCTGGAATACATCTCTTCTCAGATTCATTATGTAGCTATTTGACTACAAATATATATGTAGTTATTTGGCTACGCAATAGATTCAATATTTTTTTAGAAACTTTAACAAGGTATTGCTCTTTCAGACTCGCACTGTATCATTTTCGGACGGTAAGGAAAAGAGAAAAAATAATCTAAGTACAAGAGAAACAAGGTATTATAATTTTGGCTTATAACTTGAACCATAAAAATGCTGAAAGAAAGCTTTCCAATTCAAAATTGATGATATTAGTAAAGCCTGTAGGGTATGATATTACCTGCATCTCTTTCTGCCATTTTTAATTTCAAATCTTAACTTAAAAAAAAATTCTGGTATGAATCTTACCACTTTTAAAACAGCTTACAGAAGCCTGATTTTTCGTAAAGGATTTACTTTACTTAATGTACTCGGAATTACAATAGGTATGATCTGCTGCCTGCTGATATTCCATTATGTTTCTTTTGAAAAGAGCTATGATTCTTTTTCTCCGGTAGCTGAGCAGGTGGTTCGGTTGAGATTGGATAGTTATAATAAAGGCAGCCTGTCATGGAGATCTGCCACCTCATATCCCGCCATTGGCCCGACAATGAAAAAAGACTTTCCTGAGGTGTTAGATTATTGCCGGCTGATTGATTTTGAATCAGTATTATCATACCGGGAAGCTGATGTCAAATTCAAAGAATCAAAAGGATATTATGCGGATCCGGGTGCCATACCTATGTTGGGTATCCAAATGGTACAAGGTGATGCTTCTAGGCTATTGCTTGAGACCAATCAAATAATTTTATCTCAATCGACTGCAAAAAAGTATTTCGGTCATGCAGACCCTATTGGAAAAAGATTATCCATATTGGAGTCCAATGATTTGCCAAATAAAGACCTATCTGTAGTAGGTATTTATAAAGATTTTCCCGTCAACTCACATTTGATATTGAATTACCTGGTCTCTTACAAGACATTGCAAAGTGAACTAAATGCCCAAGGGGATACATCCAATGCCACAGAGACAGGATGGGGCTGGTATGATTTTTATACTTATTTGCAAT
>CAYNIG010000393.1:0-3831 GCA_964396995.1 uncultured Saprospiraceae bacterium | reverse complement strand
TAGAACCCTTCCAGGCCTATAGTGGAGCTGAAATAACCACCAGTGACAAAAGAAATTTTAAGGAAAAACTAAAGCACCAGCAGGCAAAGCAAATGGACGATGATGCCATGGCAATAAAGAATAATAAGCCTATGGCCGTACCTGGTGAGGAGGGATTAAAGGATATGAGGGTAGTAGATGCGATATATAAATCAGCGGCTAGTGGGAGAGAAGTGAAAATATAACTTTTAAAGTGTATTGAGTATTTGGACTTTCTGATGTTTCTGGGAATGTGATTTTACGATGTATTTCTCTTTTTATTTCACTTTTCCCCTGTTCCGATAATTTTGCAATCCGTTTTTATAAAACTGAATCTTCTTTGAAGAAATCAAATAGTCCCGATGTATTTAGGGGCTGCTGGGAAATTAGGATATTATTGAATATCAAAGAATTGGACAAATAAAAATTACTAATTGACCACGATCCACATCGAGAATAAAATTTACTATTTCATCACTTTAGCAATATCCGTCCTATAAGCCTGTATAGCCGGAATAATAGCTGCAATAAATCCAATCAATAATGCCCCCATCAATAGTCCTGCCTCCTCACGGATGAAAGAGAATGCATTCAGTTTGTATTTATAGGCTTTAAATACTTCATCGGTACTGAAATACAATACGAGGTGAGACAAAAACATTCCCAACAGATATCCAAGTATGGCAATGATCAATCCTTCCAGTATAATCAATGAAAAAAGGGTGGAAGGGCTTGCACCCATGGATCGCATAAGCCCGAGTTCCTTTCTTCGTTCTTTGAGGGAATTATAAAGGGATATAAATATGCTTAGTCCTGAAACAAATGCTATCACCCAGGCAAGGACTTTCAACGCATCGAGGCCAATGCCCATCATAGAAAATAATCTGTTTATTTCTATAGCTGGAGCAGCAGCCTGCATATCTGTGTTTTGATTGATATTGCGCATCATGTTTAGCGCTTGTATATTGGTCTTTGACTTGTATTGAATAAGTAGGGTAGTGATGTCTTTTCCTTCTTCATCCAGTGAATCATGTTGATGTTCTGCCCCCTCTTCGTGTTCGTGTTCAGCTTCATCCAGATGGTCATTTTCATCATGCTCTTCAGCTCCCTCACTGGTGGAACTTCCATGATCATGTACATCCCAGATACTTTCAACAGAGGTGAGTATTAATTGGTCGCATACTGTTCCGGTAGATTTTAATATGCCTACAACAGTAAAAGCAGCATGGCCGTGAATATTAAAACTATCATTCGTAAGACCATGTGAGCTAAAAAAGCTATCTCCTACTTTTAGTTTAGAAGTCTCTGCAACCAGGTTACCGATTGTGACTTCCATTGATTTTTGCCACCAGGAGCCGGATTTTAATTCAGCTTTATAGAGCTGAGGCAAGGATGCATTGGTGCCCACTATGCGAAACCCCTGATAGCTATCACCCAGTGACAGAGGAATGGCCTTTTTTATCAGCGGATGATTGGGATTGAGAAAAGGTTTTACACTTTTGAGCGGTATGTTGCCAGTAGGCGCATCGATATGATAAAGCCCATTGAGCACTAATTGCAAAGGACTTCCTTTGGCGCCTATGATTAAATCGATACCGGCCAGGTTGGCCTCAAATTTTTGGGTGATCTGTTTATTGAGGTTAAATAACAGAGAGATCAAACCAATACCAAGGGAAAATAACACCAGGCTGAGGGTAAGGTTGAGCGGTTTATATAATAAATTTTGAATACTAAGTTTGATCAGTTTCATCCTAGGTTAATTTGATGATGAAAATGTTGTTTGATGCGGGCATCGTGAGTCACTATGATCAGTGAGCTGCCATCTTGTTGTGCCTGTTCGCGCATGAGGTTTACTACTTCATTTGCATTTATATCATCCAGTGCAGAGGTGGGTTCATCAGCAAGGATGATGGAAGGTTTATTTACCAAGGCTCGAGCTATACTTGCTCTTTGTTGTTCACCTACGCTCATGCGGGAAGGCAGATGATTCTTATGTTTTATTATTTCCAGTCTGGTAAGCAATTCGTCTATGCGGGCATGATCTATAGCCTTACCTGCAAACTTTTGGGCCCAGGCAAGATTCTCAGACACAGTGACCGCTTGCATAAAATACGATTGCTGAAATATCATTCCTATTTTTTGCCCGCGGTAAAGATCCAATGCAACAGCAGATAATTTGTAAAGATCCTGACCATCAATGGTGATATTGCCTTCACTGGGTTTGAGCAACCCGGATAACACATGCAAGAAAGTGGTTTTTCCTACTCCTGATTTTCCAAGTATCAGGCAATGTTGTGTGTTTTCGAGTACAAGGTCGGGGAAAAATATTTTGTTTCTTCCGGGATAGGTATAGGCTAGGTTTTTAGAAATAAGCACTATGCAAAACTAATCAAAAAAATACCGTAATGCTGACTTTAGTATGCTTGATTTCATTGACTTGAGCGATAAATTACTAACCAAAAAATAAATTTCAGGAATTTCCCACAATATCATAAAAAAGCCAGGGAAGAAACCTTCCCTGGCTTTATATCCATCTAAATAAACTCTTTAACTTTAAGCTTAATTGCCTGCTCTTCGCTGTTCGTCCTCGAGCCCTGTCTTTCTTTGCCGGGCACCTTTTACTTTCGTATTTCCGAATCTATAAGTAAAATTGGCTCTGAAGGTTTGGGATTCATTATAGCCACCGCCATCAAAGTAGATGCCCCCAAAATCGCTTACAGCGTTCCATGCTGCTGTTTTGAAAATATCGGTAAATGAGAGTCTGATATCGGCTTTATTATTCCATATTGACTTTTGAACACCAAAGTCAACATTACCCATTCCGGCATTTACAAAGGTACCACCCCAAACACCTCCCTTATTATACCAACCTGACAATTGGAATTTGATTCCATTTTTTACGGTAACACTGTGTTCGGAATAAATGTTGAAACCATTTGTTCCAATATTCAGATTTTTGCCTGTACCAAAATCAGATTGATATACCTGCCTGAAAACATTTAGGCTCACATAACCATTATACCATTTTGCCAACGGGATAGGACTTGCGATTCCAATGGAATAATTATCCATTTTCGCTATGTTTTTCTCAGTAATGAAAGTGCGCTTA
The DNA here is from genome assembly GCA_964396995.1 of uncultured Saprospiraceae bacterium. Taxonomy (GTDB): domain Bacteria; phylum Bacteroidota; class Bacteroidia; order Chitinophagales; family Saprospiraceae; genus JADJLQ01. The sequence goes on along the minus strand of CAYNIG010000393.1, from coordinate 704 downwards.
CGCTGAGTAGAGTCTATAATCTGGCCAAAGAAATCATTCGTACGGGAATAGGAAAGGGAAGTGGATACCATACCCATCAAGGTATGATTCACAGATAGATTGTGTGAAAACTGTGGTTTTAAAAAGGGATTTCCTTTTCTGAAAGTCAGTTCATCCAATCTGTTTTCAAATGGATTTAAGTTTTGGTATCGGGGTCTATCTACTCTTCGGCTGTATGTCAAGCCTATTGTATGCATTTTGTTCGCATTAAAGGTAAGGGCAAGACTTGGGAACAGATTGGCATATGATCTTTTTACATCATCATCAGGAGTGGGATTCATACTCATCAGCATACCGTGTGAAGCGGTAGCTTCCAATCTCAATCCGGTTTGCAACGACCATTTTTTGTCAAACTGTTTATTGTAATTTACATAGGCCGCATACACTCTTTCATCATATGTAAAATCGTTGCTTTTTTCAGGGCTTTTAGTTTTAACATCATCAATATAATCAAAAAAATCAAAGCCATTATCAGTGATGACCTGTGATAATTTAAAGCCTAATCCTAATCGGCCTTTTGCCAAATTTTGTTCATAGTCTCCTTTTAGTGTTTTGATATTTATATCGGTTTGGGTCAAAGAGGCAAAAATAGAAGTAGATAAAACACTGGTTTCATTTGGAGACATATACAGGTTTGGATTGTAAGTATCATTGCCGGACCGAAT
>CAYNIG010000392.1:0-3838 GCA_964396995.1 uncultured Saprospiraceae bacterium | reverse complement strand
ACCATCAATCCAACTTCAATTCAAAACCAGTCTTCTTCGCGTCCCTCACATTGGGTCCAATAAATACTTCAAATGCACCGGGTTCCGATGTATATATATGTTGGCTGTTGTAAAATTTTAACAGTGATTCATCGATAGTGAAACTTACCGATTTGGATTCTCCGGGCTTGAGCGTGATTTTTTCAAATCCTTTTAATTCTTTCATTGGCCTGGAGATGGTGCCGACAACATCACGAATATAAAGTTGTACTGTTTCGTTTGTTTCCACCGTGCCAGAGTTAGTGACCTGAGCCGATACTTGTATTTTACCACTACCCTGAAGAATGGTATTACTTACAGAAGGTTCGGAATAGGTTATTTTGCTATAGCTCAGTCCAAAACCAAAAGGGTACAGCGGTTCATTTGGAATATCAAGATAGTTTGATTTAAATTTTGAAAACTCCTCCCCATTATACGGTCTGCCTGAATTGAGCATGGAATGATACACCGGTATCTGACCAACATGTACCGGAAACGAAGTGGTCAATCTGCCTTCGGGATTTACATCACCGAATACCACATCGGCCACTGCATTGCCTCCTTCTGTACCACCAAACCAAACATCGAGGATTGCATCCATATTTTTGTTTTCCCAGGGCAAGGTCATGGGTCTTCCATTGTAGAGAACCATTACAATGGGCTTACCTGTTTTCTTTAGTGCTTCCAGTAATTTTCTTTGACTGGGTTGCAACCCAATATCCGCCATACTACTTGCTTCACCAGTCATGTCAGCAGCTTCACCCACTACTGCAATGATTATATCCGATTGACGGCTGATTGCCACAGCTTCATTGATCATAGCATCAGCTGATCGTTTGTCGATTTCTATTTCTGTACCGAATACATTAACTTTTTTAGCAAAGACCGTGTCATCAGACAGATTGGCTCCTTTTGTATACCGGATGGTAGCTTTAGCACCTACTGCATTTTTTATACCCTCTAGTACAGTCACAGCCTGGTTGTAATCACCCGATACCGACCAGGTACCCAGCATATTTCGTCTGCTGTCAGCTAATGGACCGACCACGGCAATCGAACCGGATTTTTTAAGCGGAAGGATTTCTTTATCATTTTTTAATAATACAAATGATTTCGATGCCGCTTTGCGGGCAAATGCCCGGTGCTCTTGAGATAAAATTTCTTTTTTGGCCCTTATTGTATCAAAATACCTGTAAGGATTATCAAACAATCCAAGTTTTTGTTTTGCAATTAATATTCTGCGGCATGCGGTATTGATTTCTTCTTCCGTGATTTTCTTTTCATCCAGAGATTTTTTGAGGGTATTTAAAAAGCCCTCTCCGACCATATCCATATCCACTCCTGCCTTCAGGGCGAGTTTGGATACTTCCTGCAAATCACCAATGCCATGATTGATCATTTCATTCAATGATGTGTAGTCTGTAACTACAAATCCATCAAAACCCCAATCCTTTCTCAGAATATCTTTTAATAAAAAAGGGTTGGCGGTAGCCGGCATATAATCAATCACATTAAATGAATTCATGATTGAACCCACCCCTGCCTTCACTGCTGCATGATATGGAGGTAAATATTCATTGAGCAACTTCAAAGTACTCATATCAGCCGCAGTATAATCTCTTCCTCCTTCTGCTGCACCATATCCTGCAAAATGTTTTACACAAGCCATCATGGTAGTAGGATCTGATAAATCGTTGCCTTGATAACCCTGTACCATGGCTTCCGCTATGCTGGAGCCAAGAAATGGATCTTCACCAGATCCTTCGGAGATTCTGCCCCATCTGGGATCACGGGCAATGTCAACCATAGGGGAAAATGTCCACATAATACCATCTGCGGTAGCTTCGCGGGCAGCCAGTCGGGCTGATTCTTTGATCAACTCCATATCCCAGGTACAAGATAAGCCCAGTGGTATTGGAAACATAGTCTGGTGTCCATGTATTACATCCATGCCTATGATCAAAGGAATTTTTAATCTGCTGTTATTTACTGCTATCTCCTGAGCGGCCCTGGTTTTATCTGCTCCTCGTATCCCGAATATACCACCTACTTTGCCCTGTTTTATTTTGGATTCCACATCTTTACTCATTACTTCACCGGTCACGGCACCACCGGGGGTGAGTAAATTGAGCTGACCGATTTTTTCTTCTATGGTCATTTGTTTCATGAGATTATCTATAAATGAATTGGGGCCAAATGAGGTGGAAGAGGGATTGCCTGAATCTTTCGTTTTACAGGATAGGGTCAAAAAGAATATCAGGATTGAAGTACAGGATAAAGTGACCGGAATTAATTTCATAGTTCTGATAATTAAAAAAATGATTTAAAATAAAAATATCTGCAATGGTAATTTCAAGTCTCGTAAAATTACAAAGCTTCGTTCCGAAAAACATAAAAATAAAAGCCGAAACAAATTTGACTTTGTTCCGGCCTTTCATTTAAAATTTTGCACTATTTATCCAGCTACAAGCTGGGTACTTTTTCCCCTCTATGGCAAGTATTGCAATTGACCATGTGTTCCGATTTCATTTTCTTACCGATCCATTTTTTATTGATATCGGTAGTCATTTTGACCATATCACGGGTCATGTTTTTCTCCGGTTTTTCATCGGACACAAAATCCCATTCAGAAAAAGGAGCTCCCTCTTTGCTTTTGTGACAGAAAAAACATTTTACACCCAAGGCCTTGTTCCATGCCTGCATTACGGCTTTCAAATCTTCACCAGCTACACCCTTTAATACTTTGAGATTTTTAGGCTCTTTGGGCCATTCCCAGGTATCCTTTGGTTGAAATGCAAATTCGCTAAAAAGTGGTATGAGAATGAGCAGACCAAAAACATACCATTTACTAAGTATTATCTTCATGTTTGAAAAAAATTTAAGGAAGCTAATATAAGAAATAATTTTAATGTATTTCAAATACTACAGTTCAACACCGTATACTTAGTTTCTCTAACTGTCCATGAAAGGAGAAAAAGTACGAAACTCTAGAAGTCTTTTTTAAAAAACCGTCAGATCTGAACCGGCAGCAGGCACTCACCTACCCGCATTAAAACTCAATTGTATATAAGCTGTACGGTAAGTTTGGCATCTTTATTACTCACTGCCCTGATCCATTGTGCCGAATAACCCTGGGGGATCATATAATAATTATAATTCCGGGCTGGCACTGTGACAGTAGTAAAATGGTGCCAGGTGTCATTGCTTAAAAAATCTACCTGAAATTTTACTTCTATTGGCTCATCACTAAGGTTTTGAATATGGATTGTTTTTTGATCGAAACCATTCATCAAATAAGGATCAGAGGGTTGCCCTGCTTTTACCGGAGTTTCGTACCATGGCCCACCTATCCCTTTCGGTTTACCAAAACTCCACAAATCATCTATATTGCCAAACCAAAATCCGGATTGTGGCTGGCCACTGGATTTATCTGCCTGATCGCTGCCCATCACAAATAAACCTCGCCAGTGAATAAAATCAGGAACCATACGCAAATGAGTACAGATTGGTCTTATTCCCATAATATTTCCATTATACGTAATCGTAGGTATCTCATAAAAAATACCATGTGCATCCATTAAATACCTTTCCGTATTAACCTCCCTGATACGCATCCATTCTGTATTCCAGGCGTGATCATAGGCATAGCTGGCTTTGGGAAGGCGATAGGTTTTCCAAATTCCATTTTTTAAAAATTTTAATATCACACTTGATTTATCCCATCCGGTAGCAAATAAGCTATTGCCATAAAAATCCGCACTCCATGTTTTGCCGGATATCTCTACATAAGGATTTTGATCAATCACTTTCCACTCCTTAC
>CAYNIG010000391.1:0-3840 GCA_964396995.1 uncultured Saprospiraceae bacterium | reverse complement strand
CCTTTTATTTTATTTAAATCAATTTTATAATCCCTTTTAATTACATTTCTAAAATTGATCATTCCCTTTTCCAGTACCCTCTGATCTGCCAATGAAGCTCCTTTTTGAGCAGAATAAACAGCAACAGCACCCAATGATCCTGTAAATGGATTGGTTACATCTGACCATATTTCTATAGGAACCATATTTTTTACCAAACCAGATTTATCAATTGAACGTATATTATTCATTTGTGCAGGAATGGGTAATAATGGAGTACCCTTTTTATCCAAAAACTGAATACCCAATGTGGATAAAGCACCAACACCCGCATCATTAGTCGCACTACCGCCTATAAGCAATACTATTTTAGATACTCCTCGCTTCAATGCGTTTTTTATCATCATTCCTGTGCCTGCTGTATTGGCTTTCAGTATTTGATTATTCGCTTTACCTATGCTGGCTATGCCTGAAGCCTGAGCCAATTCTATATAGGCAATATTTTCGTTATGATCAATAAGGTAATACGCTGCAATAGCTCTGCCTAAAGCATTGGTTGTTTTCATTTTGATTTTCGTAAAACCAAAATGATAATGCAAAGCGGCCAAAGAGCCATCGCCTCCGTCAAACAAAGGAAATACGGAGATATCGTTTTTATTAAAATGTTTTTGCAATCCTATTTTTAAAGCTGTATTTGCCTCAATAGAATTACAGGAATCTTTAAAGCTGTTTAATGCCAGAATGATTTTCATTTATCAGCTGGATATTTCAATCCTATCTTTGATCTTATCTGGTCCAGTGTATTCATCATGTCCAATGAAAAACTCAATGGCATCAGGTCACTTTCTTTTTTACCTTCAGAGAGGCAATCCTGAACTTCTTTCATTTCATAATAGAATCCTCTTGAAGGATAGTTCCATTTTTTTATCTCCTGATGTAAGCCATCTCTTCTGATGATGATTTCATTTGATTCATGCCAACGGTGAGGAATAATAATCGTTGCCCGTTCAAAATAAAACTCAGCACGGCCATCTGATTCCCAAAGTATGCTGGTATCCAAAATAGCGTGACTACCCTGGGAATAACTTAACAAAATATGGCAGGTTTCATCTATATCATTTACAATATTTGCCACGGCTTGCACATCAGCTGGTTTGCCAAGAAATAAATGCGATAAAAAAACAGGATAAATGCCTATATCCAACAGTGCGCCTCCCCCCAATTCATTTTCAATTAGTCTGTTCACACCCTGTTTCAGGCCTCGTTCTTTTCCTCTAAAACAAAACTCCGCCTTGAGGTGCAACAAGCTTCCAAAGACTCCGGTATCCGATTCATTTTTGATCCACATAATATGCGGCATAAAACGGGACCACATTGCTTCCATCAAAAAGGTCTTTTTCAATCTCGCCATTTCCATTACTGATTTTAGCTCATCAGCATTGATTGTAAATGGTTTTTCACACAGTACAGGAATGCCTCTTTCAAGACATTTAATAGCAATCGAAGCATGTAAATTATGTGGTACCGCTATATATACGGCATCTATATGCGCATTTTCAATTAACTCATCATAGGTTCCATAGGCATGTCTGGCGCCGTACTGACTGGCAAAGTCTGTGGCCTTGTCCAGATCTCTTGAAGCTACGGCACCTATATCCCCCAATCCGGTTTGCTTTAGTTCATGAGCAAATTTGTGTGCTATTCTTCCTAATCCAATTATTCCCCAATAAAACATGGTTATAAGAATTTACATTTTGTTTACATTTTTATTAAAGCGCTTTGCTTAATCCTCTCTACTTTTGCAAAGACAAATTTATAGTCCACACTCATCAATCCCCAAGATACCTAGTTTTCATTATAAAAATATTTTATTTACTTAATCATATTAAATTAATCTATGGCAATCAATCTTCTCGAAATGCTTCAAGGTCAAGTGGGTGGTGAACTTGCAAGCCAGGCTAGCCGATTTTTAGGCGAATCTGAATCAAATACATCCAAAGCTGTTGGTGCTATCCTTCCTACTTTAATAGGAGGTTTGGCAAGTAAAGCTTCTAATGAATCAGGCGCAAGAGGGGTATTGGACTTCCTAAAGTCGAATAATATCGACGGCAGTATCCTGGGTACTTTAGGTGGATTATTTGGTGGAGGACAATCAACAGATAATCTGATGAATAGCGGCGCGGGCATCCTCAAATTTCTTCTTGGAGACAAATTAGGATCTATTGTGGATGTGATTTCAAATGTGGCAGGAATCAAAACCGGATCATCTTCTTCCCTTTTAAAAATGGCAGCACCCTTATTAATGGGGTTTATAGGTAAATACGTTAAAGACAAAGCAATAGACGCATTAGGATTGAAAAACTTATTAGGTGGCCAAAAAGATTTTATTTCAAAAGGAATACCGGCGGCCTTAAGTACTGTTCTAGGGTTGTCTAATATTGGAGGTACTGCTTCCTCCAGTAATGCCAAAATGTCGTCAGGCACCTCATCAGGTAATTCCGGCGGTTTGGGTAATGGAAATAATTTATTAAAATGGTTATTACCTTTACTGCTACTTGGGGCAATTGCATGGTTTCTTTCCAGAAAAAGCTGTAACAAAGCAACAGAAACACCTGCCTTAGTAACTGAAACGGTGGATGCTGCAAAAGCTGCAGCAGATGCAGCTGCCGCTGAACAAAAAAGGATTGCGGATTCTATAGCTGCAACTATTAGTAAATTCACCTTACCTGGCGGGGCTGCTTTAGAAGTAAAGAAAGGAGGCTTCACTGACAAGATTGCATCATTCTTTTCAGATTCTACTGCTAAAATAGATCCCAAAGCGATGGGCTTTGCTTTCGATGGTGTCAACTTCAAAACTGGGTCTGATTCTTTAACAATGGAATCTTCAGGCCAATTGAATGAACTGATATCAGTATTGAATGCTTTCCCTAAAGTTGCAATTAAAGTAGTGGGACATACTGATAATGCGGGTAATCCTGCTACCAATTTAAAGCTTTCCGATGCAAGAGCTAAAGCTGTAAAAGCGTATTTAGTAAATACTGGCAAAATAGCCGGTGCCAGAATTGCGACAGCCGGAATGGGTGATAAACAACCCATAGCAGACAATGCTACTGATGCCGGTAAAGCTCAGAACAGAAGAGTAGAAGTACTGGTGACTAAGAAATAATCCTGATATACGAACTATTCCTTTTTTAAAGGGGTGAAAGACAAATTCACCCCTTTTTTATTCATTTTTTAATCTAAAACATGCACTCAAAGACTAAAAACTTCGGCTAAACTGCTACTGGCGCCTTTATAGATGGATATGGATTATAATCAATAATTTCAAAGTCGGCAAAATCAAACTCGAAAATATTTTTTACCCCAGGATTGATTTTTATTGATGGCAAATCTCTTGGGATTCTGCTTAATTGCTCCTCAGCCTGTGTAAAATGATTATTGTAGAGGTGTACATCACCAAAAGTATGTACAAACTCTCCGGGTTGTAAATTGCATACCTGGGCAATCATCAAAGTAAGCAACGCGTACGATGCAATATTAAAAGGAACGCCTAAAAATACATCTGCCGATCTTTGATACAACTGGCATGAAAGCCTTCCTTCAGCTACGTAAAACTGAAACAAACAATGACAGGGACATAAAGCCATCTCGTCCAGTTCACCCACATTCCAGGCACTAACAATAATCCTTCTTGAATCCGGATTTTTTTTAATAGTTTCAATCACCTTTGAAATCTGGTCTATATGACCTCCTTTGTAGTCAGGCCACGATCGACATTGCTTGCCATAGACAGGTCCAAGATTGCCCTCAGTATCATCCCATTCATCCCAAATACGTACGCCATTGTCCCTTAAATATTTG
>CAYNIG010000390.1:0-3854 GCA_964396995.1 uncultured Saprospiraceae bacterium | reverse complement strand
CAATTTATCAGGGTCCATAAATCATTTATAGTGGCTAAAAATCTAATCAAAACTATTGATAGGAATAAAATCAAACTCAGTCTTCATCAGATTCCCATTGGCAGGATGTATAAGAAAAGGGTGGAAGGGTTGTTCCAGTAACGTTTTTGATAATGTCTATTACTTTAGACTATTTCTAAAACCTGCTCATTGCTAGAATCCTAAATTTGAAAATTTCATTTACGCTATAAACAAATTCATACTTTGTTGATTATGTTAAAGAGATGCCCTGCTAATGCTCCATTGGATAGTCTCGTTTAAATTTGTTTTGATTTGTTTCAATGGAATTCAGGGTATTTAGAGATAGTCCATATTTTAACTTGCTTTCACCAATATTTGCTTAAATCGCAACTCCCATTTTATTTCATCTAAAGATTTCTCACTTATTCTGAGGACTGTTCCGTCAGGTTGAAGAAAAAATCCCTGGCGGGAGAGATAGGTTTCCCCATTTAGGGTAAACCATTTATAGATATACCATTTACCATCCACCTTTTTCGAATCCCATACCTGGTACAATCCATTTTCAGAAACCCAAACGAAACCCCACTTATTATTGCTTTTATCCCATGTGCGCATGGCCATTGATTTACCCACTTTATTAAAATTCCATTCTTCAACATAGCTGGCTTCATGCACACCTAGTTTTATGGTAAAATAGCTAAGGGAATCAATACCATGGTCGTCATTTTGTACATACCATTTACCAATCCAGTAATTGTAGTATTTAGAGTCATCTGTTGGCTCAAAAGGTTTCGTGTCTTGTGAAAATGAATTATATGAGAAAAACAGTATACTATAAATTATTTTAAATTTAGAATTCATTTTTTAATTATTTGTAGATCCCATTCTATGCATCAGCCATTGTCCGTTTTGCTTCTTATAGACTGAGAGCCAGGCATATTTAACAGTGTCAATTTTATTTGTTGCTAATTCTCTTACCACTACCAATTTATCTACTACTACTGTAGCCATCGTGCCATCGTCAGAAAAACTTATAATTGGATTAGTTACATCATCCCATTTGATAAAGTCTACCGAATTAAAATAATTCTCAAATCTAACCGCAATTTCGGATGGTTTTGGCTTCCTAACTAAACCTCGATTTACTTCTATAAAATCTTCTGTATTTGAATGGTGTGCAAAAAAAGCAATATCTTTTTTAAAATGGGCCTTTCGCTGGGCTTCATGTAATTCCAAAATAGCCTGTGTATCTTCTTTAAAGCCTGTAACCTGCTTGCAGGAGTATACCATCATTGGAATTAAAACTAAATAGATGATTATTTTCATCTGAATGATTTTTAATTAAGTTTAATTTCTACCACCACCTTTGTTTTTCAGCATTTCAGGAATGGCCACCGGGTAACCGTATTTAACTGATAAATCTTTATAATAATCTTCAATTTGTGCATCGGTCAAAGTCCATGGCATGGCAATTCTGTAATCATAAAATACCGATTTCAAGCCTAAATAAGTGCCCTGATAGGGCATTTCGTTATGCGATTCACCCCTGAGACCAACTAATTCAAAATGGATGTTGTTGGGTTTCGTACTTTTTAAAAATTGCTCAAAACGATCATGATGTGGTTCTAATTTTAACTCCATTGAAAGAGGAGCCAACCCATCTGCCATAAAAAACCGACATGAGTTGCCTGCCGGAATTTGTTCGAGTTTTGCTTTGAATTGATTTACGATTTCGCCATTATTCCAAAAGGTGCTTGGGTCGAGTGTTATATAGGCATTAAAAAGCGTATTATCATTTATCATAGTTTCCAATGCAAAAAGGCCACCCATAGAATGCCCTAACAAAACCCTGAAAGGTGCTGTTCTGTATTTTTTATCAATAAAAGTAACCACTTCATTGGCGATATACTTTCTAAATAATTCAGAACCACCTGCTTTTTTAATAAATTCAGGCAACTTCCATCCCTCAGCCGTTTTGGGTGAAAAATCATAATATCTATCTGTGCTTCGAATTCCTACTACTATGCATTCCGGTACTATTGAGTTACCATAACTTGCTAAGAATTCCTGTGCAATTAAAGTGTGTGCAAATCTTTCTTCGGGATCCAGTATGTAAATTACCGGGTATCTTTTTGAGGTGTTTTTTTCATAAGATACTGGTATATGGACAAATAAGGTCTGAGTGCCTGCTTTGATAGTAGAATTGATCTTAAGTAGATCAAACTTTACTAAATTAATATTTTGAGCAAAAGCCGAAATTGAAATGACCGAGAAAGTGAGAAAAGCAAAATATTTATTCATTCGATTCATTTAATTTAAGATCACATTACTAATACCGTTTGACTATTCTCTTTCCATGCTTTATAAGTATTTTGACAAACCGGGACCGACAAAAATCAAAATGATTATAAGGAATAATTTTACCTTTTGTCCCAATTAAGAAATACTTTTTTGTTTGTATCTGCTGCCAGTATTATTGCTTCTATAATTTTTAAGTCTATCCAACCTTCTTCACCACTAGCAGCTGATTTTTTTTGGTGCAGGATACAATTGGCGAAGTCATCCATCTGGTCTATTTGCTGATATTTTTTAGTACTCAATCTTAATTCCTTAATTTCGCTTTCGCGTATTTTGCCTGCCGCACCCGTAGCATTATAAGAAGGTTCTAATCCGTAGGATTGCCAGCCGGTAGTGATGTGCAACCGGTCTACATAAGAAGAGTAGGTAGTAGTCGAATTTGATATCACCCCGCTCTCAAAATGCATTTGAAAGGTCATGCCCTCGTAAATATCTTTAAACACCGTTTTGTCGTGCACAAATCCCTGTGCTGTTACGGATACAGGTAGTTCATTTAATGTTCTTCTTACTCCCTGGATACAATACACACCGAGATCCATGATAGCTCCGCCACCACCCAATGCTTTATTGAGTCGCCATACTTTTGGGTCTGCCATAGAAAATCCTAAACTGCTTTCAATCATTTTTACCTTGCCATATCTTTTTTCCTGTGCCAATCTCCTCATCTCCAAATGATACGGATCGAAGTAGAGCCTGTATCCGATAGAAAGTAACACTTTGTTTTTATTGCATGCATCAATCATGGATTTACATTCAGCACTATTCAATGCCATTGGCTTTTCGCAAATGACATGTTTACCAGCGTTGGCAGCGCGTATAGTATATTCAGCATGCATGGAATTGGGAAGCACTACATATACTATATCCACATCGCTATTGTCTTTAATCTGATCAAAAGTTTTATAGTTGTAAATATTTTTCTGAGGAATTTCATATTGGCTGGCCCATTTAGTGGCTTTTTCCGGCGAACCAGTCACGATGGCCGTGAGTGCGCATAGGTCAGTTAGTTGTAATGCAGGAGCAAGCTGATGTGTTGAGTAATTGCCCAAACCCACCAAAGCCACCCCTAATTTTTTCCCTTTCTGGATTTTGCTCCAATTCAAAGTAGAAAACGGGAGAGCCCCGGCGGCTAAAGTTGCCTCTTTTATAAAACCTCTTCTATTTATCATAAACAAGTTTTTAATTTTTATGAAATCCCGATTACATCCAATACGATCTTCCAGTTTTCGCCATTTTCATTTCTCCAAATTCGAACATAATTGGCATTGATTGTTCGGCCATTGGGCATGCTTACAGCTACTTTTCCATAAGTATGAGCCATGTCAGCAGCTTTCGCCATTTCCACATTCAAGGTACTAAAAACAAATTTTTTACCACCATCTTTATAGGATGTAATGGCCGATCGCCCGGTGATTGGAAGTTCACCGGGCCTGTGTAAACGGCCATTGAAATCAAAAAAATCAGAAATACAGGAAACCGAAAGTTGATTTAATTCA
>CAYNIG010000389.1:0-3932 GCA_964396995.1 uncultured Saprospiraceae bacterium | reverse complement strand
TATCTCTCAGATTCTGAGTGACTTCATTGATTGATTTTTGTATCACCTGAGTAGTATTTATTGCTTTTTCATATTCACCGGTTTTAATTTGGGAATCAATTAAATGACTGTAAATGGAAATGCCGCTCAGGGTTCCTCCCAGGTCATCATGCATTTCGCCTGAAATTTTTATTCTTTCGGCCTGGGCAAAGTTTTCTTTTTCCATCTTAAGCGCATAAAACTCATTACTCAAGACCAAAAAACGTTCTGCTATAGCCAGCATGAACATAAACATCTCTAATAGCGTAAAAAAACGTACGGTAAACTGATGAATCGTGACCGGTAATAACAAAATGGTTAGCCAACCTATGAATAAACTTAAAGAACCAAGGATTAAAAAACGGGTGGATAATGATTTGCTGATTTTCCAAATTGGGAATATTAACCACCATTGGATAATACCCAATACCAATCCGGTTGCATAAGCCAGTATGATACTGCCATAAGGATAGGTACGCACTAAAAACAAGTCGATGATAAATATAAATGGAATGGACCATAACATTTGCCTATTAAACCTGGCAATCACGGGATAATGAGAAATATTAAGGATACCATTCATAAATAGTAAATAGAAACCAAATATGATCAGTGTAATTGGTGTTTTAGTAGCATACCAGGATAAATATTGATGCGTAAGATCGAGATGAGTATTCCAAAACTCAAAGTCCCTCCAGTAATAAAAAATAAAAATCAATAAATAGCCCATGTACCAGAGTAAAAACCGTTGTTTGATACGCATATAGATGTATAGGGAACACAACAAAAACATCATTTGAAGGCCAATAAAAATTCCATTGATATAAGTGATCCACTGCAGACCGATTAGTTTTTTTATACTATAGGTTTTAGCGTCGTATAAGGTGAATATTTTTGATTCACCAGCTTCGATTATATTAAGTTTTATGAGGAAAATTTCTTCTTTACCCGGAGAAACAACTGAGGTGAACGCATTTCTCTCTTTTATTTCAATTATACTGTTCGGGTCTTTTATTGCGGCATGTCCCATAAATTCAATTTCCTGAATGGTGTTATCCGCCATTTTCTGTACAAGGAGTGGTGCGTGAGCACTTTTAACGAGGATGGGTATTGGCTCAGTGCTTACATTTTTGATTTTGAAAACCATCCAAACATCATATTTCCCTATTTCCAGTTTTGACTTATCTATTGCAGCCGATAAAACCTGAAGAGGATTGCTATGATAAAAGGACCAAATTTGTTCACTCGTAGTTTGGGATGATATGGGAGACAACATTCCCAATGCAATATCATTTAAAATAATCTCCTCAAAACCCGGATTTAATTCTATCGTTCTTTGAGTAGAAAATACTTCTATATGGGTCCAGAGCAGAATCAGTAATGAACCAAATTTTAATAAACTGCTTACCTTTTTCATGACCCAGTATACATGGTAACTATTGGTTGTCCGATAATGGTTAAACTTTTATAAATGAAGTGAAACGAAAACAAAAGAAATTACAAATTACTACTGACGGCCTAAATCTGAATATCTGAATAGAATTTCCATTTTATTGGTCACATTTAACTTTTTATACAACCTGTGCGCATATTGTCTGACTGAAGCTAAAGAGATTTTTAAATCATAGGCTATGTCTTTATAACTATGCCCATTCATTAGCTTTTCCAATACAGCCTGCTGCATCGGGTTAATAGTGATATTGGAGGGAATTTCTCGAGGTTTGATAGCATTCATATTAATTGATTCTGTTTTATAGGGCAAATATGAAATGAAATGAATGTCAATACAATACCTCAATGAGGTATTTTTCTGGCCTTGAGCTGGACTAGTCTTTTTTGGTATTTAGAGTGTACATAAATTATTCGTATAATTTGTGTCAATAACAACGAAATTTCTGCTTCTGGATTGGTGATAATTCAAAATAAAATTTATTCTTAGTTTATTTTTAATTTAAATTTGCGATAAACAATTCATTTTTATCTTTTCCTATATCCTTCAAAGTAACTTCAACCAGGATATTTAGAGATTTACTCATATTTGCACCGGTTTATCAAATTCTTTATATAATCATTCTTGGCTCATTCTTCTTCCAGTCGCGAATTACACCGGCTATCTTTATCAGTATATTTCTTTCTTTCCGGATTTTGTTTTTCCAGTTGGACCTCGCGCATCCCTACCATTAAAGCCTATTTTAATCTTAATGAAGCGCAGCTTGGTAATTTACTAATGGTACTTCCGGCAAGCTCGCTTGTAGGTCTGCCCTTATCAGGCTGGTTGGTATCCAGGTTTGAGAGCAGAATTCCGTTGGGTATTTCCTTTGGGTTTTATTGTGTTGCAATGGCAGGTATTGGATTTGCGGTTACTTTGCCGGTGCTCATTTTGTCTATAGTTGGCTTTGCCTTTACCATGCGCATTTTTAATATAGCTGTCAATACCCAGAGCATTATGTTACAAAAACAGTTTGATAAGAAAATTAACGGTGCATTTCATGCGCTTTGGAGCACAGGAGGTATGATGGGTATTTTATTTACTACTTTTATGATAAGGTTAAATATAGGCATTCGCTGGCACCTTCTGATGGTTGCTTCGCTTACTTTAATATCAGCAGTTGTTGCCTATCCTTATTTATTGAGAAATGACCGGGCCAGTACCGGTAATAAAATAATTTTTGGAAAGCCAGACTCGTATATATTATCATTGGGCTTAATTGTGTTTTTATCGGCTTTGTGTGAAGGCGGTATGTTTGACTGGAGTGGTGTGTACTTCAGAGAAGTAGTCAAACAGGATGTATTTACCTTGGGTTATTTAATTTTTATGGCTTTTATGGCATTGTCCAGATTTTATTCGGATAAATTGATAGATAAAATCGGGATGCAAAAGACCTATCTGGCGAGCGCAGCCTGTATCATTACAGGAATTGGAATTGTGGTGGTATTTCCATTTTTCTGGCCTGTACTACTTGGTTTTTCTTTGACTGGGATTGGGGTAGCATCCATAATACCTATGACTTTTACTTTAACCGGCAAGTCAAAAAAATATTCACCCGGCATTGCTATTTCATTGATTGCTTCGTATAGTATAGTGGGTATGTTGATTGGGCCGTCCGTGATTGGTTATATAGCGCACTGGTTTGGGCTCAAATATTCATTTGTATTATTTATTATAAGCGGATTTCTGATGATTCCAATATCACAACAAGTATTCAGGATATTGGATAAAAATGGATGACGGTCGAGTTTCCAGCAGTTTATTTTGAATTAATAATTGATAAGAATATTCTTTCAGAGAATCTTACATTTAACCTATGTCTTTCGATCCATACCAGGTATCTGCTGCAACCATAAAAAATCCTCCGCAAGGAATATTAGAAAGTTTTAAATTCCTAGGCCCCGGATTTATACTTTCTGCTTCAATAGTAGGCTCAGGAGAGCTGGTAGCAACCACCATCCTTGGGGCCAAAGCAGGATTTACTGCTTTCTGGATTATCATATTAAGTTGCCTGATAAAAGTGGCAGTACAGTTGCAGTTTGGAAAGCATGCTATTTTAAGTGGAGAATCATCAATACGTGCTTTTGATAAAATCACAGGCCCCCGGTTTAAAGGAAAATCGTGGATGGTATGGTCGGTGTTGGGTTTACAACTATTGAAGATTATTCAATTGGGAGGTATGGTAGGCAGTACGGCATTAGTATTAAAATTAATATTCCCTTTTTTACCTATTCCCGTTTGGGCAGTAATTACGGGATATTCTGCCAGTATATTGATTTATAAAAATTATTATCCCATAGTGGAAAAAGGATCCCTGGTCATGATTGGATTTTTTACCATCATGACTATTTGGTCACTGGCAGCATTAAACAAAACCGAATATGCTTTTACTCTGGCTGATCTCATTCAGGGTATGAAATTTAAT
>CAYNIG010000388.1:0-3945 GCA_964396995.1 uncultured Saprospiraceae bacterium | reverse complement strand
ATAGCGGATCATCGCAGTATATCGATTATAATTCAGCGGCCCTGTTCATGCTGCAATCGAAATCAATTAAAAGCTAAAAAGTAAAATCACTGTCAAGCAATAAAGCTAGCCTGAAAATCCGTGAGCGAGGTAAACTCGCCATCAAGAGTTTACCTCTTGAAATGATAAGCAGGGTCATGACAACTCTGATGAGTGTCAAGCCTACCTGACTCCGTCAGGGGATGAGCTTTCTTTGATGGACAAAGAAAGAATGGCAAAAAAAAATTATACTTAACCAGCAGACCCTGTTTAAGCAGCAGACCCTATTTAATCCTTTTAGCATACCAGGTCATCTGACCTCGGTGATTGGCATAATGCTCAGCCACATGGAACCATTTGCAGTAATTGTTCCAATCCCATTCTTTTGTTGCTCCGGTGGTAAACCAGAGATCATCTCTTTTTTTCATTTCATTTTTAGTTTTGGTACGAACCTCATCTATGGCCTCCTTATAATAACTCAGTGGATGTCCTTTGATTTGTTTTCTTGCTTCTTCACCAAGATCCATGGCAATGCCCCATCTGGATTTGTTTTCGGGAGTAAAATCATCCAGGTTGTTAAAAGTGATATCCTGGTATATGACTTCAGTAGCGGCTACATGCAATATTAATGAACCGATACTATTGGATTCTGAATCGTGTATATAATCCAGTTGCTCGGTAGTTAATTTTGAATGATATTGAATTACTGAATTACTCACCCAGTCTAACATGGAAATCATACTACCTATAAGGGGAGTATATCCTTTTTTGGGTCCCAGGTGGTTGATGTGATCATCTACAGATGGAAATTTTGGTTTTGCTAAGGAAGGTGAGTTCACTGCAACCAAAGAACCGGCTCCTAATTGATGCATAAATCGACGGCGAGAAGTCATATTGAGAAAAGTTTTTTAATGAACGGATGAAGGTAAGGGAATATCTGACTTACCCATCTGATTTTTTTTGCTACCCGATATCCTACATCCTGGTCAATTGCTCAAAAAAGAAATATTTTATCCTTACCCACCAAATTTGGCTGTGCCGTGCAATATTTCTATTTTCGCACCTTTAAAATTAAATATCTTAGAAATTAACTATTTATGGCACAAACAATTATGATTGCGATTCCACTCCTTGGGATTGTAGGTTTATTGTATACCTATTTCAAAACGGCCTGGGTATCTAAACAGGACCCCGGTACAGAGAAAATGCAGGCAATAGCAAAAAGCATTGCAGAAGGAGCGATGGCTTTCCTCAGAGCGGAATATAAAGTATTGGTTTGGTTTGTGTTGATAGCCGGAATATTGATGGCAGTAGGAGGTATGTCTAACCCAAATTCATCATGGGTAGCCGGAATATCATTCATTTTAGGCGCCGGTTGCTCTGCATTTGCCGGATTTATAGGAATGAAAGTTGCAACCAAATCAAATGTACGCACTACCGCTGCGGCACGTACCAGCATAGGCAATGCCCTTGAAGTGGCTTTTGCCGGTGGGTCAGTAATGGGTATGGGAGTGGTAGGACTCGGTGTTTTAGGCTTAGGAAGTTTATTTTTAATTTATAATAATATTGGCTGGGATATAAATAAAGTGATTACAGTAATTACAGGATTTTCATTTGGTGCTTCTTCTATAGCCTTGTTTGCCCGCGTAGGTGGTGGCATCTATACTAAAGCTGCCGATGTGGGAGCTGACCTGGTGGGAAAAGTAGAAGCAGGAATTCCCGAAGATCACCCACTCAACCCAGCCACCATTGCAGATAATGTGGGCGATAATGTAGGTGATGTAGCCGGTATGGGGGCTGACCTTTTTGAATCTTATGTAGGATCTATTATAGGAACCATGGTACTGGGTGCTGCTTTTATCGGAATCTCCGGATATGAAAATACAAATGAATTTAGTGGACTTAACGCGGTATTACTTCCATTGGTATTGGCTGGTGTAGGAATACTTACCTCTATACTGGGTACCTTTTTTGTGAAAACAAAAGAAGGTGGAAATCCACAGAAAGCATTGAATATGGGTGTAAACCTTTCCAGTCTGATCATGTTGGTATTGACTTATTTTATAGCTGTTTGGATGTTGCCTTCCACATGGGAATTTAACGGATTCACCTATACGAGTACCGGTATTTTTATTGCAGTTCTTATTGGATTGGTCTCTGGAATTGCCATTGGCTATGTAACTGAATTTTATACTGGCACAGGTACAAAGCCAGTAAAATCAATAGTAAATCAATCTCTTACCGGTACTGCTACCAATATCATTGCAGGTCTGGGTGTGGGTATGCAATCCACCGCTATTCCTACCATTATATTGGCAGGCGCTATCATCGGGTCATACCATTTTGGAGGATTATATGGTATCGCAATAGCTGCTGTAGGTATGCTTTCAAATACGGGCATCCAACTAGCTGTAGATGCTTACGGTCCCGTATCAGATAATGCAGGGGGTATAGCAGAAATGGCAGGTTTGCCAAAAGAAGTAAGACATAGAACCGATACCTTAGATGCGGTGGGAAATACTACGGCAGCAATCGGTAAAGGATTTGCCATCGCTTCAGCCGCATTGACTGCATTAGCATTATTCGCTGCATTCATGACCAGTGCAAAACTGACCGCAATAGACATATCAAAACCATTGGTGATCTCCGGTTTATTCTTAGGAGGTATGTTGCCCTTTTTATTTTCATCCCTGGCAATGGGATCTGTAGGTAAAGCAGCTATGGATATGATACAGGAAGTTCGCCGTCAATTTAATGACATACCCGCTCTTAAAGCTGCACTGGAAGTGATGCGAAGGAACGAAGGCAAAGAAATGAATACCTGGACCGAAGCAGATAAGAACACGTTTGAATCGGCAAATGGCAAAGCAGAATATGGAAAATGTGTAGAGATATCTACAAAGGCAGCAGTAAAACAAATGGTATTGCCGGGAATGCTGGCCATCTTAGCTCCGGTACTGATTGGATTTGGTGGTGGAAAAGAAATGCTCGGTGGTTTATTAGCCGGAGTGACTGTGACAGGTGTATTGATGGCGATATTCCAATCCAATGCCGGAGGTGCCTGGGACAATGCTAAAAAGATGTTTGAAGGTGGTGTGGAAATTCAGGGCAAAACTTATTACAAAGGATCTGATCCACATAAGGCCGCTGTAGTGGGCGATACGGTAGGTGATCCATTTAAAGATACTTCCGGCCCTTCATTGAATATATTATTAAAACTGATTTCAGTGATAGCCTTGGTGATAGCACCGCTGTTGTCATAAGAGGTACTAAGAAATAATTCTAATAAAGGTCAATGATTTCATTGGCCTTTTTTTTGTGGTATTTGATCAAAGCAAGCAAAAGAATAAATTTTATTTTATTTTTCTTTGAGTCGTCAGATTTCCCATCATCAGAATAAATACGGATAACAACACCACCTGGATCACCAGTGAATTATTTACGATATCAATCCTTACCTGACTGCCAATAGATAAAAAAAGCAAAATGGTGATCAGACCTCTTGGAGCAAAAAACAATATCGGCATCACGGGTATTCGGAAAATGAGTAAGCTTATTATCCGGATAAGAAAAATGCTGAATACAATGATGCAGGCCACAGGAAGTGTTTCCAGATTAACCAGGTCATTTAAATCTATGGTAAAGCCAAATACGATAAAGAAAATAGCCCGCACTATAAAGGTGAGTTCGATGGTTATATGTTTAAATTTTATTATTTCCAGGTTCAATTTATCCGGGTTTAATTTTTGTATCCAGGGGTATTGTTTTAATTCGTCAAGATTACCTAAAAACAACCCGAAGATCAGAATGAATAAAAGTCCAGGCAAATGATATAATTTGGAGAAGGCATAAAATAGTATGATGATCAGAATGATTGGCGCATAGGTGATTTGATGTTTTAATCGGCTTAATAAAAAACTAAGACCC
>CAYNIG010000387.1:0-3985 GCA_964396995.1 uncultured Saprospiraceae bacterium | reverse complement strand
TTGAAATAAGGTCAATATTAGGTCTGTAATCTTTACCTTAGCTCCATGAAAATGCTGTTCCATTTTGTATTCCTGGTTTTGTCTTTTTCTGCCTATTCCCAAAGCCGAACAGAAAATGTAATCCTGGAAAGATCCCGTGAAAAATTTAAATATATGAATCCCAGGGATATAGACCAAATCAGTTCATTTTTGGATGACCGGATGGTTTATATTCACTCCAATGGTAATACGGAGACTAAATCCCAGCTCATTCAAAATGTGAAAGAGGGAAAATGGAAGATAAATACCGTGGAATTAAGAGACTTAAACGTGCGCGTCTATAAAAACAATTTTGCCATTTTAGTGGGGAAAGGGCTGTTCCATGTAGAAGTAAATGGCACACCTATTGACACGGATTTGTATTTTACAGAGACCTGGACTCATGTCAAAAATGGTTGGTTGCTGGCCAGCCGCCATGCCTCCAAAATAAACTAATTACTCAAATTTAATTCTGATATAAATGAGCCTGGATACAATTGGTATAGAAGGAATTAAGATTTTTGCTCATCATGGTTATTATGAATTGGAACAAAAAATAGGCAAAGAATTTATAATTGATATATATCTTACTCTTGATCTGAATGCGTCAGGGGAATCCGATGCTATAAAAGACACTTTCAATTATGAGCAAGCCATCCTGATTTGCAGACAGGAAATGGATATAAATTCGCGCCTGCTCGAGCATGTAGCCCACAGGATAGCCAATAAAATAAAATCTGCTTCTTCTGCTTTAGTAAAAGTTACCGTCCGCATCAGCAAACCACATCCGGTCCTTTCTGTTCAATTGGATCGTTTTTTTGTTGAAGTAAGTATTTGATTATTCGGTTTGAATTAGATCTGTTAATCCGCAATGGTAATAAAATGATTTTTGCGTGGCACCATGGTTCCTATTTTACTGATTTTCAAATCACAGGACTTTGCCAATTCTTCTACTGCAGATTGTGATTGAGGATCAACAGCAATCAGCAGTCCCCCGCTGGTTTGAGGATCAGCGAGTATTATTTTTTGTGTTTCAACAGGTAGGTTGATTTTATGACCATAACTATCCCAGTTGCGTAAGGTACCACCTGGAATGGCCCCCTGATCTATGTACTGCAGCACATTAGGTAATAAGGGCAATCTTGAATACTCGAGCTCAGCACTGAGACCACTGCCCTCTGCCATTTCCAGCAAATGGCCTGCCAGTCCAAATCCGGTCACATCTGTCATGGCATGTACCCCGTCTATTTCAGCAAAGAATGAGCCCAGTTTATTCAGAATGCACATATTCCCGATCATGATTTTTTCATCATCAATAGAAAGAATTCCTTTTTTTTGAGCTGTGCTGTAAACTCCCACACCCAATGGTTTGGTTAAGAATAAAATATCCCCGGGCTGTGCAGTATCATTTCTTTTGATTTTATTTCTGTCAATCAATCCGGTTACGGCTAATCCAAATATAGGTTCAGGACTATCGATACTGTGACCACCGGCCAAGGGTATTCCTGCCAATGTACAAACCGATCTGCCTCCTGATACTACCTGGCCTGCCAGTTCCAATGGAAGCTTATTTATTGGCCATCCCAATATTGCAATGGCCATGGTAGGTTTACCACCCATTGCATAAATATCACTTATAGCGTTGGTAGCAGCGATCCTTCCAAAATCAAAAGCATCATCTACTATAGGCATAAAAAAATCAGTAGTGCTTATAACAGCCTGCGTCTCATTGATGGCATAGACGGCAGCATCATCTTTGGTATCAAATCCAACCAATAAATTGGGATCGAATAATTTTTCAGTATTGGCCTTTAATATGATATCCAGGTTTTTAGGAGATATTTTACAGCCACATCCTGCACCATGACTATACTGTGTGAGCCTGATTGATTCCATTTAAATATTCTTTTTTCTTTTTTAAAATTAGTTCTGCATTGGTGAATGGATCTATGGTAGTTGATTTAATTCTGAACACAGATTGAGGATTCCGTTTGTTTACCCCTGCCTCATACGATTTATCATAATAATGAAGGGCGATATCAGCCACCTCTGTATAATCCTTGCGGTTTAAGGCGATCAGTGCATTTTTAGTGTTCAATCCACCCAAACGTTTTTGAATTTTCAAAATACTTTGTTCCAGTTTTTCATCCCCGTAGGAAGAATAAGTCTGCACCAAATGCGGAATACGCACTTCCCTGGGTATATCGAGGAAAAAGACCGGAGCAGATCTCATCTTATAAAATAAGTCATTCGGTATTTTTATTTTACCAATACTTTGACTTTCATCTTCGAGCCAAAAAGAGGATGCAGACAACTTGTACAATGATTCTCCCAGGTTATTTTCAAATTGTTCCTGGCTTGATTGTTCTTTTTCTCCAATCCATCCAAATGCAGATCCTTTATGGTGTGCCCAACTTTCCAGGTCAATGGTGCAATCACCCAATTCACTTATTTTTTTCAGTACTTCTGTTTTAGCACTGCCTGTACGCCCCCCCAATACGAATAAGGAATAGTCATTTGAAAAGAGTGAAATAATCCAGTTGCGATACTGCTTATATCCTCCCTGCAAAGTATAAACGGCATTAAATCCCATGGTATTTAAAAGCCAGGCTACGCTTCCGCTTCTCATCCCCCCTCTCCAGCAGTGGACTCTTGCTTTTAGTGCAGGAACTTTTTCTTTCGCATCGATTACCAGGGATGTCATTCGGGGAGCGACCAGCTCCAATGCTTTCATCATGGCTACTTCTTTACCCTGCTGTTTGTACAAGGTACCAATTACCGCTCGATCATCATCAGTAAACAGAGGTAGGGGAATGGCTCCTTTCATATGAGCATGATTGTATTCTCCGGGTGATCTTACATCCAATATTGGCATGTCATCCATGGATAACCATTCTTCTATAGATACTGCTTTTTGCAAATTGGGTGCAAATTTATTCTAAATTGCGTGTAACCAATGACCTAATGCATAAAATAGAATACCTCAAGCATTATTCGGCTGTATCGTTTGCAAAAGATACCTTTGTTTAATTTAAATAATGAATTGGCCTGATTATAGACTAATAGATTGCGGAGGACAGGAAAAACTGGAAAGATTTGGGTCTTATATCTTACGCAGACCTGAACCACAGGCCATTTGGGCTAAGCAAGCTGAACCTAAAATCTGGGATACATACGATGCTTTATTTACCAGGCACGGACAAGACAAACCCGGTGGTTGGGCTTTTAAGAAAAAACCAGTTGAACCCTGGTGGATATCGTATAATGAATTGAAAATAAAATTACAATGCACCTCCTTTGGACATGTCGGTATCTTTCCAGAGCAAAAGGAAAACTGGGAGTTATTACATAAATCCCTTGCCAAACTAGATAAGCCCAAATTATTAAATCTCTTTGCCTACACCGGTGTGGCAAGTTTGGTTGCCCGCAAGGCTAATGCCGATGTATATCATGTCGATGCTGTTTCTTCTATGATTGCATGGGCAAAATCAAATATGGATGCCAGCAAATTAAACGATATCCGATGGGTTACGGAAGATGCATTTAAGTTTGTATCCCGTGAAGTAAATCGAAATAAAGAATACGAAGTGATCATATTGGATCCTCCGGCTTATGGCAGGGGGCCTAAGGGTGAAAAATGGCAATTGGAAGATCAGTTGAATGAGTTTATTAAAAAATGTGCCGTGCTGCTGCAAAAAAAGGGTAAACTCATACTGCTGAATATGTATTCAATGGGTTATTCGGCATCTATTGCCAAACAACTGCTGGAATTGCATTTTAATGGTTGGAATACCTCAGCCGGCGAATTAATTATAAAGGCCGAATCAGGAATAAAATTACCATTGGGTATCACCGGAATAGCTTATCAACCTTAGGACTTTAAAAGCAAGCCCTGTTATTACCAGAATTTAATTAGGGTCTGCTGGTTAAGTATAATTTTTTTATTTGTCATTCTTTCTTTGTCCGC
>CAYNIG010000386.1:0-3988 GCA_964396995.1 uncultured Saprospiraceae bacterium | reverse complement strand
TAGAAGTGTATAACCAGATGATTGATCGACTTAGGCAGGAGCGCACCTTGCAGGAACAACAGCATTATTTTCTGGAAAAATTAATTCAGACCTCACCAACCGGAATATTGATACTCGACTTTGATCATAAAATTTCAAATGCCAATGCAAAAGCCCTCGATATTCTGGGATGTACATTGGAAAAATTAGTTAGGGGAAGGTCAGCACATCCCTTACTTGCAGTAGTTGAATCATTACATACAGGCGAATCCAAAACCATTACCATAGCCAATGAGATATTTAAGTGCCAGAAATCGCATTTTATGGACCGGGGTTTTAAACATTATTTCGTAATGATCGAAGAACTTACGCAGGAAATTTTATCTGCAGAGAAAAAAGCATATGGAAAAGTGATTCGAATGATGGCTCATGAAGTGAATAATTCTATAGGCGCCATTAATTCAATATTGGATACCGTAAAGAATGGTGAAATACATCATGCTGATAAAACGCACGCCCTGCAAGTGGCTATAGAAAGAAATGACAGGCTAAACCAATTTATGAAAAATTTTGCTGATGTGGTGCGCTTGCCTCTGCCAAGGAAAGAAAAAGTGGACATCAATGTATTAATTAGGTCTGTAACCGACCTGGTTCAGTATACTGCGGCAAATGATCGTATACATTTTAATTTTGAGCTATTTTCTACACCACTCTGGGTCCAGGCAGATGTACATCAGCTGGAACAAGTGCTCATCAATATAATTAAAAATTCGATTGAATCAATAAAACAAATCAGAATCCGATTAAATAATGAATCTTACAAAGGGGAAGTCATTTTCCAAACCACTTTACATCCTCTTTGTCTCAGGATCAAAGACAATGGCGCCGGGATCGCAGATGCCGATGCCGAACAATTATTTACTCCCTTCTTTTCAACCAAACCCGATGGACAAGGAATCGGTTTGGCCCTGATAAAAGAAATTTTAAACAATCACCGGTTCAGGTATTCACTTAAGACAAACCACGCAGGCATTACGTGTTTTGAAATAGTATTTACCGAAAGTTAAAGCTATTATTGATCTCCTGTTTTGTGTGGCTATTTTCATTTTTACAAATTTTAAAAAAACGTAAGAACAGAAACTATACGTATATAATTTGTATGAGACCATGATAAGATGAATACTAATAAAACGAAGTGCTCCATTTTTGTTACTCTTTATAAGTATACCTATCTTGGCATGTAGATTAATCATAAACCTTATCAACATGCAGCTTCGAATTGTATTTCTTTTGTTTGTATTTACTCTCCTGGCTTGCCAGCCTGCGAAAAAGAAAGAATCCACAGTATCCAATACCACAACTCCGGTATTCACTTTAAAACAAAATGGTGATCAGATCGAAGTATGGCAATCCGGTGTTTCAAAACCCATAGTAGTACAAAATGCTAAAGCTGACTTCAGACCTTATATTCATCCTATCCTGGCCCCACAATCTGAAATTTCATTGACACAGTATAGTCCTGATCACCACAAACATCAGACTGGTCTTTATTGGGGTTTTACCAGGGTAAATGGTACAGGTATTGAAAAAGATAGTCTTACTAAATGGTTTTATAATCCCAATAAACCAGCAAGCATACAAGCCCAAATAGGTCGCGATTTTTTCCATCATCCGGATGGTGATTATTGGCAGAGAGTAGCAGCTACCGTGTTAAAAACAGATGGAGATATCCTGCGTTGGCAAACCATATATAATTTACTGGATGCTGATAAAAAACCCATTTTAAAAGAAACACAAACCTGGACATTCTCCCATAAAAACAGCAAACACCTGTTAGAGCTTGAATGGAAAGGCGAAGCAATTGAATCCATTACCATAAACGAATTTGATTACGGTGGTTTGTTTCTGCGAATGCCCTGGCATAAAGAGGTACAAGGTGAAGCAATAAACACAGCCAGGCAACGAAATGAAAAAGCCAATGGCCAACGGGCACAATGGGTAGATGTGGGTATGGCTATAGATGGCCTGAATGATTGGGGACATATAGCCATTTTTGATCATCCGGATAATGATGGTTTTCCCACGACCTGGCGGGTAGATGGACAATTGGGTATCGGTCCTGTAAGAGCTAAACAGGGAGACTGGCATATCAAAAAAGGAGAGACGGCCACTTTTCGACACCAGGTCGTAGCCTATACAGGCAAATTAAATGATATAGAAATGGACAATCATTGGGGCGATTTTGCCGGCGATAAAGGCATGTACAATACAGCTTCTCTATGGGGTATTGCTCAGGAAGAAGGCAGGCAGGCAAAATTGCTTAGCCCGGAAGAAGCCGTTGCAGCCATGACCATTAAAGAGGGGTACCAGGTAAATGCCTTTGCTTCCGAACCCATGATCACACAGCCCATGGCTTTTTGCTGGGATGATAAAGGGCGCATGTGGATAGCTGAAAACAGAGATTACGAATCACGCGGTCATGGTTTTTCCAATTCCGGTGACAGCCGCATATTAATATTAGAAGACACAGATAAAGATGGTAAAGCCGACAAACAAACCGTTTTTTTAGAGGATATTCCGTTTCCTTCTGCTATTGCTGTTGGCTTTGATGGTTTGTATTTAGGCGCACCACCCAACCTGCTTTTTGTACCGGATAAAAACGGCGATGATAAAGCTGATGAAAATGGTATCCGGGTATTGCTTACGGGATGGGGTATCCGCGATCGCCATGAAACAATCAATAGTTTTCATTGGGGGCCCGATGGTTGGTTGTATGGATTGGAAGGTTTTGCTACCCCTTCTAAAATCAGAAAACCCATTGGTAATGGACGAATATACAAAGCCAAAGAACCATTCCCTGAAGATTTGTTAGAGACAGATGGTGTTGATATCAACGGTGGTGTTTGGCGCTACCATCCTGTCAAAGACCGGTTTGAAGTGGTCGCGCATGGTTTTAGTAATCCATGGGGCATAGACTATGATGCCAAAGGTCAGTTATTTATTTCTGCTTGTGTGATACCCCATTTATTCCACATCATACCGGGAGGCATTTATCATCGCCAGGGAGGCAGTCATTTTAATCCTTATGTGTACGAAGATATTCAGACCATTGTAGATCACAGGCATAGATCGGCACACGGTGGAGCCAGGGTCTATTTATCAGATGCATTTCCGGATGACCAGCGAGGCCGCATTTTTATGGCCAATATTCACGAGCATGCGGTTTTATCGGATATACTTAAACATAATGGTTCGGGTTTCACTGCAAGTCACGGTGAAGACTTTATGATGGCCAATAATGCACAATGGATCGGATTCAGTATGGAAATAGGGCCCGAGGGCGGCTTATATGTATTGGATTGGCACGATGCAGATATTTGTGGCAAAGAAGTAGTAAATAAAGAAACCGGCAGGGTATTTAGAATACTTCCCAAAAAATCGTTAGCAGAAAATTTTCCTAATCGTTATTCAGATTTAAATACCTTATCTGATATTCAATTAATTGACTTGCAGTCGAGCAAAAGCAATTGGCATAGCCAGCGTGCCCGGGTGATTCTTCAAAAAAGAGCTTTTCAAAATAAATTTTCGAAAGAGGGAATTCTAAGATTAAACGATTTATTTTCTAAAGAAAAGAACGAAGACCTTCGCTTGCGGTTTTTATGGACAAAACACATAACCAATCAACTCCCGGAACCAGAATTAATAAAATTATTAAATGATGATGATCCATACATCCGATCCTGGGCTATTCAGTTTTTGACTGAAGAAAATAACCCCACCGAAGCCACATTGAAAAAAATGACCAGTTTGGCGCAAAAAGATAAATCACCGGTAGTACGACTTTACCTGGCGGCAGCATTACAAAGAATGCCTCAGGATAAGCGTTGGCCAATAATAGAGAAACTGGTGCTGCATGATGATGCCAATGATCCTAATATCCCACTGATGATATGGTTTGGCTTAGAACCATTGGTAGCATCACAACCTGAAAAAGCCATGGCACTGGCTG
>CAYNIG010000385.1:0-4006 GCA_964396995.1 uncultured Saprospiraceae bacterium | reverse complement strand
CATTCTGAAACAACCTTCAAGAACAAAGTTGTTATGTTTGCAAATTTCTCCTTCTTGAAGAATAAATTGTCTTTTTTTAACCCTTCTTTCTTTAAACACTTTCTCAATAAAAACAATCTCCTTTTCATCCATAGGTAGAAAGCGATTAAAATATTCTATTAGAGTTTTTGTCTTCATTCTAATTCTTTGTCAGCATCGAGATTGGCTGGCATTAGTCAGTGTTGTCTATAACGGTTACATATTTGCGATGGCGGAGACTTAGAATTCAGTCAGCACAGCCCTTGCACAAATGTACAATAGAATTCTAAATGTTCAATTACTTCCGTCAGCTCCACTATTTCAAATACCATGTTACTTGCTGCTCCTCGTGGTTATTTGTCAAACGGCATTTTGTTGAGTAATTCCTTATATCAAATGTCATTGAGAATCGGGTCCCAAACTTTGTCATACTTAAACCAAGTCATCCAGTTACCTTGTCGAGCTAAATATTGATTTAGTAGTTCAAACGCTTTATCATATTCGCCTAATGCAACATAGCAAACTGCATTACGGTATTCTACCACTTGGTTCAACTCTTCAATACGCCTTAAAATTTTTCTTGCTTCCTCAGTCTGTCCATTTTTAATGAGTGCATAGGCCAGTAGTGATTTTGAGCCTCCGTCATATTGTTCAAAATCCGGATCCAGTGTTCTCAACATTTCAACGGCTTTACTTGATTTGTTATTAGCAATATAAACCATTGCTAAAAAAAAGGTTTTGCTCCAACTTTGAGGGCTGATGTTGTCAAGATATTTAGTCGCAGATTCAAAATCTCGTTTCCAATAATAATATATGCCTGTGGTCAGCAATACCCGACTGTCTGATGGTGACATTTTATTTGCCTTGTCTATCCATTTTTGAGCTTCATCCCACTTTCCTTTCAAAGCCAACGTTTCTCCATAGGAAGCATAATTGCTTACATTGGTAGAGTTATACCGAATTGCTTTTGCATAATTTTTCAATGCTTCGTCCCATTTGTATTCATAGTTTTTGTTCATCCTCGCCAATTGTGAAAATGCCTCTGCAGAAGTACTGTCAATTTGCAGCGCTTTATAAATTGCATCTTTCGCTTTTGGTAAAATAATAACTTCACTGCTGTTATACTTAGGGAAATTGGGGTAAGAAAAATCAAATAGCCAGTACGTTTTACACAACTCAATATATGCTGTTACGAAATGGGAGTCTGCATTTACTGCTTTTTCTAACCATTGAACTGCAATTAACAAACTATCAACCGAACCTCCATTTCTTGGACTACCCATTTTAATATAGTCAAGTGCTTTGAGGTAACAGGAATTTGCTTCATTGTTTTGGGAAAGTACTTTTGCAGTTGTTTGGGCATCGCAAATTATTGAATTAGCAAAGAATGCTGTAAACAATGTAATCATTTTAAAGCTCATAGTTGTCAACGGTTTTTTTATTTGAAACAATTTCGTCAGGCTTGCAGCCAACGATTGTGTGTACGCATAAACATTCGAATATTTTTCATTTAAAGTTACTATTTATTTAAACCTCGAGATCTTCGATTGGGCTTTTTATAGATGATTTTAACTGATCAGCGATAGGAGTATAAATTTGGGTAGTTCTTACCGACGAGTGTCCCAGGTATTCCCGGACTATCCTTATATCGACACCGGCTTTGTTGCTTGAATTTTAAATTCTTTTAGAAATTTGAATTTCGTTATTACTCATCTTAATTTGGTTGTATTTATAAAATCACACCTAACGTACAAGAATTTATGAAGAAGGAGGAATTTGGAACTCGTCAGCACGTAACTGGTGCTGAGTTTTGTTCCAAAGTTGAGCAACTTCCTACTGCTTATAGTATTTCGTTCGACGGTACAATGTTGAATAATGTACTGTTATTTAATTATTTACATCCGCCTTCTTTTTTATAAATATTATGTTAGCACCCATTTTTTTATTCAAGTTTTTAAGAAACCGTCTTTTAATTTATATTTTTTTTCAATCAACTTGATGCCATTTTGTTCTCTTAACGTAGTACAATTTGTGGTTTTATTATTCAAATCAAGAATATTCATTAGTCTTTCGGAAAGATATCGTTTAACTTCCACCATCCAAGGAGTTGTATATGAATTGAAGCCTAATTCCATCTTAAATTCGTTTTAAAATAAATACCCAAAAACCACTTAAACTTTTACGATATTGCCAAGCGTTATTATCCAAATTACTATCAGCATCTGGTAATTTTTGTTCTTCGCCTGTTTGGGGGTTTATCATCGTTACCCTGTATTTTTGATTTGCTGGTAGTTTTAAGCGGCAATGTTGTATACGGCTGTAAATCAAGTATTCTTTGCCCTCATTGGCTAAGCAAAGGTTACCCAAATTCACCAAATCGTTTCTTGGATTAAGCTCCCAATAGTTTGTTTTTTCAAAAGTTTGCTTCAATATTTTATAATAATTGAGCATGGTCATTTTGTCGTTTCCACGGCCATTTATCCAACCACCACCTGTGTCGTCGCCTGCACCTGTGCCATATTCTGCTGTTTCGCCAGTGGTTTGATAAGCCCCAGCCATGCAAATTTCCCAAGCTAACTGACTTCTATTTAGTCCACTGCGACCATCTGGGCGTTCTTTGCCTGCAGTTGCTCCACAGCCCCAAATGGCATAATGCCCTTCATAGCCATATTCCTCATTAATAGTGGGTAATATACGGCCAGTTTCTTGTTGTGCTTTTTTTGCTCCTGTTACAAAATCATAACCGCCACATTCGTCCCAGCTTTGATACATCACCACATCTACCCAAGGGGCTTTCCTAAATGGAAAGTCGGCACTACCATGCACCGAAAGTAAGTGATTGTATGGGTCTTTACTTTTCAAGAAACTACCCATTTTTTCGGCCCATTCTGGGGTACGAAACAGGTGGTATTCGTTGGCAATATCCCACATGATATTTTCGTATGCCGAATAGCGAGCAGCTGCGTAACTATAATATAATTGCTCATTTTCATTGCCCATATCTTTGATTTTGAAGGGGTCGCAGCCATGGTCGAGGCCGTCCACATAAAATATAAAAGATACAATGATGCCCTTTTCACGGCAGCGACCTATTAGTCGGTCCATTTTTTGCCAATGAACTACATTAGGACGAGTTACATCAAAACCTGGGTTGTCTAAGTCTTCGGGGTTAGTGGCCAACCACGGGTTTAACTTAAATGTGAATTTTTCGGACTCTACAACATTGTGTTCGTTCCATCGGCTACCGCCATGGGCTCTACCATTGATAGCCACCCGCATACGGTTAATGCCCAGCTTTGCCAATCTATCTACTGATTCTTCTATGATTTTTTCGTCTTTCCAACCCAAAATCCAGTAAGTAGTGGTACTATTCCAAAAATAATGCTGTTCGGTATTTTCAAAAACAAAATGCCAAGGGTTTACTTTATCTTGCCTCAAAAGCCCATTTCTATTGCTAGTCTTTCCTATGAAACTACCAGTGTATGTTTGGGTTTTGTTAGCTTGTCTGAAACTTAAATTAAAGCTGTACGTGCCAGTTTGAGTGGGCATATACCTTATTTTGAACACTTTGCCATCTTGTGCATCGCAAAAACCTTCAATTATGTGTGTTTTGTTTTCTGGTGTTTTAAACTCTCCTGTCAATTGAGCGTCTTTGAAAGGATTGCCAATAAATGCTTTGGGTAGGGTAAGATTTACCTCAAAAAAATCATAGGTTTCTATTTCAGGTTTTGAAGGTGTCCATTGTAGTATTCCTTTCTTTTGGGCATACGATGTAGAAACAATAATTAATAGAAAAGAGAGTTTATATAAGTATTTCATTTTTGTAGTTTTCTGTTTGCAGTAGGTTTTCTAAAATTGATGCAAACATTTATAAAAGTATCTGACAGTCATCAAAAAAAGATTGAACTGTGGTGGGTGCTAGGCTGGCTGGCAGTATAGAGAGGCTGTGCTCTCCATAAATACTTTGCGCCTGCCCCGTATGATTGAA
>CAYNIG010000384.1:0-4037 GCA_964396995.1 uncultured Saprospiraceae bacterium | reverse complement strand
CCAGACCTTCGTAAAAACAATATTTTGAGCATTCATATTGAATTGCTTCCCGGGAAACACAACCTGCAGCATTATCATGTATTTCATAGGAATTGGAATCAATAGAAAGGTAGTCACAGATCGGCTTTAATTCGCATACAGCCAACGAATCATTAGACCGGAGTACCAGTCCTTTTAGTAATTGATAATTGATATTTTCAAGGCCGTGTAGCGTTTCCAGGCTTGTATTTTCTACAATCAATTGACCATGTATAGAAATCAATTCATGCAGTGAGTCCAGGTAATGAATGTCTTTGCCTGCAATAGTCAGGTCACCGGGTATGGTAGTGCAATCCAAATACCATTTTTTATATTCATTTACTTCTTGCTGGGTAGTCAGGGTGACTGATCCGACAGGACAAATAGCATCGCCGCATGCGGTACGTATTTGTGCTTTGGTATTGCACCCGGTCGCATTGTCTGAAATAAAATAATAAATATTGTCTGGTTCATTTAGAAATCGACAGACAATGGGGACATTACATACAGACAGCCTGGGATTAGACGAAATGATCAGATCAAAAATAGTACCCGATTGTACAGAGCGTAAAGATTCGATATCTGATAAAGATGCATTATTGAAGATATATAGTCCTCCTGAGATGGTGGTAAGGTTTGTCCAGCCACCGAGACTTTCCAGTAAAGGGTTAAATTCAATCCAGAGATAACCTCCTATTTTTTGCAGTTGATGGAGTCCACTGACCGAAATTAATGCATTATTTGTAGTTATGGTTAAATCACCACGTACAGTCCTGATCGGATACAATGAATCCAGGTTGGTGATATTGGCACCCGAAATGGTGATTTGATTTACGGTATTACACGCAGGGTAGTTGACCGGAAACAAGTCTACCTCTTCCTGGCTGGAAAGAGTAATTGCATCGGTACTGCAATCTACAATACCACATGTCTTTTGAAGATCTGAGAGGCTGGTACAAGAGGAATCATTTTCCGATACCACCAGCGGATTTCCAAGTTGGATGTACTTACAAATATTTTCCATACCACACCATTTTAAAAATGGATTTTCTGATATTATCATTTGACTGATGTGGAGCGGATCAACCAAACTCAATGCTGTAATATCGGTAAGGGCACTATTTGATCTGATGTAAATTTCACCATTTACCAGGTTAAGGTTTTCCAGACCGTGCAGGGTTTTTAGACCTGGGTTCACTTCGATAGTAAGTCCCCCGGTCTCCGTCAATGAATCAAGTCCTGAAAGATCCGTTTTAGCAACCAGATAAAATATTTTAAATTCATCTTTTACCATTCTGATTTTTCGGAGTGGGCTGAAGTCCAATATATCAGATTTTTCATCCCAGATTTCCAGCTTGCCATTTATTGCTGTACAATTGGGAAAATGAATAGTGAATTGATTGATTTCATCCTGATCAGTCAATTTCAGATTGGAAGGAGGACAATCTAAGCCGGGATTACATAATTTGAGTACAGCTAAACCAGAAATACAATTGACATCATTATTCTTAATATCAAAATTTTTGTCTGATTGAAGAAACTGACAGATGAATTCGGTATTACAGGTGTTGAGGACAGGATTGTCCACGATGTATAAATACGAAACCGAATCAGGCGAAAGCACATTCAATACACTTATATCTTGCAATTTGGCATTTTGAGCGAAAAACAAACGGGAGACTGAAGTAAGATTGGACAGGGCAGACAGGTCGGTTAATGCTTCATTGTATTGGATCAGCAGATTTTCGCCAATATAACGGATTGAATCCAGGCCTTCGAGAGATTGGAGGCTGGAATTACCGTAGAGCACTATGGATCCTTTTACCGATTTGATATGAGATAATTCTTTTAGTCCATTGCTGTCGAGGTCGGTTGCGAATTCTATATACAAGGAGTTTTGCAGATCTGTACAATTTGGAAACAAGCTCCTGAATTCTTCGAGTTGTTGTTTAGAGTTTATGTTTACCACGCCTTGCGGACAAAGCAAATTCGTATCGCATGCCCGTTGAATTTGATTGGGATTGGAACAGCCTGGTCCATTATTCCATATTTGATATGTTTTATCCTCTTTGAGATATTCACAAACGAAAGGAATGGTACAATACACCAACGAGGGATTATTGATCAGATCCAAGACCTCAATAGAATGAATGGACAGTGATCTTAATCCCTCCAGAGATTGAAGGGAAGCATTATTACTCAATCGAAAATTATTATCCACTCTCTTCAATGAATCCAACCCATTCAGATTTGTCAGTAAATTGGCATTATTAATTACAAAACTACCATTGACCTCTTGCAGATTGATCAGACCATGAAGATTCAGTAGTGAATCAGCATCTGAAATTTCAAAAGCACCTGTAGCCTCCACCTCAAATAAGGAATCGAGGTTTTTTACACTACCGGATATTACCACAAAATCGGCTATCTCAGTACAACCCGGATACAGGATGCGGAAACTATCTACCTGTTGTTGTGTAGTAAAATAGATACCTTCTGTAGGGCATGGGTCAGCCGCAGAAGAGGTAGCCATAGCCAACCATAGCTTAACCAGAATCCACAGGGATGAAAGCATTTTCGTAATAGTTTAATGGGTTATTTTTTGCCGGGAGGTATTCTAAAGTTACACTAAAACAAAAGAGAGTTGGAATTTTTTTTCGAAAGATAAGCCCAGTAAACAATACATAAAATAAGCTATTGCGGCCGGCAGAATAGCTAAACTTAGAATGAAATCAATAATGTAACCGGTTATGTAACTCCTTAGTATTTTACAATTTTAGTTGTATAAATACCTTCATCGGTAACTGCTTTTAGAATATAGGTACCGGGAATTAAATGATGTAAAGTAACTATCCTGTCTGGTTTGGATTGGGTAAAGATCAATCTGCCCTGAAGATCAAATACCTGAATCAATGCTGCTGCGATTGGATTTTGATCCAGACTCAGGGTAATATAATCTGAAAATGGATTGGGATAAATTAACAGTGATTTTGATTTACCTGATACATAGGAAACTGGATTAGGATCAGCCTGTACAGAAGCAGGTACAGTACAACCCATTACCGTCACCTCCGCAAAGGACATGGCTCGTGAACTGGTGCCATTATCAACATAAATACGCACATACCGTCCATTGGCATTGGACACGGGTATGGTAAGGGTTTCCCCATTGCCCAATCCCGTAGCAGAATTGTACTCGTACACATAGCCTACTGTATTAAAACTGGTCACAGGAGATGTGGTGACAAATAATCTGAATCGTTTGATTTCACCCACACAAGAACTACAACCTATACGATGCCTGATGATTACACTCGATATTCTGTAAGTGGCCGCAAGGTCTACTTGCCACCAGTTTTGAGTCGCGTTGCGTGTACGTGAATAATTGGAAGTACTTTGAATACCATCATTCGCTCTGCCTGCTCGGTATGTATTACTCTGAGTGGTGGATTGGCTAGAAGTTTTATTTAAGCTTAGATTAATACTGGAAGTACATCCACAGGCTGTACAACTGCCCCCACAATCTTTTCCCGTTTCAGTACCGTTTTGTACCCCGTCACTGCAACTAACGGTAGTGTTGATTATAAGTGCGGTTGAGGTTGAAGAGTCTCCACAGTTATCATAAGATCTTGCCGAAATTGAATAACTGGCGCTATTGGCCGGATTGATGGTATAACTGTATGGCGAGGTAAGATCTGTTCCTAATAAAACACCATTATTATAAAAATTGACTTTGGTAATGGTACCATTGTCAGAGCTAGTGGCATTCACAGTAAAACTGGTTGCCCGTATATAAGAAGAGGCACTGGAAGAAATAGAAATGGTGGGAGGAGTATTTCCGGCACACGGATCAGGAATAAAAGTGGTAATGGATAGCGTATTGGAAGTGGTTGTTGCACTACAATCATCGTATGCAATAGCATTAATAGTATAGGTAGGATCGGGGGCATTTACTACAGTATAGCTGTATGGCGAGGTAAGATCTGTTCCTAATAAAACACCATTATTATAAAAATTGA
>CAYNIG010000383.1:0-4040 GCA_964396995.1 uncultured Saprospiraceae bacterium | reverse complement strand
AACAAAAACAATCATGGCACAAACAATTACGGACG
The DNA here is from genome assembly GCA_964396995.1 of uncultured Saprospiraceae bacterium. GTDB lineage: Bacteria > Bacteroidota > Bacteroidia > Chitinophagales > Saprospiraceae > JADJLQ01. The sequence goes on along the minus strand of CAYNIG010000383.1, from coordinate 4,005 downwards.
GTAATTTTAAAGAAGAAATTTTAGAAAAAAATGGTGTAGCCCTTTTGGATTTCTGGGCTGAATGGTGTGGACCTTGCCGCATGATAGGACCTATTATTGAAGATCTTTCATCTGAATATAAAGACAAAGCTACTATAGGGAAGGTAAATGTGGACGACAATGCCAATATCACAATGGAATATGGGGTACGTAATATCCCTACCCTATTATTTTTCAAAGATGGGGTATTAGTAGATCGTCACGTAGGAGCTACTTCCAAAAAAGTACTTACTGATAAGCTCGAGGCTTTAATGTCTTAAGACTTTTTTAAGCCAGGCCATTCAAAATATTCTTATATCTTGGCTTTCAATGAAGTCAGTAGAAGAAACAGGCATACGCGAAATAAGCAGGTTAGAATTTCTTGCCAATCAGGTAGTAGAAGGTTTCATTGTTGGTTTACACCAATCTCCGTTCCACGGATTTTCGGTAGAATTTGCTGAGCATCGTATCTACAATCAGGGCGAAAGCACCAAAAACATTGATTGGAAAGTCTATGCTCGTACTGACCGGTTATATTCGAAAAGATTTGAAGAGGAGACCAATCTTAGATGCCAGTTGGTTATAGATACCAGCTCTTCCATGCAGTTTCCTAAAAGCAGTCTTGAGAATATAGATGATACTCAGAATAAATTTATTTTTTCTGCATTAGGGGCTGCGGCACTTATGAACCTGTTTAAAAAACAGCGCGATGCCTTTGGCTTGAGCTTATTTGACAAAGACCTTACTGTCCATACTGAGGCTAAGTCCAGTACAGCACATTATCGTCTGTTAATCAGCTATTTAGACAAAATTCTTAAAAACCCTGGGGAATTAAAACAAACCTCATCTGCCGCTGTATTGCACGAAATAGCAGAGCGTATACACAAGAGGTCATTGGTCATCATTTTCTCTGACATGCTCGAAGACATCCAGCATATCGATGAAATCTTCGCTGCCATCCAGCATCTCAAACACAACAAACATGAAGTGATTTTATTTCATACTGTGGATCAGAGTAAGGAAATCAATTTTGAATATGAAAACAGGCCACATCTTTTTATCGATCTGGAAACAGGTGAAAAAATAAGGTTGTTACCAAAAGAAATTGAAAAAGAATACCGTGCTCAAATGATCAAATTCAGGGAAAAAATTAAAATGTTGTCTCTGCAATTAAAAATTGATTTGGTGGAAGCCGATATACACAAAGGCTACAAAACTATATTGCAGACTTATCTGGCCAAGAGGAGCAAAATGGGAGTATAATTTGGGCTAATATAAAATCAGTAATTGCGCATGAGTAAATCGTTTAAATTAATAATTGCCTTTCTCCTTTTCGTATTGGGATTTTTATCATTATTGATGTCTATGCTTGGATTGCAGTTTACCTACCTCAGATGGCTTGAAAAATTACCGGTATTGATCAGTGTACTTATAAAATTGACCATGCTTATTGGGGGTATAGTGCTTGCATACATGACTACCCTGGACCATGAGCCAGAGAAGTGATGCTTTTTTAACTATTTAATAAAATGTATCTCAAATTTTAATTACCGGTTCTTATCAGTAAAAAAGACATTTAGTAAAGACAGGAAACATCCAAACGAATTTTAGAAATAACATCTAAAAAAATCTTTTACCCCTTTTTACTTTTCTTCAGAAATTTTTCTCTTATAATATGCTGCACTGAAACCCCTTGTATTTTACTTTCCAGCCAGGAGATGATATCCAGGTATAGAAAAGACCTTATTTCATAAGGATCATTTTTGAGCTTCGTCAGTTTATCCAACAGTTTTTTAAATTCTCTTTTTAATTCCGTTGGTTGTACCCTGGGTAGTTTTTTAATAAAGCCCAGGATTTCACGTTGTACAGCATGCAGATCGTCCATTTTGATCAGGAATCGGTAGATGGATTTTACCTGGTATTCAATCAGGAAATTATCTCCGAGTTCGTAGTAGGCAATCAATCGCAATATCCTGGCATAACACTGGATATCGCCTCTGAAGTCAGGCGATTCATTGACTATCATATTTAAATAATCTATGGCTTTACTGTTGTCACCGCTTCCAAAATACAGGCAAGCAATTTTATAGTAGAACAATATAACTCGGTGAAAATCCAGGTGGTAAACATCCGTTTTTATGGCAGCCATGATATCCTGTACCAGCGGAATCCCATGTTGGAAACTGCCTTCGAGATAATGTTGATTTATTTTATGTGTATAGTAATAAATAAATTCAATGCTTTTTTCATTCTCATTCCTGGCCGGATTTTTCTTTAATGACTGCAAAAAATTTTGCATGGCTTCCATGAATTTATCGTGCCTGTTTAGCAAAAAAAGAGCATTCAATTGATTGTGCCTTCCTTTGAGGTAAATTGGCTTTTCAGTGGAATACATTTCCGGAAATTCGTCAAACAAGTTGACCCATTTTTGCGAATACCGGTAATACATCTTAAAGTCAAGCAACATATAATAATACCATACATAGGATTGATACAGATACAACCTTTCATAAAATCCGAGTTCATTTTCATGGTCTCGCAGGATCCGGCTGTTAAAAAATTCTTTTACCAGCAGGTGGTCTTTATTGTTTCGCACATAGCCTACTTTGAGATAGAGACCATACAATTGCAATGATAGGTTTGAATATTTCTGGATACGCTGTATTTCATTGGAGGTTTCTATGGCTTCATTCGATAAAAGTTCAGCCCGGCTCGAAATACTCCTGGTGATGTATTGCGATTCTATTAATTTTTCAAATTCTATGATTTCCATCAGCAATGCCGAAAAACCCAGGTCTTTGCATTTTTCTTTTGAGCGGTCGAGTATATCCAGTGATTGCCGGTACAGGCCCTTATTGTACAAAATACGGGCATAGTCTATTTTCTCCCTTATGTCGATATCATCATTATCTGCCCTATGCATAAGGCGGAGGCTAAGCAATAGTTGTTTATATAAATGTGCTTTGAGATTGGGGAGTTGCTGTTTTTTGATCTCCGGTATCTGTTTAAATATCAGCTTTTCATCGTACGCTTTTTGTTTTTCCAGATGGGCAAACAGCCTTAAAAAAAGAGAGTCCGAATTGCTTGGATTGCGCTGCACAAAAAGCTTAAAATGCCGCTTTTCAGGCTTCGAAAGCGATTTAATCAATTGTAACAGGAAGTCAGTTGGCTGCTTAGGCATTGTATGAAAAATCGAATTTACTAATTAAAAATCAATAAGTTGCATACTTTCAATGATAAGTCTCCTCCGTAGGAAAATGGAAAGACTCATTTGGACAGTACCTGCAATTGTAATAATTTTATCAAGTTTTAAAAAGAAATTATTTTTTTTATGGTCGAACGCATTCAGATTTTTGATACTACTTTACGTGATGGTGAGCAAGTCCCCGGTTGTAAATTAAACACGGCTCAAAAACTTGAATTAGCCGCCCGCCTGGAGGAATTAGGTGTGGATATCATTGAAGCCGGATTCCCTATTTCCAGCCCCGGCGATTTTCAAAGTGTATACAAGATTGCTGAACTGATAAAAAACTCTACGGTATGCGGTCTATCCAGGTCGGTGGAAAAAGACATACAGGTTGCAGCCGAAGCATTAAAACCTGCCAGGTACCCACGTATTCATACCGGCATTGGTACTTCGGATGTCCATATCCGCTACAAGTTTAATAGTACCCAGGAAAAAATCATTGAACGTGCCGTAGCGGCTGTAAAATTCGCCAAATCTTTTGTAGAAGATGTAGAGTTTTATGCAGAAGATGCCGGTCGCACCGAAAATGAATATCTGGCCAAAGTATGCAGTGCCGTAGTGAAAGCAGGAGCTACGGTCTTAAATATCCCGGATACTACCGGATATTGTTTGCCTGAAGAATACGGAGCAAAAATCAAGTATCTCCGGGAAAATGTAATTGGAATCGAAAAAGCCGTGTTATCCACCCATTGTCATAATGATCTGGGTTTCGCCGTGGCGAATTCGTTGGCGGCAATCTT
>CAYNIG010000382.1:0-4140 GCA_964396995.1 uncultured Saprospiraceae bacterium | reverse complement strand
GAATCCCATTCTCGAAGGAAATTACAATCCGTCTATGCCGGTGGCGTGGATCCGAAACTGAAACCGATCAGGTAATAATTTCGCTTTTCTTAGCTGAATATTTAGTACTTTTGCGCATCAGAATTAACATATATGAAGTTCTCAAAACGAATAAGTTATACCTTTTTTTTATTGATTTCATGTCTATTTCTAAGCCATGCTCAAATTCCCGATGAAACCCTGTTTTCGGTCAATGGTCATCCGGTCAAAGTAAGTGAGTTCCAATACATTTATGGCAAAAACAATGGTAAAGATGCAGATTATTCAAAAAAATCACTGGATGAATACCTGGAATTATATAAAAAGTTTAAACTGAAAGTAGAAAAAGCTAAAAAAATTAAGCTGGATACACTTCCCGAACTGAAGGAAGAACTAAATATGTATACCCAGCAAGTTTCCAATTCGTATATAATGGACAAGGAAGTCACGGAACAGCTGATTCGTGAAATATACGACCGACAGAAAAAAGATATTTCTGTAAAGCATGTATTTCTTCAAATGCCTCCCAACCCCACCCCGGCAGACACCCTGGCTGCCTACAACCGGGCTATAAAGGCATATGAGGAAATCAAAAAAGGGGTTCCATTCGGGAAAGTAGTATCAGATATTAGTGATGACCGTTCTAATCTGGAATACAGTGGTGACCTTGGATATGTTACCGCCATGTTACCCGATGGATTTTACGAAATAGAAACAACTCTGTACAACATGCAGGTAGGTGAAATATCTCGCCCTGTAAGGTCGAGTTCCGGATACCATATTCTCAGAGTAGATGATATCAGACCAGCACGGCGTGAAATGGAAATAGCACAAATACTGGTAAAAAAACCGGCTGAAAAAGCAATACTGGATCAAATTACAAAAGAGATAAAATCAGGAACCGATTTCAACCAGTTGGTTCAAAAATATTCAGCGGATGAAAATACTAAATCAAAGGATGGCTATATCGGGTTTGTAGGGATAAATCAATTTGAAAAAGAATTTGAGGATGCTATATTTAAGTTAGCTAAAGATGGGGAGGTGTCCAGCCCTATCGAATCCCGTATTGGATATCATTTTATCAAACGGATAAGCCATAAAGAAGAATTACCATATGCCCAGGCCAGGGAAAAAATAAGGGCAATGATTGAATCGGATAGCCGATATCAGCTGGCTAAATCCAAAGTTATAGACAAAATAAAATCTTCTAATAATTTCACCCTATTTCAAAATAACCTGGATAAATTTACTGCCGCTTTACCTGCTGATTTTACTTCTTTTAGCTGGGAGCCTTCTGCTGCCCTTCCGGATCTTTCTATCTTTTCAATTGGAAAACAATTGTATAATTCAATTGATTTTGCCAGGTACCTTAAGTCCAATACGGAAGAAAGGCTTATTTATCCCAATGGTACCCCGGCTGCCCAGGTATTACCGGGGCTATTCAACAGTTATGTAAACGAAAAAGTGATAGAATTTGAACAAAAGCATTTGGCTGAAATATATCCTGAGTTTAAAAACCTGATGCGGGAGTACGAAGAAGGGATATTATTGTTTGAGATCACAAGGCAAGCAGTATGGGATAAAGCATCTTCTGATACGGTGGGGTTAAAAAAATATTACGAGAAAAATAAGGACCGGTACAAATGGAATGAAAGAGCTTTAACCAATGAATACATTATTAAATCTACCGATGAAAATGTAGTAAAATCCGTATATGAATACTCCGGAAAAAACCCCATTGAAAAAACCATAAAAAAATTCAACAAAAAACAACCGTTGATTACCTATCTTAAGGAATATGTAGAGAAAGAATCAGACGAAATGAAAAATTTATCCTGGAAGGCAGGTTTTTTAACTCCCTTTTCGATAGATAAAGAACAAGGTACTACGACATGGAAGAAAGTAGAGCAGATACAACCTCCGGTTATTAAAACATTGGATGAAGCAAGGGGTTATGTCATCGCTGATTACCAGGACTTCCTGGAAAAAGAATGGATTGCTGACCTGGAGAAAGAGTTCAAGGTAGAAATCAATGAAACGGTACTCAATAAACTTATCAGAAAATAAAAACGCCTGTGGATTTTATCACTTTGAAAAATTCCGCTTTTATCGTATTGCTGGCATTGCTCTCTTGTCATTATTTTCCACAGGAACAAAAACAAACTGATACGATATTAGCGTCAGTTTACCAAAAGCAGTTAAAGCTTTCTGACATGGCTGGTTTATTCCCTGCAAACTCCACTAAAGAGGATAGTGCTGAAATTATTTCGAAATATTGCACCAGATGGACTCAAGAGCAAGTTTTTTTAAATGAGGCCGAAAAACACCTTCCCGTCAATCTTTCGATCGAAGATTTGTTGAAACGATACCGCGAGTCACTGATCAGTCTCAATTTTCAGCAGCAATTGATTCAGGAAAACCTGGATTCATTGGTGTCGGAGGAAGAATTAAGAGAATATTACGAAAAAAACAAAGATCAGTATCAACTTGAAACGGCCATCATTCGTTGTTATGTCATTAAAATACCGTTGGTCACCAGGGACCGCGATGAAAAAAATATCAGATCGTGGTGGTCAGATCCCACGGAAGCCAACTTAAAGAAGCTGGCCCGATATGTGGAAAAATACAATGGAATATACCATCTTGAAGACAGTATTTGGCACAATGTTTTCGAAATCGAAGCTATTTTTCCGAAAAATAAGATCAGTGCGCGCAATTGGGCAAGTGGTGAAGAACTCAGTTTTAACGATGATAAATTCATGTATTTGTTTAAGGTATTCGAACTTGTTTCCAAACAGGAAGCCGCGCCCATGTCTTATGTATCGCCTAAAGCCAGAATTGTAATATTAAATAAAAGAAAAAACAAACTCATAGAAGACTTTAAGACAAAATTATATGAGAATGAAATGCGAAAAAATAATGTCAAAATATTTTACCAATAATACTATGAAACAAAAAATAAATTGGATTTCAGCCTTGCTGTTTTTCCCTTTTTTCAGCTTACTCTCTGCTCAGAAAGTGATCATAGATAAAATAGTTTGCGAGGTTGGTAATGAAGTAATTTTACTTTCAGACCTGGCTGAACAAATTAAAATGGTAGAGTCAAGGCAAGGAGTGGTAAAACCGGAAGACCGGTGTTTCCTGTTGGAGAATATGATGGTTTCCAAATTACTTGTACACCAGGCTTTCATAGATAGTGTAGTGGTCACCGATGAAGAATTGGAAGGTCAGTTAGACCTCCGCATCGAAAGAATACTCGAAAGTATGGGCAATGATGTAACTCAATTTGAGGCCTATTATGGCAAAGGAGTAAATGAAGTAAAAGCCGATTTCAAGGAAGACCTGAAAAATCAATTGGTTTCAGAAAAAATGAAAAATACACTGATGGAAAATATCACGGTGACTCCTTCCGAAGTAAAACAATTTTACAACAAAATACATAAAGATAGCCTACCCTACCTCAGCAGTGAGGTGGAAGTATCTGAGATTGTAATCCATCCGGTAGCAAATGATTCTTCCAAAGCAAGAGCCAAAGACAAACTGGAAAAAATACTCGCCAGATTAAAAGCAGGTGAAAAGTTTGAAGCCTTGGCCAGTACCTATTCTGATGACCCTGGATCAGCAAAACAAAATGGGGATTTGGGCTGGGCAAAACGAGGATCATTTGTTCAGGAATACGAAGCTGCCGCTTACAACCTCGAGCCTGGTGAATATTCTGAAATCGTTGAATCAGAGTTTGGTTTTCACCTTATCCAATTATTGGAACTCAGAGGCAATACCATCCACACCCGCCATATCCTTATTAAACCTGAAATAGAAGAGAAGGATTTAGAATTGGCGAAAACTAAACTATCAGAAGCAAGAAGATTAATTTTAAATGATTCGTTGACTTTTTCTGCGGCCGTAAAAAAATATGGTAATAAAAAAGAACAAAGTTACAGCAACGATGGTCGAATCACCAATCCCAAATCGGGCGATACTTTTTTTGAGATAAGAGACCTTGAACCTGAGGTATATTTCACCCTGGATACTATGAAAGTCAAAGGCATTTCCTCCCCGGTGGAATTAGTAAGTCCTGCAGGTGAGAAGTATTATAAAATTTTATACCTCTACTAGAGGACA
>CAYNIG010000381.1:0-4172 GCA_964396995.1 uncultured Saprospiraceae bacterium | reverse complement strand
GGGAGCAATGCAATATCGTAAAATCCAATGCTGACCTGATATTAAAAAACTCAGGCATAGTCACTGAAGCCGGCACCAAAGCGGGGATTGATGCTTTTGCTCAATTACATAAAGCGATGGCACTGGGTATCATGGCTACCTTCTTTGAACAAGGGACTCTCGAGGTAAGCAATAAAGCTTCTTTTCTAAAAAGAGATGACCTGATAAAAGAAGCTATAAAACTATTGGAATCGGCTGCTTCCGTTGGTGCATTATCCTCTTATTTTACTACTCGTGTAGTGCCGGGAATAGATATTGTAAATACTGCTAATGCACTCATCGCCCGGTACAGCCTGATGATTGGCGACAATGATAAAGCATTGGCTGCAGCAACTAAAGTAGACCTTACTAAAAAATCATCTTTTAATCATGATGATGTAAGCCGAAATGCCATATTCGAAGCGGTGACCAGTAATAGAAACGTGGTAGAACCTACCAATACTAATCTTGGTATACCTGACGCACTAAAGCCGGATGCAGCAGATAAACGATTAGCCTTTTTCCTGAATACCACTGCTGGTGCCAATCTTGGCAAGGCCAGTTTTTATACAGGTAATGGTTCTGCAGTGCCCATCTACCGACCCGGTGAGATGATCTTAATCAAAGCAGAAGTATTGGCCCGTAAAAACAATATTGCAGACGCCATCACCGAATTAAATAAAGTGCTTACCAAAAAAGCAGCCGGTGATGCCTGGGGTATTGGAGCAGACCTTCCTGCCTATAGTGGAGCGTCTACATCTGATGCTGTACTTACTGAAATATACCGCCAGCGATGCATAGAATTATTCATGACCGGCTTACGATTAGATGATGCACGCAGATTTAATAGACCCGCAGCAGAGCGAAGTCGCAATTTTTATCCCTATCCATTGAGCGAACGGGATAATAATAGCAATACTCCGGCTGATCCGGCGAATTGATATGATTATAATAAATCAATAAAACTAAAGGGGGGACTGCGAAGTCCCCCTTTTTAGTTTTATCCTTTTCGATTGAATGTATTCCCCTTCACATTTAACTCAAAAGATCCATCACAAGAGTCTGTCTCATAGAGGATATTTTGGATGGAATATTGTGAATAGATAAATACAGGTAGGAATAGTAAATAATAAATAACTGCCTTCATATTATTCTAAATTGTGATCGTATTTTAATTTATTAATATTTAATTGATCTAAAGCAAATTTATGCAGGCTGAAATAATCTATTTATCAAAAGGTCTGCAGGTGAGGTCTTCCAAATACCATGAATATACAGAATCGGGGCTTTTCTACTATCTCCGGAATCAATCAAAAAGACCGTAACGTAAACCATTCCATCTGCAGATTGCTTCAATGCTATAGTTGCAAGTCGCTCTTCATTTTCTATCCAGAGAAAAGCATGCTTCTTTATCTGCTCTTTAAAATCAACCTTGAATAAAGTGCAAAGATCAATGAACTGATCACCAAATTCCATTTCATTTAGACTAACAACTTTAGTCAGTTCTTTTAGTCCGTATAAATCCAATTTTATTAATTGTTTCAAATCACTATCATAAAATTCAATTCTTTGAACCCATTCTTTGAATCCAGATGAATTGTAAACAGTCTTTAACTTACCCGCCTCACATCTTGCGAAGGAATCATGAAGCCTAAAAGTATTGTACTCGCTAAGAATTCTAATCTTATTGCCAAGTCCCATTTATATATCTTTTTGAATCAATGATTTCCAAATGATCCTCATTTTATGTTTAGATAATTTCTCCTTTCCAAAGTCTGGATAAAAATTCTTTCCAGGGTAGTATAAGAATTCCACCATCAACCAATCTTGGAAATACTTCATTGCAAACGACAATGGCATACTTCACGTGGTACTCTTCCTTAAATGCTTTCAGATTCTTTAGATGTTTGTTTTGCACCTGTGAGGTTGATTTTACTTCTATGGCTATTTCATGATCACCCAGTATAAAATCGACTTCCATTTTGGTTTTCGTTTTCCAAAATGTAATAGGGTAATTTTTTTGAGTATAATGTGAATGCGCATTGAGTTCCATATAAATTAAATGCTCAAAAGCATGACCCATTAATTCTGTACCAAAAACTACATTTTTTCTTTTGAGCAAATGATTGACTATACCCACATCAAAAAAGTAAAATTTAGGGGTGCTTATGACCTGTCGCTTAGGCCTTTTTTGGAAGGGATGAATATACTTTCCAATCATCGTATCCTCCAGTATTTGAAAATACTCTTTTACGGTCGGGCTACTTACACCACAATCTGTAGCAATATTGGAATAATTTACTGTATCTCCATTGGAGAATGCAGCTTTATGAAGAAAAGTTGCAAATACGGAGAGGTTTCTTATCCTGGCTTCAGCATATATTTCATCTTCCAAATAGCTATTAATATAATTTGATATTAATACCTCAGGATCATCGCTGAGATAGTGCCTGGGTAGTAATCCATAATTTATAGCTCTATTCAAATTAAAATCCGGTATTTCGGCGAAACTAAGTGGATATAACTCATACCTCAATGCTCTGCCGCCCAATAGATTTTGATTATTTCGCATTATTTTTCTCGGGCTAGATCCTGAAAGAATAAAACGGATTTTATCGCTTTCAATCAAGCTATGAACTTCATTCAATAAAATGGGTAATTTTTGTATTTCATCCAGCACTACCGTTTTTGACTGACTTGCTCTTACTATTTCCCTAAGCGAATTTGGCCTCAGCAATAACGATTGATATACTTCACTTTTTAAAAGATCCAACATCAAAGCATCCGGGAAAAATTTGGATATTAACGTGCTTTTGCCAGTTTGTCTGGCTCCCCATAAAAACAGACTGTTTTCCCCTGATCGTGCAAAAGTTTGAAGTCTATTATACATACATAGGCCAAAGTTATACATTTTTAAAGTATTACTTTAAAAAATCAATTATAATTTAAAGTACCACTTTAAAAAAAGCACAAAATACTAAAAATCCTGGTTTATTCTTGGCACTCACACCAGGCATTAGTATTTCATCTTATATTTTTCGTTCTTTTATTTCTTCCACATCGATACTATTCACCGACTTATCTCCAGCCATATACACTGCTGTTACATCGATACTGATCGGACTTTCAACTACCAAAAAGCCTTCGAAACCATGAATAAAATTCAGATCAAACATATTCATGTTTTCACAAGTGATGGTTTCCACTCCGTCTGGCTTTAGCTCTGTCCATTTGTATTCGGAGATGCCTATGGCACTGGCCAGTTTTCGCCTGTACTTGACCGGCTTAGTCCACGGATTGTGGATGTTTACTACGGTCTGGTAATTACCTGGTAACATAAATGCATTGGCATTAGAGGTACCTGGAATTGCAGAAATGCATATAAATTTTGTCGCATACTGAAATCGCACTCTGGGTAAGATGATTTTTTTAGTTGTTGCCATATTATTGAGTTTTTAAAATTTCATTTTAACAGTTATGCAGGGATGTGTTTTGCCACCCTGATGTTACTGTACATTACCTGGTAATATTTTATAGGTGAATAACTAAAATAGGTGTAGTGGTTATTGTGAATGTTACCGGAATGACTGTTAAATTATTTTCCGGGAGGCATACTCACTATAAAATTTAGCTAAAATTCAGTCACAGGATACTCCCCATTCAAATTTTCAAATTCGTTCTATTTTTTTCCTAGGTATCTTCACTATGAATTGTTCTCCATCAATATCATTAATCATTACCAAATCGGGTTGCTCTCTAAGCGCTCTTTTTATTCTTGAACCCAGACCACTAAAGGGCAATGCATGAATACTAAATGCAACCAATTGATTATTTCTGATCACCGGATTACCATACTTTATTTCCTCTACAATCAGGCTATTGGGTAATTTACCGGGACTTATTATTTCAACACGATCGTCAAAAATCAATTATCGAATAGGAGCATTTTTAAAATAATAATTACCACTTGTCTGAAAGAGTCTTAATATCTCAGAATTTTCGGTAAGTAGTCTTTTATTAGAACTTTGCTTTAAAAAGATTTCACCCTTGATGGTTTTATAAGGTTTGTTTATTCCTTCTCTCACGTTGATCAAGAATACAAACTTGTTATTTGATTTCACGACCTCCGTCGTAATGTAAACAGTTGGTTTTAT
>CAYNIG010000380.1:0-4183 GCA_964396995.1 uncultured Saprospiraceae bacterium | reverse complement strand
CTCCATTGTAAAAATTACGGTAATTGAGAATATTAAAGTCTTTGGTATCGGTAACCGTATTGGCAAAGCTGATATTGGTTTCTTCTTTGGATTTACGTGTAAACAGGGTTGTATTGTCTTTCGCAATTGTTTTCTTTTCATTTTGTTCTTTATGGCAACGGATTAATAAGAATGAAATAAAAAACAAACAAGAATACTTAAAATGAATTTGCATAAAAATTGGAACTGGCTGCAAAGATAACCCAGATCATGTAGTGCAACCGGCAATCAGAATATATTTAAAAAAAGCCCTGAACGCATCCAGGGCTTTTTTTAAGTCAGAAAAATTAAATTATTCTTTCTCGGGATTTTTTCTTTGGTCGGGTTGACGATTTCGATTATTTCTATGCCAACCGGGACTGGAATTCAACCATTCCTTTTTTCTTTCTTTAAGCAGGTCCCTTTCTTTTATATCCATCACTCCATCTTTCCATATCTTTTCTTTTAGCTGTCTTAATTCAGATTGAATTTTTTGTCTGTTTTCCATAGACCGATTATCCCATCTATGAAGCCTGCTGGAAAATGGATGGTTTCGAAACTGCCCGCCACGCCAATTAAAATTCCTTGGACCGTAATAGGGTGAGCCATATGGATGGCGACGAAGCTGAGATCCATAATACCGGTTCATTCTATAAACTTCACCTCCGCGTCTCCCAAAATGGGGTCGTCCGTCAAATCCACCTCTACGATTGAAACTTTGTTTTCCACCAAAATGTCTTCTGGATGAATCACGTTGTATGCCTTCATCCTTTTGCCCATTTTTACCTGCATTAGGTGAAGCATTAGATCGAATTTCGGGTTTTCCTTTCTTTTCGAAATCAGTCTGGTTGTATGCCGCACCAGCTGATAACAATAGGAAAGTAAAAACCAAAGTCCTTGTTTTTGATACATTTTTCATTTTATATAAACTATTTAGTTACCTATCAGACGATGCCATACCGGAATAGTTTAATTGAAAATCAAACTGAAATAAAATCAATCGATAGAATGTATCATTCTTTAGACAGGTAGTAGTTTAACACAAAAAAAAGAGCCGTTCTCTTTTAAGAAAACGGCTCTGAATATGTATGATAGAAAAGAAAAATTATTCCATTAACCCTGTGGCTATAATTAATAACCGGGGTTTTGTTTTAATTTAGGAGTGCCTTCCACTGCACTGGCTATGATTGCAAACTGAGGGATAGGGAAATATTCAGATCTACCTGCTGTGAATTTTGCATCTTTAAACATCGCTATTCGGTACTTACCTTCGAATGCTATATAAGCATTTAAAGTCTGGGCAGCTATACCCCATCGTACTAAATCAAAGAATCGATGTCCTTCCATTCCAAATTCAAGTTTATGCTCAAATCGTACGGCTTGTGACGCCACATCTTTGTTTGTCCAGGGAGTATTGTATAATCCAATTACATAATTTGCAGCATTGGCACCATCAGCCTTTTTAACCCATGATGAAGGATTAGCCGCTCTGGCACGCACCTGATTTACTAAAGCTCTTGCAGCTTCCAGATTACCACCTTCCACTTCACATTCGGCAAGCCATAATAAAAGATGCGGATATCGAATCAGGTTTGTATTATTTGCACTAGCTCCCTGTGCCCATCCTGAGGCAGTTGATTTAGATCCTTTTTCAGCACTGTAGAAAACATGTTTCTTTGGAGAGAAAGGTCCGGCATACACCTGGTCGCGAATCCATTTTTGCCCAGGGTGTGGGCCCCAATCCAAATAAGGAATGCCACGGCGGCCTACACTCCAATCCAATCTGGGATCAAGTGTTTCATTGCCCAGGGTAAAGGGAGCATCAGAAGGCAGACCATCATCATTTTTTACAGGTGTGGCATTATACGATCCATCCAGCATTGGTAGTCCGTTTGCATCAACTTTAAAAGAATTTACGAATTCCAATGAAGGCTGATAAAATCCACAACATTCACCGGGACCACCCGTATAAGGGAAGTTTAATACATCACCATAGCCACCATTTTCACCATCAGCACCATCATTTACAGAGTTTTGAACAGCAAATACGGACTCTTTACTGTTTTTAGTAGCAATCCTGAAATTATCGTGATAGGAATCATTTAATCCCCATTTTTCACCAGTACTGGATTTACCATTGGCAATCAGCGTAGTCAATAATGCTTTGGCCTCAGTAAATTTTTTCTCGTACATATAACATCTCGCCAGGGAAGCTCCGGCAACCCATTTATTGATTCTACCTATAGCAGACTGTGTCTCCGGCAGATTATCGTATGCATATTTGTAATCGGCTTCTATCTGAGGCCATGTGTCTTTGTCATTGGCTACCTGGTAAGCATTGATATCTGAAGCTGCCGCTTTTGCTACTTCAGTACCTATGTATGGAATATTATTAAACATTCTTTTAGCTTCAAAATGGTAGTGAGCACGTAAGAAGGTAGCTTCTGCTAAAATAGATTTTGCTCTATCAGCAGGGATACCTGTAGTCTGATCCAATAGTAATATTGTAGAATTGGATCTGGCTACACCATCATAACATACATACCATTTGCCTTTGAAATAATCATTGGAAGCAAGAGACTCATACCTGGCTATTGGGTTGATGGCAGGCTGATCTGAATTATCAGAACCTTTATTTGCTTCTCCACCGCAGATACCTCCATACACCCAATTGGATGCGGCTGATCTCCACACATCTCCGCCAAAGTCCCAACCTTGCGCCCAACCATCGAGCAATGAATAAGCACCAATTAAAGTAGCTTCTACTCCCTGTGGGTTAGCAAGCGTTGCCTGATTAAGTCCTCCTACCGGAGTTTTATTTAAAAAATCATCCCCACACGATAGCCCCAGCGTTGTCAGGGCTGCCATCAGAAATATTTTGATCGAATTTTTCATATTTAAATTTTGATAAATTATATTTTAAAGAATTAGAATGAAGCGGATAAACCAAACATAATGGTTCTTGCCACCGGGTATTGACCGTAATCAATACCTGTAGTGATATCCACATTATTGCCACCATTATCTCCAGGACCGGTAACATTAAATGCCGGATCATATCCTCTGTATTTAGTAAGGGTAAATACATTGATACCTTGTACAAACAATCTCAAATTGTCCATACCAATTTTCCTACCTGCTGAGGCAGGTAGTGTATATCCTAACTGAAGATTTTTTAGCCTCAGGTATGATCCATCTTCAACGTAGTAAGAATTGGATGATTGGCTGGATTGTTGGTCATTGTAATCCAATCTTGGAAGCAGTGAATTTGGATTGGTCTGTGGATCCCAGGATTCATACAAGGATTCATATGATCGGTTTGCATTGAATACTTCAAAGTCTATCCAATATCGTACATAATTAAACAATTCATTGCCCTGTACTCCCTGGAAAAACGCAGTCAAATCAAACTTTTTGTAGGATAATCCCAGGTTGAGCCCGTAGGTAAAATCAGGATGCGGATTACCCAGCGGACCGTAATCTTTATCATCAATTTTTTTGTCGTTATTCAGATCGGCAAATCTCCATCGGCCTACATTAGCGCCACCTACCGCACTATGATCAGGGGCTGCATCGGTTTCTGCTTTGTCTTTAAATATACCGAGGATTTTGTATCCATAATAGGTGGAAATAGGCTGTCCTTTGATGCCTCTGGTGATACCACCCACACTAAACCGTGATCCCCCACCGGTAAAGAAAGCATCGTCATTATTACCCACTCGTAAGATTTCATTCTTATATGCGCCCACTACCAATCCTATATCGTATTTAAATGCTTTCGCATTGCCTCTATAGGTAGCACCAAAATCAATTCCTTTATTATTCATATCTCCAATATTTATGAAAGGAGCCCTGATAGCACCAGCGGTTGTAGGCAGAGGTAACCTGAATAATAAGTCAGAAGTTTTTCTATTCCATAAGTCAAGAGTGAGATCAAATTTGCCATTGAGAATTACAGCATCAATTCCAAAGTTGGATGAAGTAGTTGTTTCCCATTTGGTCTGCAGGTTGCCTACGCTATTTTGTGCAAAACCCGCAGTAGGATTATTGCTGTTCCCGGTAATATCATATGCTGTCGTACCAATACTTTGGCTATACTGTGAAAATGCGTTATTGGCATCGATTTCCTGGTTTCCGGTCTGGCCCCATCCAAATCTAAGTTTTA
>CAYNIG010000379.1:0-4200 GCA_964396995.1 uncultured Saprospiraceae bacterium | reverse complement strand
TATTTGATGAGTTTATTCAGGATATAAAAATTAATAAAAAAGCTTAATTTAAAATAATATGAGTGTAATCGTAGATATCCGATCAAGGGAAATTCTTGATTCTCGTGGAAATCCCACTGTAGAAGTTGAATTGGAAACTGAAGCCGGCACTGTAGGCAGAGCAGCAGTGCCCTCAGGTGCTTCTACCGGTAAACACGAGGCAGTAGAACTCAGAGATGGTAATAAGGACAGGTACATGGGAAAAGGTGTTTTAAAAGCCTGCCAAAACGTAGAGGACCTGATTCGTGAAGAATTAATTGGAGTGGATGTCACAGATCAGAAATACATAGACCAGTTGCTCATCGAACTTGACGGTACATTTAATAAAAGTAAATTGGGTGCTAACGCTACCCTCGGAGTTTCTCTTGCTGCAGCCAAGGCAGCGTCACTGGAAACCAAACAATCGTTATATAGGTATCTGGGTGGTGTAAATGCTCACGTGATGCCAGTTCCTTTAATGAACATTCTTAATGGGGGAGCCCATGCGGACAATAAAATTGACTTCCAGGAATTTATGATCATTCCTATAGGGGCTGATTTTTTTTCGGAGGCACTCAGAATGGGAGTAGAGATTTTTCATAATTTAAAAACAGTTTTAAAAGCAAAAGGATACAGTACCAATGTGGGCGATGAAGGTGGATTTGCTCCCAACCTTCAATCTAACGAAGAAGCGATTGAGACAGTGTTGGAAGCCATAGCTAAAGCAGGGTATAAGCCTGGTGTAGATATTGCAATTGCAATGGATGCTGCAACCTCAGAACTTTGGAATGAAGAAAAACAACGGTATGTATTCAAAAAGTCAGATAAAAGAGAGTTGGATACAGATGGTATGATCAGTTACTGGAAGGACTGGTGCAATAAATATCCCATTTTATCGATAGAGGACGGTTTACATGAGGATGATTGGGCCGGTTGGACTAAAATGACAAAAGAGTTAGGCCAAAAGATTCAAATTGTAGGTGACGACTTTTTTGTAACCAACACCGACAGACTGCAAAAAGGTATTGACTCCGATGCAGCCAATTCCATTTTGATTAAAGTAAACCAGATAGGCACATTATCGGAAACTATTGATGCTGTGCAATTGGCAAATCGAAATGCTTATACCTCCATCATCAGTCACAGATCGGGTGAGACAGAGGATACCTTTATTGCAGATTTGGCAGTGGCATTGAATACCGGCCAAATAAAAACCGGCTCAGGTTCCAGGTCTGATCGGGTGGCTAAATACAACCAGTTACTTAGAATTGAAGAGGAATTAGGAGAATCAGCAGTCTATCCCGGCAAAGCTTTTATGATTATATAACGTTTTTTTTTAATATATTTAAGGCTCCAATTCAAAAATATATTAAAATATGATAGATAATATTAAAGAACAAATTTCTAAAATTGTACCTGAAAAAGTGATCAATAAATATACGATCACAGGCATGGTGTTTTTTATTTGGATGTTTTTCTTTGATAAAAATAAATGGCTCAATCAATGGCAGTTATCGCAGTCTATATTCAGACTGGAAAGAGAAAAACAAAATCTGGGAAACCTAATCGTGCTGGCAAAAAAGGACAAACAGGACCTCGATCAGAACAAAGAAAAATATGCCAGAGAAAAATATTTTATGCATAAATCAAACGAAGATGTTTTCATCTTTGAAGAATCAATCAATCAAAAACAATGAGTGTATTAGTTAACAAAGATAGCAGAGTAGTAGTACAGGGATTTACGGGTAAAGAAGGTACATTCCATGCAACTCAGATGATAGAATACGGTACCAATGTGGTTGGTGGCGTGACCCCCGGTAAAGGAGGGCAGTCCCATCTTGACAGGCCTGTGTTTAATAATGTAAAGGAAGCGGTTCAGAAAGTGAATGCCAATGTTTCGATCATTTTTGTGCCTCCTGCCTTTGCAGCAGATGCCATCATGGAAAGTGCTGAAGCTGGTATCCATGTGATCGTGTGCATAACCGAAGGTATTCCGGTGCAGGATATGATCAAAGTAAAAGAATACATAAAAGATTTTAATTGCAGACTTATTGGCCCTAATTGTCCTGGTATCATTACACCGGATGAAGCGAAAATCGGAATTATGCCAGGATTTATACACAGAAAAGGCAATATTGGTATTGTATCCAGATCAGGTACATTAACTTATGAAGCTGTGGATCAGGTGACTAAGGCAGGTATGGGCCAGTCCACTTGCATTGGGATCGGAGGGGACCCTATTGTGGGGACAACTACAATAGACGCTGTTCAATTACTAATGAATGATCCTGAAACACATGGAATTATAATGATAGGCGAAATAGGAGGTGGAATGGAGGCAGACGCTGCATATTGGATTAAAAAACACGGTACAAAACCTGTGGTAGGCTTTATTGCAGGCCAAACTGCTCCAAAAGGTCGTAAAATGGGACATGCAGGCGCTATAATCGGTGGAGCAAATGATACCGCCGAAGCCAAAATGAAAATCATGGAAGACTGCGGAATCACAGTAGTAAAATCTCCAGCTGAAATAGGGGAGACCATGGCCAGGTTAATGGGAAAGTAGTTTACTTCATTTAAAAACTGCTGCTTTTGTGGCAGGATAGGCTAAGCTAATATGCCTTGATTTTTAAATTTCAACCGCTTAGCGGCCCAACAGAATCTATTGATACTATTTTTATTTTATATGCTTTGAATGAATGATTTGTCTTTGGCATCAACAAACAATCTATCTGCCATCTGAATTTCTTTCGCCAAATTATTTTCCGTAGACAAGTACAGTGATTAGTTTTACGGTTAATTTTTATCCAACCACCGACATCCAACCCTGCTTTTTGAAATAGTAAAGTTATCGATCGGGTTATGATGGATTAAGGCTGTTCATCGCCGTTAAAATCAAATATCAATGAAAATCGAACCGTGTTGGCTAAAGGATCTCTGTTTACCAATGATCTGGCAGTAGGAATGAGGTAGGACATATTCATTCCAAATACATTGTATTTTACTCCTAAACCAAGTGTAAGATATTGACGATTACCTTTAAATGGATCTTCTCTGAAATAGCCGGCTCTGATTGCAAATTGTTTGTTATACCAATACTCTGTACCAGCAGAAAACATGAGCTCCTGAAGTTCTTCTTTTGCACCATTGGGAGCGTCACTGAAGGATTTAATCCATGAGGAAACCACATTATATTGTTTATAATCCGGAATGCCATCCCCTTTACCATCCACACCATCTTTGTCGTATTTGGGATGCGATGGCTGGTACGGTGTAGGTACTAGTAATTTTGTTATATCTCCCGTAAGTGTAAGACTATTGTATTCATCAAAATTCCAGGTATAGGCGGCTCCTAACCCAAAATTGGCAGGAATATATTCCTGATTTGCTTTGGTGTAAGAAAGCTTGGTACCTAAATTGGTAAAGGCCAGGCCAAAAGCCATTGTATTGTCACCAACCGGTTTTCTATAACTAAAACTAATATCCGTTGCTCCAGCAATACCAGGCCTGATATCATTGCCCCCAACAAACTGGTCAGTAGCCAATGAGGAATAAATAAACTTTAAGCTTACTGCGGCTGAAAAATAGTCACTTAGCTTGCGGGAGTAGGCACCTGTAATCTCAAGTTCATTAGGCCTTCCGGTACCAGCAGGTGTTCCATTTTCATCTGTAAAATCTATATTACCGATAGAAAAATATCTAAGGCTGCCACCAATAGCCTGCAAGTCTCCAATTTTGCTGTATCCCGCTATGTAGGCCATGTACACATCAGTGAGGCCGAGAGACCGTAGCCAGGGAGAATAAGTAGTAGAAATCGAAGATTTATTTTGGGCAAAAGCAAGCATTGACGCATTATTATACATAGATCCGGCACCACCTTCAACAGCGATACCTGCATCTCCCATACCTCCAGGTCTGGAGTCAGGGGTAATTCTCAGAAAAGGAACAGCTGTGACAATGGTATTTATACATTTATTTCCAGTAGCCTGATCTATCATACATTTACAAATTGGATCATATACACACTGCGCCTGTACGAAATAAGTACATGAAATAAACAGCAAGGCCGGTATGATGCCTTTTAGAAACTTTCTCATTTATTAGATTTTATAATCTGGTTTTAAATTTCGAGTGCAAATATACGAATACCTCTTTAATGCTTTAAAAACCAAAAAAGTATGT
>CAYNIG010000378.1:0-4231 GCA_964396995.1 uncultured Saprospiraceae bacterium | reverse complement strand
AATTTATTAATAAATATGTCTCCTCTTACCAAAAAATGCAATGATTTTGGAAAATGGGTCGCCAGAATGCAAGCTTCCAAAAATGCACTGGGATGATTACTGGATATCAATACCGGACGATCAAGGGGTATCCGATCAATATTATGAATATGAATTTTACTGAAAAAAATCCGAAGCGTCAGTCGTACTATAGGTCTGATAATAAAATATATCATACAGTTGGCACAAAGGTATTATTTTCAACTACTTTTTTATGTCTGAAAAAAAAGCATTGATAGTGGTAGGTGGCCCTACAGCGGTAGGTAAATCAGCAGTAGCAATGGCTCTCGCACGGCATTATCAAACCGATATCGTAAATGCAGACAGCAGGCAAGTATATGCTGAATTAAATATTGGGGTCAACAAACCTTCGGACTCAGAATTAAAAGTTATTCCGCATCATTTGCTAGGGCATGTATCTATACGGTCAGAGTACAATGCAGGTATTTATGAAAAAGAAGCCCTTCAAAGCATTCAGTCTATATTTTTAACGAAAAATACAGCTGTTTTGGCCGGAGGTACCGGCTTGTATATTAAATCAGTGATCGAAGGGCTGGATGAATTTCCTATTGTATCAGCAGGCATAAAAGCAGAAATAAATGATCTGTATACCAACAGGGGCCTGGAATATATTCAGCAAAAGCTAAAAGAATTGGACCCGGAATACGCATCTGAGGTAGATTTGTATAATCCAATGCGTATCACCCGGGCGCTGGAGATCATCTATACTTCAGGCAATACCTATTCTGCATTGCGAATAAAAAGTAAAAAAGACAGAGACTTCAATGTAATTCCTGTATTTATTCAAAAGGAAAGACAAGAACTTTATAAAATTATAGATCAAAGAGTAGATCAAATGGTCGACCAGGGACTAAAAGAGGAAGCTTATTCTTTATTTCCTTTTAAGCAATTAAAAGCATTGCAAACAGTAGGCTATGTCGAATGGTATGACCATTTTGAAGGTAAAACAAGTGAAACAGAGGCCATCAGTAAAATAAAACAACATACCCGCAACTATGCCAAGCGGCAATGGACCTGGTGGAAACCATGGGCCTGGCCCTCATTCGAAGCCAATGATTTGGACAAGATCATTCGTTATATAGACCTTAAAATGGGGGAGAGGTGATTTTAATTGCCCTTGCCCGTCTTACCTTTGGAGGATGGCATCAATATTTAAATACACACCTACACCGGATCAACTAAATGAAAGAGGTCAGCATACGTTAATAGATGCATTGGGGATTAAATTTATAGAAATAGGAGATGACTATATAAAAGCAATTTTGCCCGTGGATCATCGAACCAAACAACCGCTTGGGATTTTGCATGGGGGAGCTTCTGCTGCATTTGCCGAAACACTTGGAAGTATTGCATCCACTTTGTGTATTGACATCCCGAATACCTATCCGGTAGGCCTGGAATTAAATGTGAATCACCTTAAAGCAGCCACTAAAGGGATTATCACCGGAATTGTAAAACCAATACGAGTAGGTAAGACGATCCATGTATGGAATATTGAAATGTACAATGAAGAATTGGTGATGACAGCAGTCAGCAGATTGACCGTAATGCTGATCAATAAATAAATAACTATGATGAATAAATTGACTCTGGTGTTTTGTCTGGGAATCATTTTGGGAAATGCACAAGATTACAATACTGAACTATTATCTAATGTACGATTCCCTGACAACTGTGCCAATATCTGGGGATATGCAGATAGTGCCAAAAGAGAATATGCCATTATTGGACGAGTGACGGGCACCTCTGTATTTGATGTGACCGATGGTAAAAAACCGGTCTTGCTAAAGCATATCCCCGGGGTGGTGAGTACCTGGCGGGAAATCAAATCCTGGAAAAATAGAATTTACTCTGTTGCCGATAGAGGTGCTGATGGAGTGTTGATTATAAATATGTCTAAGGCGCCACAGGAAATCACCAGCGTATTCTGGAAGCCAATTATTTCGGTGCAGGATAAAATATTGAATATAAATAAAGCTGGTACAATAGACAGATCACATGATTTATATATCGATGAAAAAGGGTTTTGTTATCTTACTGGTAGCAATTTTCACCAGGGCGTAGTGGTATTGGATTTAAACAGCAATCCTGATAATCCTGAATTTAAAGGAATATTTAATCCGAATTATACTCATGATGGATTTGCCCGAAATGATACTTTTTGGTCGGCTGATATTATTGCGGGAGAATTTACGGTATGGGATGTTAAAAGTAAATCTGCCTCCAGAAAACTGGCCAGCCAACGCACAGGGAATGCATTCACTCACAATATCTGGCTGTCTGATGATGGAAAATATGCGTTTACTACCGATGAACGGGCAAATGCTTTTGTAGAGGCGTATAAAGTAGACGACATGCAAAATATTACCTTAGTAGATAAATACAGAAGCCGAACTACCCAAATCAGAAGCACGATACCACATAATACAATGTACCATAAGGGTTTTTTAGTCACCTCATACTATACGGACGGTTTTACTATTGTAGATGCTGCCGATCCTGGTCATTTAGTCGAAGTAGGGGCATTTGATACTTATGCTGGAGGTGATGGGGACTTTCATGGTTGCTGGGGAGTTTATCCCTATCTTCCAAGTGGAAATATCCTGGCTTCAGATATAGAATTTGGATTGTATGTAGTAAAACCCACTTATATTAAAGCGAATTATTTGAAAGGGTTAATTAAAGACTCCCTCTCCAATTTGCCTGTTTTTGAAGCTATAATTAAAGTAGAGAAAGAATCCAATCTTGAAGTATTCAGTAAGGCCGACGGAAGTTTTAAAACCGGGGGGCCTTACACTGGTAAAACAAAAATAACGATTTCAAAATTGGGCTATAAAACCAAGACCGTTGAGGTGGACCTGCTTGCAGGCAAAATGGCAGAACTCAACATTAATTTAGTGCCTTTAAAAATCACCAATCTCAAAGTGAAATTAATCGATGCCATGACCAAACTTCCCGTAACCGGCCAGGTGGTTTTACAAAGAACTAAAGAATTTTCTCAAGCATTTACTAATAATGAAGGAACTGCTGCTCTTTCTTTGTACGAAGGGTCATGGCAGCTTATATGTGGTGCATGGGGTTGGAAGTATGCTGTACAACAAATTGCTCTTGCAGGGGGCGCAAATGAAACCCTGGTTGTGGAAATGACCCAGGGATACGAAGACCAATTTATATTTGATTATGGGTGGACGGCAAACAGCACGGCAAATGCAGGAATTTGGGGTAAGGCGGAACCCAATGGTACTTACCTGGGTGATGTTGCCATTAATCCGGAATTCGATCTGGCTGATGATCTGGGTAACCAATGCATGATTACAGGTAATGGGTCAACTGCAGTTACCGGATCGGATGTAGACAATGGATATACCAGGTTGGTGACACCTCCAATTAATTTATCTTTATTTAAATCGCCAATGCTCTCCTTTTTTGCCTGGACGGCACGGTTTAATCTTATCGATTCACTTCCCAAAATGGGAAACCATAGAGTAATTCTTGTTTCAGGAAGAGACACTTTATTAATAGATACCCTGATGCCCAATAGCCTGGCATGGAAAAAATATAATTATAAACTTGACCCGAAAAAGGTAGGAAATCCTAATGATGTCCGAATCCTATTTGAAGCTTTTGAACCCACCGGCACGGATGTCAGAAATGTACTTGAATTTGGAATGGATGGGTTTTCAATAAGTGAAGAAAATACTACTGCTGTGGACGAAATTAATCAAGCCGACCGACTTCATATTTATCCTAATCCTGCACAGAATATTTTTAATATCCGGTTCGAAAGCAAATCTTACGAGAGAAAAATGGTTATTTACAATCATTATGGTCAAACCATGGTTAAGCTAAATATTCCCCGTGGAACAGAAACAGTCTCACTGAATGAAAGGTTGATATCGGGTATATATTTGGTCAGTTTGACAGATACAATACAGGCCAGAAGTGTTGTACAAAAAGTAATAATTACCCAATAGGATATTTGGGATTATCTTCTTCGGTGGTTTCTGTTTCCACCACCGTTGAATCTTCTGTTGTTATTATTTCGACCTTTGAATCTTCCCTGTTGCCTGAATGGTCTTGACTCGGAACTTGCAGGTTGCTGATTACCCCCTTTGCCTTTTCTGCTCAATACATCAAGAGAAGTTTCATCGCCAATATTGAGTTTGCCTTT
>CAYNIG010000377.1:0-4238 GCA_964396995.1 uncultured Saprospiraceae bacterium | reverse complement strand
AAGGGAGGCGTCCGAGGCCTCTATACGAACGGGCAATATACTGCCGACGCGGGTGCAAAAATAATGATATTATTTAATTTGGTGGTAGTTTAGTTTAATTATTTAAAAACGAAGTCTAAACAATAAAAAATAAGGATATAGAGATTTTGTTGCTTCCTCACCTCCTTATGATTTTTAATTATCTTTGGTAAACTGGTTATTCACTTGCCACTGGTAAAAATCAAGAGCTTGTCCCCTCGTATCTCAATCCATAGTTTAATATGAAATCAACCGATTTTAATTCTAAGTATTATTTCATAAAGTTTCAAATGAACCTACCAACAAGGCTATATCTGAGCTGGTTACACAAATCGAACAACAAAAACCTTTGACTCCTTACCATTCATGAAAGCAATCATCTATTCCCATTACGGTCCACCGGAAGTAGCCAAACTGTCTGAAGTACCCAGACCTACTCCAAAAGATCATGAAATATTAGTAAAGGTCCATACCTCAACAGTCAATCGTACCGATTCCGGTTTCCGAAGTGCCGAGTATTTTGTATCGCGATTCTGGAGTGGCTTATTACGCCCTAAGTTTCAAATTTTGGGTTGTGAATTTGCCGGTGTCGTAGAAGAGATGGGAAAGGGAGTGACCACCTTCAAACCGGGAGATAAAGTATTTGGTTTTAATGATGAAACTTTTGGCGGACATGCTGAATATCTAACCATTGGAGAAAAACAGGCTGTGACTACCATTCCCGAAGGACTAAGTATTGATATTGCGGCAGCGCTCACGGAAGGCTCGCACTATGCATGGTCTGACATAAAAGCGGCTAAGATCAAAAAGGGTGATCAGGTGATGGTCTATGGTGCAACCGGAGCTATTGGTTCAGCCGCTGTGCAAATTTTAAAACATTTTGGTGCAACGGTCACGGCGGTATGTAATTCTAAAAATGTGGAATTGGTAAAAGGATTGGGAGCTGATAAAGTCATTGATTATCAAAAAGAGGATTTTACCAAGGTCTCCGATAAATTTGTTTTTATCTTAGATGCAGTAGGCAAAAGTTCATTCGGATTATGTAAACCCTTACTGACTGAAAAAGGGATATACATTTCAACTGAATTAGGAAAAAATGGAGAAAATATTTTTTATGCCTTGACTACTCCCTTGTGGGGAGGAAAAAAACTACTGTTTCCAATTCCATCCATCTCAAAAGAGGATATTTTGTTTATAAAATCACTTGTGGAAGCCGGGGAATTCAAACCAGTGATAGACCGATCCTATAAATTGGATCAGATCGTAGAGGCGTATAGATATGTAGAATCAGGGCAAAAAACAGGTAATGTTATTTTAAAGATTGTAGAATGAGTGATTTATTTTAGAATAATGCAATTTTATTATTTATCTTCGGAAAGGATTTAAACTAAATTAAATCTATGGCTTATGTCAAAATCTACCAAGGACATATTGCTGATAAAAGACCTGGCTTCATTTGAAAAGCTTGTAAACAGGGATCACAGCCCATATAATATAAATATGATGGTCATGCCTGGTACCCTGGAAGATAAACATAAAGCGGTAGATCCAACCAAGGGAATACGGGCGCTAAGGAGGCAATTCAATCTGATCTATTTATTGACAGAAGGAGAACACGATGTGTTATTAGGTGCCGAATACAGGTGGCTCAAAATAAATGATCTCGTCATTGTACCAGAAAATATGGTATATGCTTCAAAATACATCAGAAACTGCAAAGGCTATTGTGTACATTTTAAAACAGATTTTATTCAACACCTTTTATCTGATTCACTCACATCAGATTTTCCCTTTTTCGATTTTGATGCAGAGCATATTATTAATTTAAAACCTGAAGATAGTTTAAGCATTCAACAAGCCTTTAAAGATATTATAAATGAGTTCAATACCTTTTCTTACGAAAAAGACTATTTGCTTAAAAACTATATTCACATCTTACTATTACGTATCCGAGAATTGTACAGACCCTATATAAATCGAATGTCTGAAACCAGTAGCAGGGCAACAAAATTGGCTATAAAATTCAAACATCTGGTAGAACATCAATTTGCTCGGAATAGATCTGTTACCCAATATGCAAAAGCCTTGAATATCAGCTCTAAATATCTTTGTGATGCGGTAAAGCAGACATACGGTAAAACCCCAAAAGATTTTATAACTGATATGTTACTTTTAGAAGCAAAGGTACAATTAGGCTCGACCGGTAAGTCTATTTCTGAAATCAGTTTTGAATTAAATTTTCAAGATCAGTCGCATTTTGCGCACTTTATTAAACAAAAAACAGGTTTTAATCCGGTCATTTTAAGAAAGACGCTCTGATTTATACAATACTTCCCGACTTTTTTACAAATTAGTTTGATAGAACACCTTGTAGGTTTGCTATATAATTAATTCAATTTATTTATCACAAAAAATCAATAGTCTATGCAAACCAAAATCTTTCTGCTAATTCTCACTTTTTTAGTGACTTCATTTACGGGCCAAGCCCAAAAAACAAATTCTGTTGCAACGACAGCAGAGCGCCTCAATTTTACCAAACCTGAAGAAGTTAGAACCTTTCCGTTGGGAAAAGTCGATCTGATCAAAATTGGCGGTGCTATGATCGGTAAGGCTGTCTTTCAACCAGGTTGGAAATGGTCGGAATCTGTAAAACCAATGGCCAAAACCAATAGCTGTGAGGCTCCGCATTTCCAATATCATATATCTGGTATACTACGTATAAAAATGGATGATGGGACTACATTCGATTGCAAGCCTGGGGATGTATCGTACCTGCCTATGGGTCATGATGCCTGGGTAATAGGTAAAGAACCGGTAGTGGTAATTGATTTTCAAGGTATGATCGACTATGCTACAGCCAATCCTGTTGGTAGCAAACAATAGGTAACAAAAAAAATTATTTTAATGAAGTACCATCTTCCATTGGATAGATGGTACTTTTTGTACTTTTAAATACATTATCCAAAGAAGATATTTGCGCCAACTAACCCATATATTCCAAAACCAGATCTGTTTGGGTGCAGCAATATTATATTTATTTAAATTTACATGAGCATGTCGTCGAATAATATAGATTTGATCCAAACTTTGCATCCCTTACCAGGCAAACTTAATAAAAAAATTTCCCTTGAAAAATACACCTTCATAAGAAACTATATAGAACAGATATTGACTGATCATGAACTAAGCCATACCGAACTGATGGAAGAGTTATACAAACGGGTTAAGGATAATTTTGAAGGCGGAGTTCAATGGTATGGCGAAACGGTAAAATTGGACCTGGAAGCCAGACAAATCATTGAAAGAATTAACACTAAGCCTCAAAAGTATCGTATAAAGAAAATCCAGAAAAAATAGTGTTTTAGATTGATCTCGATTTTTACGAATGACTGCACCGTCAAAAAATATTAAATCAAAAAACCGTCAGGAGAGTTCTAAACAATATTTAACTTATAACAATCCATTCCCTTCATTTATTATTCGGGTTAGTTCTTCCGCTTCAACTACACTCGGCATAGTAAGAGGCGGTCTTACATTACCTGCTGATCTGCCAATAATTTTTGCCCCGGCTTTAATCAGGCTTACTGCATATCCATTCTTTTTACCACGCAATCTTACTAAAGGAATATAAAACCTACGTATAATTTCCTCTACCCTCGCTTTATTTCCTGCCCTCAGGCTTTGGT
This sequence comes from uncultured Saprospiraceae bacterium, assembly GCA_964396995.1. Taxonomy (GTDB): domain Bacteria; phylum Bacteroidota; class Bacteroidia; order Chitinophagales; family Saprospiraceae; genus JADJLQ01. The sequence continues at coordinate 534 of CAYNIG010000377.1, read as the reverse complement.
AAAATCCCATTGCTAACTCAGGAACAAAATTAAAAACCGCCGAGGAATAGGTGTTTACCCCGATGGAAAGGTATGCCTCTGCAATGATCTCGGCAGTTGGCACACCTCCAATATAGGATAGCCTGTGCCCAATGCTTTTAATTGTATCATTCAAGTCCTGAATATTACCGGTACCATCCTTTAAACCAATCAGATTTGGGCATTCATCTGCCAATTTTTTAATATGGTCTGCAGATAAGATACCATTGCCTCTGTTATAATAAATCACCGGTAGACTTGTATTTTGCATTATTGTTTTTGCATATTCATAGATTCCCTCCTGAGGGCATTCCGTCAGGTAAGGCGGAAATAATAATAAAGCGTTGATTCCGGCATTTTCAGCAAGTTTTGCAAAAGAAATAGCATCAGGAATACTGCGACCAAGGCTAGAAATTACCGGGACGCGCTCGTTGATGGTTGATGAAGCAATGTTCACTATTTGGCTATATTCAACAGAGGATAAGGAAAAAAATTCACCTGTTCCACCGGCAATAA
>CAYNIG010000376.1:0-4260 GCA_964396995.1 uncultured Saprospiraceae bacterium | reverse complement strand
AATTTTTCCAGTAGGCAAGGATTAATTGGCAATCAGTTATTGAACAGGTTTGATATCTATATCGACTATTCAAAAAATTTGATGTACATGAATCCTATCCGGGACCTAAAGAAAGAATTCAGAGTTGACCGCAGCGGACTGGAAATATTAGCTACCGGCCATGAACTAAAACAATACGCAATAGGATCTGTGATTTCAGGTTCTCCAGCAGATAATGCCGGCCTCAGGAAAGGCGATATACTCAAACGTATCGGTGGTTTATCTACGAATTTATTATCATTAGATCAGATTATTTTAACTTTTTCCCGTAAAGCAGGTCAAACGATAAACGTACAATATATACGGGATGGTGAAGTGTACAAGACCAAGGTAACATTGAAAGATCTAATCTGATACGTTTTACTTTATATAGATTATTGCGCATTTATCATCCTTTGAGCTGTAATCAATCAAACCCTCACAAGAATTTGTTCTATTTTTGATTTGTGTATTACAGCCTTAGAGATTGTATATCTGACCTGGAATCCAAAAGGGATTTGATACGGATTGATGTTCCAGTCGATCCTAACCTGGAAATGGCAGAAATACATAGAAGGATCTTTGAAGCCGGTGGACCTGCCATTCACTTCTCACAAATAATGGGTTCAAAATTCCAGGCAGCTTCAAATATATATGGAACTAAAAAAAGAATAGAATATCTTTTTCGAAAATCAATTCCAATTCTTAAAAAATTAGGGGAGTTACGAACGGATCCAACCCTCCTGTTAAAAAAACCAATCGACTATTTACCAGTTGCTTTAAAATCGCGTTTTGCATTGCCACGTAGAATAACCAAAAAGAATCTATTATTTGAATGTAAAATCAGCGACTTGCCTCAAATAAAATCATGGCCAAAGGATGGCGGTGCTTTTGTATTATTACCACAGGTATTGTCAATGCCTGCCGGCAGTAAATCTATTTTATCATCCAATCTGGGCATGTATAGGATCCAACTATCCGGAAATGAGTATATACAAAATGACGAAGTGGGTATGCATTATCAATTGCATCGGGGAATAGGAGTACATCACACAGAATATTTAGAATCAAATGAGGAATTTAAAGTAAGTGTATTTATCGGCGGCCCTCCATCCCATGCCTTGTCAGCTATATTTCCGTTACCGGAAAACATGTCGGAACTCACATTTGCGGGCCTTCTAAATGAATCCCGATTTAAGTACTCAATACAACAGGGTTATTTTATTTCCGAACAAGCGGATTTTGTACTAACCGGTACTATAGATAAAGAGAAGAAAAAAGGAGAAGGCCCATTTGGTGATCATTTGGGATATTATTCGCTCAAACACGATTTTCCCGTACTCAAAATAAATAAAGTATATCATCGCAAAGATCCCATATGGCACTTTACAGTGGTTGGCAGGCCACCTCAGGAGGATTCCCTTTTTGGACATGTAATCTACGAAATAGTAAAGGATTTAATACCCAAAGAGTTTCCGGGGTTGAAAGCGATGCATGCGGTAGATGCAGCGGGAGTGCATCCTTTATTGCTTGCTATTGGAAAAGAAAGATACATGCCTTTCAGGGAAAGAAAACCGGAGGAAATACTCACCATTGCAAATAGAATATTGGGCTCAGGTCAAACCTCATTAGCAAAATACTTATTTATCCTTGCACCGGATCAAAACAATGAAGTAGATATCTATGATGTGCCTTCATTTTTCAAATACGTGTTGTGCCGAATCAGGTTTGAACACGATCTTCATTTTGTAACTAAAACCACGGTGGACACTTTAGACTACTCGGGTGATGGGTGGAATAGTGGCAGTAAGCTGATCCTGGCCTGTTGTGGTTTGCCAATAAGGCGATTGTCCACTACCCTTCCTGAATCGTTTTCTTTACCGGAAGCCTTTGAAAAAATACGATTCTTAGATGACGGTATTCTGATCATACAATCCAAACCATTTTTAAGCTATCTGGAAGCAATACCCGAAATCGATTATTTTATACATACACTCAGTAAAAATGATACATCCGGTATTGCCCTGATTATACTTTGTGATGATGCCGCATTCACGGCAGCAAATTGGTCTAATTTTTTATGGGTGACTTTTACCAGATCCAATCCATCACACGATGTGTACGGTATGGCGTCATTCACCCAATTCAAACATTGGGGATGTAAGGGACCACTAATCATTGATGCAAGGACCAAACCTCATCATGCTCCTGTCTTAGAAGCAGATCCAACAGTATCATCTAAAGTGGATAAATTAATTTCAAAAGGAGGGTCGTTGTATGGATTAAATAAAAAATCTAATCCAACGTATTGATGCCAGATAGAATCAAGACGAACCCAATCCCGCAGCTTTTTAGTCAGCGAATGCAAATTCAACTGGGAGATGAATATACTGACTTTACAAACTCTTTGGATTTAATTCCTCCCGTAAGCCTCCGTCTACATCCTGTCAAAGGTAAAGCACTGTTTTTTGACCCCAATTCACTTTCCTCCATACCCTGGTGCAAGAATGGATTTTATTTGGATCAAAGGCCTGTATTTACTCTTGACCCTTCTTTTCATGCAGGTGCATACTACGTACAAGAGGCATCTTCGATGATCATTGATTATGTATTAAGGAAAATTCTGACCAGTTCAAATGTCAAAATATTAGATTTGTGTGCAGCACCAGGAGGTAAATCCACCTTAATTTCTTCGATACTGAATGGTGATGGTCTTTTAGTAAGCAATGAAACTATAAGCAGCAGGGCATCATCATTGCATCATAATCTTTTAAAATGGGGATATGCTAACCAGATCATTACTATTGCCGACCCTGAAAAATTCAAAGCATTAAAAGGATTTTTTGATATCATAGTAGTAGATGCTCCTTGCTCGGGTGAAGGATTATTCAGAAAAGACCCTGAAAGCAGAAAGGAATGGTCTGAAAAAAATGCATCCCATTGTGCATTAAGGCAATCCAGGATCCTGGACTCTGTAAAAGATGCTTTAAAACCCAGCGGTTTTCTGATCTATTCCACCTGCACTTATAATCCCGATGAAAATAGCAAGCAAATGCAGTCCCTGGTTAAATCCGGGTGGACCTGTATTGATTTTGCTGAACTAAAAGAATGGGGATTTGAAGAATTAAATATGGATGGCGTTGTTGGCTACCAGGCCTATCCTCATAAGGTGAAAGGGGAAGGTTTTTTTATTTCGATCGTAAAAAAACCAAATGGAACCATTCCAGAAACTGCATTACAAAGAAATACAATCCATTGGATAAAAAAGCCGCCCATACCTGAACCATACCTATATCCTGATCAATCTATTCTATTTTTCGAACATAACCAAAAAAATCACTTTATTTCAAATAGCTGTGAATATGACCTCGAAATTTTAAGCAGGTATCTCAGAGTATATTCTGCAGGCACCGCTGCCGGTGAATTTAAAGGAACTGATTTCATTCCCGATCACTCTCTTTCCCAATCCATTCACTTGCATCCGGAAATTGAATCTAAGTCACTTACCAAAGAAGAAGCCATTCTCTTTCTTAAAAGGATCTCCCCCGCCAATATCAATGAACAGAGGGGGTATATTTTATCGAGTTATAACCACCACCATCTGGGATGGCTTAAAGGAATCCAGGGACGGTTTAATAATATATATCCTAATGAGTATCGAATTAAAGGCAATTTTGATTAATTTGGGCTAATTAATATCATTGGTATTCACAGTAAATTGCACTATTTTCATAGATTCATTAAATCCGCTAAATGAAAATATTTAATGTCGCCCAGATAAAAGAATGGGATGCCTTATCCATTAAGCTAAAGGAAATCAATTCATTGGAATTAATGGAATCAGCGTCTGTTGCCTTTGTCTCAAAATTTAAAACAAAATTTTCAATTTCTTCACCGGTAGCCGTCGTATGTGGTACGGGTAATAACGGTGGCGATGGCCTCGCCATTGCAAGAATACTTGATAAAGATGGATACGATGTAAAAATATGGCTGGCAGATTTTGGGCAAAAAAAGTCATCAGACTTCAGTGAAAATTTAAATCGACTACCTGGTTTTGGACATATACCATTGCAAACTATTGACATGGCAGAACCTCCGGTTTTTGAACCCAATTCAGTCATCATCGATGCCATATTTGGTACTGGATTAAATACGGAATTAGATGGAAAATTTGAAGATCTCGTACTATGGTTGAATTCGTTACATCATATCATAGTTTCTGTCGATATACCATCAGGTATG
>CAYNIG010000375.1:0-4382 GCA_964396995.1 uncultured Saprospiraceae bacterium | reverse complement strand
TTCAGGCAAAGGGGCAGGTAAGCCTGGACGGGAGCGGTTTTTTTTCCAGCGGCTCATTAAATCTTCGTATTGCAAAGGATTCACTGATATGGTTTAGTGTTTCAAAGTTGGGAATTGAAATTACAAGGGGGATTATTACAGCCGATTCTGCGTTTGCTTTGAATAATTGGGAAAATACATATTGGAAAGGAAGTCTCGACGACATTTCCAATCAATACCAGGTTCCCGCTGATTTTAATGATATTCAATCCATCATCCTGCCTTCTTTAAATCCACAAAGTGAATATCTGATGAGTGCCCACGCACATGGAGTCACCATGCAGCAACAGGGTACTATAATAAAAAAATATACGATAGATGCTTCTTCCTATTTGATCCATTCAATCTCTGTCTCACATGCAAATTCTGATTTAAAAGTAAATTACGCTGATTATGCTGTAAAGGAAAATTTTGTATTTCCTCTCACTCATACCCATTACACCAGAAGTGCAAATGCAATTCATGAAACAAAAATCAAATTTTCATCCATTGGCATTGTTGATAAAATAAATACCCCATTTTATATACCCTCTGATTTCGACCAAATAAAATAATATTTTTAACTCTCTTTTTCCATCTTTTTTACTACCCAATCCCACTTTTGACAACCAACCATCCCAATGAAAGACAATTTTAATCTCAATAATAAAGCAGCCAATTTCCGACCAGGTTATGAGGAAAAAGCAGTGTTAGTAGGAGCTGCCATTGGTAGCCAGCAAGAATCACAAGTGAATGAATATCTCGATGAACTGGAATTTCTCGCTTCCACTTCCGGGGCCAAAGTGGTTAAGCGGTTTTTTCAAAAACTTTCACATCCGGATGCCAGGCACTATATAGGCAGCGGCAAACTACAGGAGATAGCGGAATATGTAGAAACACACCAGATTGATTTGGTCATTTTTGATGATGATCTTTCAGGAAAACAAACAAATAATGTAGAAGAATCCGTCAAAGTAAAAGTGGTAGACCGCAGTTCCTTGATTTTAGACATATTTGCGAAAAGAGCCCAAACAGCTCAGGCTCGTACACAGGTAGAACTCGCACAACTCCAATACCTATACCCAAGATTACGCGGACTATGGACCCACCTTGAAAGACAGCGGGGGGGTATAGGCATGCGCGGCCCTGGCGAGCAGGAAGTAGAGACAGACCGTCGTATTGTAAAACAAAAAATTGCATTGCTTAAAGAAAAATTAGAGAAAATAGATCTTCAGGCCAGTACTCAGAGACAAAGCAGGGGAGAACTGATCAGGGTGGCATTGGTGGGCTATACCAATGTAGGTAAATCCACACTTATGAATCTAATCAGTAAATCCACTCTGCTTGCTGAAAATAAATTATTTGCTACGCTCGATACTACGGTACGCAAAGTTTTTTTCGAAGACATGCCATTTCTTTTGTCGGATACGGTTGGTTTCATTAGAAAACTGCCACATCATTTAGTAGAAAGTTTTAAATCCACATTGGATGAAGTGAGAGAATGTGATCTGCTGATACACGTAATAGATATTTCTCATCCTCAATATGAAGATCACATCAAGACGGTGCATCAGACCTTGATTGATATTGGTGCAGATAAACACCCGATGCTGATGGTATTTAATAAAATGGATTCCTATCGCAGCACCCATTACGATGAATTATTGATTCAAGAAGATAAAGAGGAGCTGGAGTGGCAATTAAAAGAAATGCTAAAATCAAGATATGAATTTCCTCAAGTATTGATTTCTGCTACCTCGAAAGAGAATATAGAAGAGTTTAGAAAAATTCTCGCCCATATGATTAAACAACAGTATGTCGTCCGTTATCCATACTTGGTAAAATCCTGGTGGAGATGAATTGAAATCCATTTTGTCATGCTTGCAGAAATTGATCTTATAAATTACAGTAAATTATTGCTGGACTACTGCCTCGAAATAAAACCAGGATCCCGATTATTTATTCAATCTACTACTCTTGCCGAACCTTTAATTATTCAGCTTTATAAGGGAACGCTTGAAAGGCAAGCTATTGCTGAAGTCAATTTTTCACTGGATGGTCAGGAAAATATTTTTAATTCAAGTGCACATTTAGATGCCCTGAATTGGGTGAATCCAACTTATATTAAAGCAGTAAATGAATTCGATGCTTATTTATATATCAGAGCCCCTCATTTGCCATCCTCATTTATACCTATGAATACAGAAAAAGCAGAAATCAGGAGGCAGGTATTATTACCCTATCAACGGATTTATAACCACCGTACGGGAAACAGATCACTTCGCAGATCCTTGTGCCAATACCCTACACCAGCTTCAGCATTGGATGCCGAAATGGCATTAGATAGGTACGAAAATTTTGTCTTGGAATCTTGTTTTCTCAGAGCGAATGATCCTTTATCATCCTGGAATCAACTATCGGTGAACCAACAAAAAATAGTAAACTATCTAAATGTTGCAGATCAGATCAGATACATTAATTCTAAGTCTGATATTTCATTTTCTACCAAAGGTCGCACCTGGATCAATAGCGACGGTCGTACAAATATGCCGAGTGGGGAAGTGTATTCATCACCTATAGAAGATTCAGTAAATGGTCATATCTTTTTTGATTACCCATTTTTATATCAGCAACAGGTAATATCGGGAGTGTACCTGGAAGTAAAAGAAGGTAAAGTAGTCCACGCCAGCGCTGAAGAAGGTTACGCGTTATTGAAAGAAATGCTTACTATACCAGGTGCAGACCATTTTGGGGAAGTCGCCATTGGTACAAATCCGAATATTCAGATCCCAACTAAAAATATACTCTTTGATGAGAAAATGTCAGGAACAGTGCACATGGCCCTGGGGCAATCGTATTTACAATGCGGGGGAAAAAACGAATCAGCATTGCATCAGGATATGATTTGTAATATGAAAGATGGTGGTGAGATATGGGCTGACGGGATTTTAATTTATTCAGACGGTAATTTTTTGATATAATCCAAATAGAGGATAGATTGCATTTAAATTGAATGAAATACCCAAAGATTTATATCCTGGTTTTTGCATGCATTTTGGTGCTCACCTCTTGTTCACAGAAACATTCTCTTACCACCCTGGAGTACCGAAAGGATGACCAACCATACGGTTCACTTACCTTAATCCCTTCGACAGAAGTATTTAAGTTAAGACATACTATATTTAAAGCGGAGCGAACTTCCCTAGGCCCTTTGGCTAAAAATAATTCTAAAAATTTCTTCAGTGAAACTGATATCGGATTTGATATTGGCAATCATTTTTTTGTTGATTCGCATGGCAATCTGAGCCTGCGGCTGGATTCTGTATTAAAGATAGATACCAGGTCGGATTTTAAATTAATCAAAAGCAACCATAAGGGGCTCCCCATAGTATACACAAGAAAAGGATATGAGTATAGAATCAGGCACCATGGATTATTTCACTTTGAATGGAAGAAAAAAATTCAACCCATTCCGGACGGATATATTTTTGGGAGAAAACACATTCAGAAAAAAATCAGTTTCACCGAATCGGGAGTCCTTGAAAATAAAAGAAACAGGATACACGAACTTCGTAAGTTGAATGCCAATACATGCTCTTGGACTGATAGGAGAAAAATATTCTACTTTTATAAAAATGAAGAAACCCTACTATTGCCAAATCAAATCAAAATTGTTAAGTCAGGGTCAAGATTATATTACTACCAGGGAACCGATTTGAAAGGATATATTCAGAAGTCAGCCAATAGTTTACAAGTTCATGAAACAGGAAATAAACCATATAGTATTCATAAAAAAGATAATTCACTTGAGCTTTGGCAGTCCGGCAATTGGTTACTTCAAAATTATGTCTGCTACCAGTGAGATAGTTGGGCAGCCTGTATAGGCTTTAAAATCCAATAGGGCTTTACACTATACTATTTTAACTAAGCCCTAACTAACATTACTTTTCCACTTTTAGTCAATACATTATTAAGCAATCCTGAAAACTTAATACAATGAAAACTAAAATTTTGTATTTTCTTTTGGCATTGACCCTTACTTTACATTCATGCCAAATAGAAGATCTCGGACCAATCGTAAATGTCCGTATAGATTTGCCATCGTTTGATCAGATAAGGCACGATGCCAATTTCGATATCGTTCTTCTTCAAGGTGCAAAACAATCCATCGAATTTGAAGGTCATGAATTGATCCTGGCAGAAACCGATATGAGAGTAGTGAACCGGAAATTGATAGTAAGCCAACGAGGTCATTATTGGTCAACAGGAAAATCCACTTTATTCATCATTCTTCCTGATTTGAGTTTAATAGAGACTACTTCTACCGGGGATATTTATTCGGAAGGTCGTTTTACTCCTAATGG
>CAYNIG010000374.1:0-4397 GCA_964396995.1 uncultured Saprospiraceae bacterium | reverse complement strand
ATGTCATTTTTATCCATAAATGAAAATTTTTCTACCAATTCATGGATGGACAATGGAGCATAGTTGACTATAATTTCAAGGATTTGATTTTTATTTTTTTCAGCGAGTTGTTTTTGGCGCTTTTTCCGCTTAATGCATAAGTCACAAATCCCGCATTCGTTTGCCTCTTCATCTCCGAAGTATTCCTGCATATATAGGGATCTGCATTTTTCATTTTCGATGTAATTCCAAATTTCCAAGAGTTGCCTTCGGGCTCTTTCTTTTCTGAAATGATACCACTTCTGGTCCAATTCCAGATCGGATGTCTTTTTTCTTTCGCCTTTAAAAAATATTTTGGGAGTATCGTTCCTTTGTTGATAATAAATAATCCCTGAAGCTTTCAAAGAATTCAGATAATAAATGAGATCATCTTCGTGCATTTCGAGCAGGTGAGCCAGTTTAAATTCCGAAATTTTTACCGGACTAAAAAAAACAACTTCGTAAGATCGCAGTATGGCTTTGATCAGGTTATCCTCTTCAAGATGTTTTACCTGATGCCGATACAAAGTCTCTTTATCTGCCAATACCTGCAATAAAGAGGGCTGATACAAAGAATCATTCAATATTATTTGTCCACTGTGTTCCAGTACTTTAAGAGCTTCGAGGGTGGGTAGTATTTCCAATTTATATTTTTCACAAAACCCGACCAGGTCAAAGCTAAAAGCCTGCTCAGCTATACTTCCGGTTGCAATTTGATAATTGACACACAATAATTTGTACAAGGTGCGTATAAAATCCAACGGTGGAAAATTATGGTCAAAAGCAGCAAACATATTGGTTTTATCATTCACCCCTGTCAAAGCAATTGCAAATGCTTTTAGTCCATCCCTGCCTGCCCTGCCTGCTTCCTGGAAATAAGCCTCCAGACAATTGGGGAGGTCATAATGAATCACAGTGCGCACATCAGGCTTGTCTATCCCCATACCAAAAGCATTGGTGGCACAGATGACTCTGATTTTACTTTTTTTCCATAGGCTTTCATTTTCAAGTCTTTCATCATGGCTCAGTCCGGCATGATAGTGTATGGCAGGAATATTATTTTCCTTCAAATATTCTGCGCACATTTTTGCCGATTTTCTATTCCGTACATATACTATACCACTGCCGGTTGTTTTCTGCAATATCATAAGTACTTTGGCCATTTTATCTTCAGCAGTCAATACACTATAAGATAAATTGCTTCTGGCAAAGCCTGATTTAATTACATTATTTTTCCTGAATACTAATTTCTCCTGGATGTCTTCCACCACCTTTGGAGTGGCTGTAGCAGTTAATGCCAAAAAGGGAATATCCGGTAACCACTCCCTTAACCTGGCGATTTCAAGATAAGCTGGCCTGAAATCATAACCCCACTGGGAGATACAATGTGCTTCATCTACTGCTACAAAGCTGATTGGCATTCGAATCAACCTGGAAAAAGTTTTCGCTGACATCACACGTTCGGGAGACAGATACAATAGTTTTACATGACCATATGTACAATTGTCTAAAATACGGTCTATTTCGTGTGTAGTCAAACCTGAATGGATCAGCTCTGATGCTATACCTCTTGATTTCAGATTTTGTACCTGGTCACTCATCAATGATATCAAGGGTGAAAATACCAGACATAATCCAGGCATGCAAAGAGCCGGTACCTGATAGCAAATAGATTTACCACCGCCAGTTGGCAATAAGGCTACCGTATCTTCTTTGGCAAGAATAGATTTTACGATAGCCTCTTGCCTCAGCCTGAAAGTTTGAAACCCCCAATACTGCTTCAATACATCATATGGCGATAAATGCTCCAAAATTGAATTATCAGGCAAAGATCGGTGCTAATTTTCAGAATATCATTTGATTTTGGTTCAAGGGGTTTGTGCCTGGGAAAGAGAGTATTCAAAACTTGGGACATGCAATGTTTTTGCCATTGCCGACTTCCGGAGTCAAGAGGGTAGATATTCCTAATTTTAGTGAATAATATACATCTTTTACTTTTGATGGATCTACATAACCATCAAAACAGTCATTTAGACCTTGTACATATTCAAACTGAGCAAATAGGCTGTATTTTTCCTTTACGGGCATACGTATACCCGCCCCAACAGGTATCCCCAAATTTACGATAGGGCATTCATCATTGACATCATTGTCTGAAACAGTAGTTTTTGAAAAAACAATCCCTGACTGGAGGTAAAATGAAATATCCGAATTGGAACTCAGAGGCAGTCGAAATGCAGTATATTCTGCATTCAATTGTAATTCCATGTTGGCCCTGTTGATACTGGATGGCGTGTGCACGCCTACAAACCTGGGTATCAACCTATCGTCACCCTTAAACCGGGTAAAATAGACTGAACCTTTGATAGCCCATTTTTCATTTAACGGTCTGCGTAAGAAAGCACCAAAACCAGGACTTGCTAAAATGGTAAAAGAATCTTTGGTGCCTACTGATGGATAGTCACCATTTAATAGGCTCAGCCCTCCTATCAACCCTACATTAATATCCTGTGATAAAAGATCTATTGAAAACAAAAAGGCCAATAAAAAAAGAACCCTCATTACCTTATTTTAAAATTTCAATTTTGAACCGTAAAATTAAGACTAGTATTTCATCCAATACTTTATTTATTGAGTATTTGGGGGATTTTTACTCAAAATTTGGTTAAAACACATTTTTTATTCAGACCTTGTGCCAAAGAATCTGTTATTTGTATTATGAAATTGAAACTCATTATTTTTCTTAAAATACTATCTTTATTTTTCAGCACTTTAACTACAGGACAGCGAAGTGAAGAATTAATCAATTGGCAACTGAAGGGGAGCGATTCGAATTTCCCCGGGACCGGCACAGAAGAATTATACAGGAAACTTAAATTACAGCCATCTTATGAAGTGATCGTCGCCGTAATAGATGGCGGAGTGGATATCAACCACGAAGATCTTAAACAAAATATTTGGGTAAATAGAAAGGAAATACCCGGTAATGGAATAGATGATGATAAAAATGGATACATTGATGATATATATGGCTGGAATTTTTTAGGCAATGCAAAAGGGGAAAATATTCAGTACGATACGTACGAAACCACCCGAACATTAGCCAGATTGAATAAAAAATATAAGAATACAAAACCGGAATCTGTTCCGAAAGAACAAAAATCAGAGTATGAACATTACCTTGAACTAAAAAAAGATATTGAGACTAAAAAACAAAATGCAGAAGAACAATGGAAAGAACTAAAACGCAATGAAGGATTACTATTACAGGTAATGTCAGCGGTAGAAAAAGAAATGGGTTCCGTTCCATTAAATAAAAGTTCAGTTTCTAAAGTAGATACCTCAAAAAACGTATACGTAAATATAGGCGTAAAAATACTGACCCAAATCCTGGAAGAGCAACCTTATATCAATTCTTTTGAGCAAATCAAAGAATCTGTAAAGCAGGAGTACAGTGCGCCCAGGACCGAGCTCGAAGGTAAATTCATGTATCAACTCAACCCTGATTACGATTCCAGAATAACTATTGGGGATAACTATGAAGATACCAATGAAAGATACTATGGCAATAATGATGTTAAAGGCCCTGACGCATTTCATGGTACACACGTGGCAGGCATCATAGCTGCTGTGCGGGACAATGGTTTAGGTATGAACGGGATAGCCAGGAATGTAAAAATCATGGCCTTGCGTGCAGTACCGGATGGAGACGAACACGATAAGGATGTCGCCAATTCCATACGGTATGCTGTAGATAATGGTGCCAGGGTGATAAACATGAGCTTTGGAAAAGGAGAATCACCTTATAAAAAAGCGGTAGATGACGCTATCCGATATGCTGAAAAACACGATGTTTTATTGGTACATGCCGCAGGCAATGAGGGGGAGAACAACGATGAATCACTGCATTTTCCCATAAAAAAACTCAGCCGTAAATGCCTATTCTGCAAAAAAGAAGTAAAAAACTGGTTGGATGTAGGGGCTCTGTCCTTCACTAAAGATGAAAATATGATTGCTTCCTTTTCAAATTATGGGGCAAAATCGGTGGATATTTTTTCACCCGGTGTAAGTATTTACAGTACAGCACCTGAAAACAAATATGAATTTGCGGATGGTACCAGTATGGCATCACCGGTTATGGCCGGAGTGGCAGCTTTGATCAGATCATATTATCCAAAACTTTCCGCTAAACAAGTGAAACAGGCCATATTGGAAAATGGTACTCCTGCTACCCAAAAAGTTATAAAGCCGGGCAGCTCAGAAAAAGTTTCGATAAGTGAACTTTGTACTTCTGCTTCCTATGTAAATGCTTCCAAGGCTATGCAAGCTGCCGGTAAAATGAAAGGCACCAGAACCTTCACAGGTAATCCGGTTACGCC
>CAYNIG010000373.1:0-4399 GCA_964396995.1 uncultured Saprospiraceae bacterium | reverse complement strand
CCATTTATAAACTTTGTTAAATTAAATAGTTTAACTAATTAAATTATTGATTTACAAATATTTATAGATATTAAAAACTTTGAAAATAATTATAAATATTGAGCCTAAAATTGTATTTTTGCTGACTTTTTAAAATAAGCATGGCAATAGATAAAATAATATCAGTAAATATAGAAGACCAAATGAAAAGTGCCTACATCGATTATTCGATGTCGGTGATCATTTCACGAGCATTGCCCGATGTAAGGGATGGGCTAAAACCTGTTCAGAGGCGAGTACTGTTTGGAATGTCCGATTTAGGACTTGATTATAATAAACCATTCAAAAAAACAGCTCGTATCGTCGGAGAAGTGCTGGGAAAATACCATCCACACGGTGACTCATCGGTATATGAAGCCCTCGTTCGAATGGGTCAACCATGGTCATTGCGATATCCTTTGGTTGACAAACAGGGAAATTATGGAAATATAGATGGTGACGGCCCTGCGGCAATGAGGTATACGGAGGGTAGACTTACCAGGTTGGCAAGCGATATATTGGAAGACCTGGATAAGGACACTGTGGATTTTTATCCAAACTTTGATGATTCACTTGAACAACCTACCGTATTACCGTCCCGGGTACCCAATTTGCTGTTAAACGGGGCCTCCGGCATTGCCGTGGGTATGGCAACCAATATGCCTCCTCATAATTTAACTGAAATAGTAGCTGGAATTAAAGCTCAAATTGACAATCCGGAGATCAGCATTGCAGGATTGATGGACTTTATAAAGGGTCCCGATTTCCCAACCGGCGGTATCATTTATGGTACAGAAGGTATCAAAGATGCATATGAAACAGGTAGAGGCAGAGTGATACTCAGAGGCAGAACGGAGATCGAAACGGTTCGCGGTCATGAAGCCATTGTCATCACAGAGATTCCTTACCAGCTTAGTAAATCATCCTTATTTGCCAAAATACAGGAATTGAGAATTGAAAATAAAATAGAAGGTATACACGATGTAAATGACGAATCTGCACGTGATGAACTCAAAGTAAGGTTGGTAGTTTCCTTAAAAAAAGATGCCATAGCACAAGTAGTACTAAACCAACTCTATAAGTACACACCACTTCAGTCCTCATTTGGAGTGAATAACATAGTATTGGTAAACGGCAGGCCTAAGCTCCTCAATCTTAAACAAATCATTTCTGAATTCATCAAATTCAGATTGGAAGTAATCGTGCGCAGGACCAATTTCATGCTACGAAAAGCAGAAGAGCGTGCACACGTACTGGAAGGTTTGTTGATAGCTATTGATCACCTGGATGAAGTGATTCAATTGATACGAGGATCAGCAACTCCGGATGAAGCAAAGGATCAATTGATGGCCCGGTATCAACTAAGCGAAATACAAGCCAAAGCCATTCTGGCACTGACATTGCGTCAGCTAACCGGGCTGGAACGAGCCAAATTAAAAGAGGAGTATGAAGAGTTGCAAAATCGTATAGCCCATTATAAATCTATACTGGCAGATGAAGGAAAACAAAAAGAAATCATCAAAGAAGAACTTGACCAATTAGTAGAAAAATATGGCGATGACCGGCGTTCGGACATCACGATAAATGAAAGTGAAATAAATATTGAAGATATCATACCAAATGAAAATGTAGTAATCACCATTTCTCATCTTGGCTATATAAAACGTACTAAGACATCGGAATACCGGGCTCAGGGCAGAGGTGGCCGGGGATCGAAGGGCAGTGCAGCAAGGGATGAAGATTTTATCGAACAATTATTTACCGCCACTACACATGCCTATATAATATTATTTACCCGCTTAGGCAGATGTTATTGGCTAAGAGCATATGAAATACCTGAAGCTACCAAAACCGGTACCGGCAGAGCCATTCAAAATATCATTTCATTACCTCCGGATGATAAGGTACTGGCCTACATTGCTATAAAAGACTTAAATGATGAAGCATTTATCAATAATCACTTTATTTTGTTTTGCACTAAATTGGGAGTAATAAAGAAAACCCTGCTCGAAGAGTTTTCAAGACCCAGAACTTCAGGGATAAATGCAATCACCATTAATGAAGGTGATGAGCTGCTGGAAGCTAAACTCACTAATGGAGCGAATGAAATATTGATTGCCAATAAACAGGGGAGGGCTATCCGTTTTAATGAATCCAAAGTGCGTGCCATGGGTCGGAATGCCGCA
Source organism: uncultured Saprospiraceae bacterium (assembly GCA_964396995.1). Lineage (GTDB taxonomy): Bacteria > Bacteroidota > Bacteroidia > Chitinophagales > Saprospiraceae > JADJLQ01. The sequence goes on along the minus strand of CAYNIG010000373.1, from coordinate 2,195 downwards.
GGTGTGGCTGGAATGGAATTAGAACCTAAAAATGATGAGGTTATGGGTATGATCTGTGTGGACCCGACCGACCCCAATGTTTCAATACTTACCGTGTCGGAGCTGGGTTTTGGAAAGCGCTCCTCACTTGATGATTATAGGGTAACCAACCGGGGTGGAAAAGGAGTTACTACCATAAAGATTACTGACAAAACCGGCACTTTGGTTTCCATCAAAGCAGTTTCTGATAGCGATGATTTGATGATAACTACTATAAACGGTATCATGATCAGAATGGATATGGCAGAACTTCGTGTGATGGGTCGTGCTACACAGGGTGTGAAATTGATCAGGCTGGATGAAGGAGACGAAATTGCAGATATTACAGTAGTCGCGGATGATGAAAAGGCGGTAATTGTGGAAAATACCGATTTTACTGCCGGATCCGGAGGTGAAATCGAGCCTATAATTGAGCCTGAAGACAAAAACACACCAGATTCTGATTTTAAAGGTGAATTTGATACTGGTCTGTCTTAAATAAATTGTAAATTCCTTAAGATTATTTTTTTTAGTTTTAACTTTTTATAAACTTTGTGGCGGCGAAATGATCGTCATAATTTCAAATAAATAAACAAATCCAAAAATGAAAAAACTCTTTTTATTGGCTTTAATTGCTGTTTTCGGTTTTACAGTTGGCCATACTCAGGAAGATCCTGAAAAACTGGTAAAAAAAGCAATGAAAGCATTCAATGCCTTCAATCTTGAGCAATCTGCAAAATCAGCTTCTCTGGACGAAGCCAAAACTATAATAGACGGGGTGTTTCAGTCAGAGGCCATGAATTCAAATATAAGTGCCTTGCTGGCTAAAGGCAGTATTTACGCGGGATTTCTTACCAGGGACCAAACTCAAAAATTACTAAATCCTAATTATAAGAGTACCATTGATTTTCAAGCCGCGTTAATAGCATACGATGCTTTCAGTAAGGCATTGGGGCTCGCACAGAAGAAATTTGAAAAATCAGATGCCATCAAAGGCCTGCAATCCTTAACCGGATCTTTAAATAATGCAGGTAATGATTTTTACACTGCAGGTAAGTTTGACGATGCCTATAATAATTTCCTTGCTTCTTTGAATATCCACGATAAAGTAAAAGCGGCGGGTGAAGCAAGTGCATTGGATAAACCTGAAGATTACAATAATCAGCTTTTTATTGTAGCAGCTGCTGCAGTAAAAGCAAAAAAGTATGCAGAAGCAAAAATGATTAATGATAAACTGATTGCAGCCAACTACCCCGATGGTGGCATATATGAAAATCAATATGAAATAGCATTGAATGCCGGTGATAATAAAGGTGCTGAAATGGCATTGGAAGAAGGCCGTAAAAAATTACCTGATGATGTGGGCCTCATGTTTAAAGAAATCAACCACTATATTCGAACAGGCAAATTGGATGCGCTGGTTGCCAAATTGCAAGATGCTATTAAAAAAGAACCAAATAACGTTTCCCTGTATACCACACTGGGTAATGTATATGATAACCTTTACGGAAAAGACAGCATGTGGATACAAAAAAATGATAAAGGAGAATATACCGTCTTTGCCTCGGTTGAAAAAAATGAAAACTATAATAACGCTGCCCTTTATTTTGGAAAAGCCACACAGATGGACGCGAATAACGCCGATGCGCAATATGGGTTGGGCGCATTCTATTATAATGTAGCTGCCCGAATGACCAATATCCTGAATAAATTAGCGGATGATTATTCTAAAGAAGGTTCAAAGAAATACGAAGCGGTAAAAACTGAAGTATTCTCAATGTTTGACCGAAGTCTGCCCTACTTTAAAAAGGCAGAATCGCTGAATGCAAATGACAGAAATACATTAATTGCACTAAAAGAAATCCATGCCCGTAAAAATGAATTTGATCTATCTAATGAATACAAGAAGAGATTGGATGTAGTAGAAGGAGGTGGTAAAAATGAATCCAGTTACAATAAGAACTAATAATTCGAACCTAAATTAAAAAAATCCTTATTTAAAAAGCGCACTTAATCAGTGCGCTTTTTTTATTTTACTAACAGCTGTCTGGCAGCAAATTGACTTGAATTTGAGAAATATTTTTCTCACCTGATTATTAGTACCTTTGCAACAGATGACCAAAGTAGTTACCATAGCAAATCAAAAAGGTGGAGTAGGGAAGACCACTACAGCTATC
>CAYNIG010000372.1:0-4405 GCA_964396995.1 uncultured Saprospiraceae bacterium | reverse complement strand
TTTGAACAAATTTTTCTTCACCGTATTGCATTACCTGGTTAAAATATCCCATCAATATAAATGGCATTGATGAAATTTTTCTGGCCTGAGCTATCTGCTCAAACAGCAACTCCAAATTCATCCCGTTTTGAAGGGCAACTGAACTGCTGGCCTGAATGGTAGGTCCATCGGCTAGCGGGTCGCTATATGGCATTCCAATTTCCACCAAATCCACTTTGGATTCATCTAGTGCCTTAATAATATTTACTGTATCATTCAATGCCGGATATCCTGCAGTAAAATAAATATTGAGAATATTATTATTTTTATTTTTGAATAATTCCTGAATTCGGTTCATACTTTTATTTGATATATTTCATATAAGTGGCCAGATCTTTATCCCCTCTGCCTGACAAACAAATCACCATAGTTTCTCCAGGTCTGTATTGTAAATAATCCAGGGCAGCAAAGGCATGTGCCGATTCTAAAGCGGGAATAATCCCTTCAGTCTGGGTCAGCATAAAAGCAGCTTTTACTGCATCATCATCTGTGATGGATATAGCCTGGGCTCTGCCCGTTGATATTAAATGTGCATGCAAGGGTCCTATGCCAGGATAATCAAGCCCTGCCGAAATAGAATGTGGCTCTACGATCTGGCCATCTGAAGTTTGCATCAATAAGGTTTTACTACCATGAATAATCCCCATGGAGCCCAATACCGAAGTGGCTGCACTTTTACCACTATGGATTCCTTCACCTGCAGCTTCTACTGCCACCAGCCTTACTCTATCATTTTCAAGATAATGGTAATACGTTCCGGCAGCATTGGATCCTCCACCTACACAGGCAATCAAGGTATCCGGGGTCTCTGATCCTGTTTGTTCTTTCAATTGCCATTTGATTTCCTCTGATATTACAGACTGGAATCTGGCTACCATATCAGGGTATGGATGAGGACCCACCACGGAGCCAATGATATAATGAGTATCGGCGGGATTTTGTATCCAATCCCTGATGGCTTCATTGGTCGCATCTTTCAAAGTCTGCGAACCGGATGTGGCAGGCACTACCGTTGCCCCTAGCATTTTCATTCGGGCTACATTAGGTGCTTGCCTTTCGATATCTACTGAACCCATATATACAATGCATTCCATATTTTTAAGAGCACACACAGTGGCGGTTGCTACTCCATGTTGCCCAGCCCCGGTCTCAGCAATAATTCTCTTTTTACCCAACCGCTGAGCTAATAAAATTTGTCCAACGGTATTATTTATTTTGTGAGCACCGGTATGGTTTAAATCTTCTCTCTTTAGAAAAATCCTGGCTCCGTATTTTTCGGACAATCGCTTAGCTTCATACAAAGGACTCGGCCTCCCTACATAATTTTTAAGTAAGTCATCAAATTCTGCTTTAAAAGAATCTTCCCGCATTATAGCCAGGTAGTTTTCCCTGAGCTCTTCAACATTGAATTGGAGCATCTCGGGTATATAGGCGCCTCCAAACTGACCATAGAATCCCTGAGTATCAGGCATGTCTTTTTTGAGATCAACTGCGTAACTCATGTACAAATTTTTTAATAGTGATCAAATCTTTATTTCCTGGTGCATATTCAAATTTAGAATTGATATCAATTCCTATGCAAGCTGGATGTTTAAAATATTTTATTTCATCCTGATGTTCGTAGCTAATTCCTCCGCTTAGTAAGAACGAAGTAGCTCCTTCGTATTCACTTAGTTTACTCCAGTCAAATCGAATACCATTTCCCCCGGCCGCCTCACCTTTAGCATCAAATAAAAACAAATCGGTGTAACCATCAAATTCATAGGTTTTCTCAAAATCAAAATTTTTGTCTACCGAAAATGCCTTTATTACCTCTATGCCTCTGTTTTGTATTTCTGCACAAAAATCGGGACTTTCATTGCCATGAAGTTGTACCGCATTCAGTTGATATCGGCTCACGGTATATAACACTTGTTCAATGGGTGCATTGACAAATACTCCTGTGCTCTTTTTATCTCCAAATACATGATGATCCAGACTATTTTCTAAGAACCTGGGAGAGGAGGGCACAAAAATCAATCCTATATATTGAATATCAATCAATGCCAGCTCTTTTATTTGTTTGGGATCTTTCATCCCGCATACTTTAATTATCAGATCATTGTTCATAAAGAATGATTTACCTGTTCAGACTATCTGCAAATTCTTTACATAACGCCCCGGGATCATCTGATCGCATAAAAGTCTCCCCTATTAAGAATCCGTTATAACCTGCTTTCATCAATGCATGTAACTCCTCTTTGCCCTTGAGCCCGCTCTCGGATACCCAAATGGATTCCTTAGGCAATCTATTGACCAATTGAATTGATCGTTCAATTCCGGTTTCAAAATTCTTGAGATTTCTGTTATTCACTCCTAGCAAATCTATATTTTCATTCCACTTATCCAGTTCTTCATCAAAATGCAGTTCCATCAGTACTTCCAGTCCCAGGTCGTGTGCTATCTTGGTAAAGTTTGATATTTCTTCTTTTGTCAGGCATTCCGCAATAAGCAAAATCAGATCCGCACCGATACATTTGGCTTCTACAATCTGGTACGGGTCTACAATAAAATCTTTGCGCAGAATCGGGATGGATAAGGATGGTCGAGCATCAATAATATCCTGGTCTTTTCCATTAAAATAAGGTTCATCTGTCAATATAGAGCAGGCACTGGCTCCCGCCTTTTCATAGCCAACCGTAATATCTATTGCATTCCCGGTATCATTGATAATACCCTTTGATGGTGATTTGCGTTTGAATTCTGCAATAATACCTGGTTTGGTTCTCAACTTATGTTTTAATGAAATAGTTTGCCTTTGCAATTTTGGTAAAAAACGCAATTGATCGAATGAGATTATTGATTTCCTTCTCTCTACTTCTATCCTTTTATCCCTGATGATCTGATCCAGAATGGTCATGCTGCAAGTTCTATAAGTTTATTTAATGATTGAAACGCATTGCCTGAAAGAACAGTCTCTTTTGCTTTTAATACCCCATCCTTTATACTTATATTTTGATCCATTGTAGCGATAGCCACACCTGCATTGGCATAGACAGCTTCTTGCTGAGCCTGAGTACCGACACCTTTAATTACTCTAAGGAAAATATCAGCAGCCTCATCTTTTGTATCACCACCATATATGTCCGCAGCAGTAACTTTATTCAAACCCAGATCGGCGGCTCCATAATTGGCATCGGTATGCCGGGTTTTTATTTTTACATCAGCGGTTAATGATATTTCATCATATCCGTCTAACGCATGCACAACTGAAAATCGTTTATTATTTTGTTGTTGGAATATATAGGTATATAACCTGGCCAGTTCAAGATTGAATACTCCTGCCATTTGGGCGATGGGGCGTGCCGGGTTTACTAGTGGCCCGAGCATATTAAAAAATGTTTTTACGCCCAATTGTTTACGGATGGGCCCTACTGATTTTAACGCCGGATGAAATAAGGGTGCATGTAAAAAACAAATATTGGCTTTATCCAATTGCCTTTTTAATCTATCTGCATCATTTGTAAAGCTATATCCCAATGCCTCCAATACATCAGATGATCCGCACTTGGAACTAACCCCATAATTGCCATGCTTGGTGACTTTATACCCTGCACCGGCTACAACAAAAGAGGATAAGGTGGAAATATTAAATGTATTTTTCCCATCTCCACCGGTACCGCATAAATCTATAGTATCAAGACCATCAAGACTGACGGGTATACAAAGTTCTAACAACGCATCCCTGAAGCCCAATAATTCGTGTTCTGAAATACTTCGCATGAGGTACACGGTCATAAATGATGCAATCTGAGCATCATTGTATACTCCTTTTGAAATATTAATTAAGGTCTCTCTGGCCTGATCCCTCGATAATTTTTTATGTTCAAATAAATGACTAAGAATAGCTTTCATATTCAAAATGTATTTTCAGCTAATTGTTTTTTGTAAAATGATTCACTTTCCTTTAAAAAATTTTGAAGTATTTTCTTTCCATCGGGAGTCAATACTGATTCAGGATGAAATTGAACTCCTTTAATATGATGTGTTTTATGACTGGCAGCCATGATCATTCCTTTTTCGTCTTCTGCCGTGATTTGCAATTGGGAGGGTAAGGTATTTTTATCTACCACCCATGAATGATATCTTCCTGCTAAAAAAGGAGATTTTAACCCATCGAAAATAGCTTCACCAGGATCAGTAATAGTCACCGGCGTATTGACTCCATGATACACGTTGTCCAGGTTGATTAAACTTCCACCAAATGCTTCACCTATAGCTTGCAATCCAAGGCATACCCCAAATATGGACTTTCTTCCGGCATAGGTTTGAATAGCATCAATGATTATACCTGAATCTTTAGGCACACCGGGACCTGGTGAGATAA
>CAYNIG010000371.1:2073-4406 GCA_964396995.1 uncultured Saprospiraceae bacterium | reverse complement strand
TTCTTTCAATAAATCAATAGGCGTCAATCTTTTATGATTTCCCCAGCAGACCTTACTTAGTAAATTATTTGTCCGAAATGACGGTTTTCATTTTTTCTAATGATACTTGTCATATTGGCTGTCGTCTTATACTGCCTATACTATATATAAAAGTACCCGATAGACCCTAAAAAATTTTAACCTATTGCTGGGTATACTACAGGCTGACTGTTTGCCGGTGTTATGCCCTCCACATTACCCAACATGGTACCACTGCAGTATGAGCTCTATGCCCCCGATAAGGGCAATGCTGCTCGAAAACCCCTGAAACCCACATTGGGTATAGGTGGTGTTGGGCGAATTTGATTTTATAACGCAAATTCTAACTATCTCAATTTAAATTTTGGTTAGTTTAAATCATGTTGTTGATTGTAAAAAATTTTGTACGAAGTAATTTCAAGAGCTAATACACTAAGATTTCTTCCATTTTCTTTAGCACCTCATTATCATTTAATGTTGTTGTATCTATAATTGTTGCCCCCATACTTACTGCTTGGTTTCTTAAATAATTCAACCAGTTATACATATTATCATTTACTAAATGTGGTTCTTTTCTTTTATTGATAAGTCTATCTGCCAATACCTCTGATGAACAATCTATAAGTATTATCTTAAAATTTTTGAAATTATATTTGGCAAATCCTTGCTTAATAAATTCTAGATTAACTTGCCCTTCAAAAATGATAACACTTGTATGGTTAATATCTACTAATTTTCTATCCATTCATTTGTTTTTGCTTCTTGCCATTTTGAAGGAGAACCATACTCTTCTATCATTATTTCCATTGATGGAACTCCAATTGAGTCAAAATGATAGAATAACCAAGAATTAGATTTATTTCTATTTTTTAGATTATTGATCAACGTGGTTTTACCTACTCCAGAAGCTCCAGTTATAAAATAAATAAACTTCTCTTTAGTATTCGTTATTTTCATAAAACAATACTTGAAATTAGTATGACTAATGGTACAAATCCAGTTAATCAAATATCAAACCATCAATACATTACAAATCTAAACAAAAATCGTTTATCCAACCATTATATTCGGCTGCAAGCATAGCAGAAAACCCCATGTTGTGCATTCGCTTTTATAGATTAAATGATGCAGCAATTCTGAAGCCGATACATTCATCTTTTGCTTCAGGAAAGATTTCATATCTTTTTGAAACGGTGCAGTGAATTGCTCCATTGTGATGGCATCCCCCACGAAGTACCCTGTCATTGGTCTTTTCTAAATATGGTGTTCCGTCAGGAGGAATAATGTAAATGTTCCTTTGAAAAAAATCATGGCACCATTCCCAAATATTTCCGCACATATCAAAAACACCTAACTGGTTTGCCTGTTTTTGTCCTACATCGTGAGTAGTCGTCCCCTTTTTATGATTTTTTAGTTTAGCTAAGATTTCGGGGTCATTATATTTCCCGCTGTTTTGGTCATACCATCCGACATCATTCATATTATTGCTGCCACTAAATTGAAAATTATCTTCCCAATGTTCACCTCCTCTGGCAGCATATTCCCATTCAGTCTCTGAAGGAAGACGAAATTTTAGTTTAGTGCCTGGTTGATATTTCATATCTGCCATAGCATTCAGTTTATCCAAAAAGCCATTCATTTGAGTAATTTCATTGAATGACACACACTCAACAGGTCTTTGTAGTCCGATGAAATGTGAGGGATTACTGCCCGTTACATATTTCCAAACCTGTTGTGTTATTGGATATTTTGAAATAAAAAAGTCTTTGATGAAAATGTTTACTTTTTCTCCGTCACCAAATAAATAAGTTTTGTCACCCGTACCTTTTACAAACACCATATCAAAACTATAATCGATTTCGGGAAAGTAAATGTCAAAATTTGTCATGTCTGTTTAATTACAAGGTGCTGTTAAAGTGACGCACCATATTTATAAAAGTATCCTACAGCCATTAAAAAATTTTAAATAATTGCTGGGCACAGAACTGGCTGATTAGTTGCCGGGATAGAGAGGCTGCGCTCCCCATAAATACTTTTCCGTTTAAGCGTATGATTTACAGATAAAAATAATTGTAGTTTTTGAATTTTTTGAAAAAAATGGGAGATACAATGCTCTATGAAATATCCTCCGTACAATATATTAATTAAACACTCCTGTATTCATAGACAAGAATGGACTTTTTTAGTACTGCACATTGATACTGCACCATTCAGAGAATTGGACACTACTAATAATGAGAATGGAGTAAACCTCCTATTAATTATCCTACGGTACCCAGGTGTCGCATAATCAAGTTAAATTTCAATCTACGGGA
>CAYNIG010000371.1:0-1973 GCA_964396995.1 uncultured Saprospiraceae bacterium | reverse complement strand
ATTATCCTACGGTACCCAGGTGTCGCATAATCAAGTTAAATTTCAATCTACGGGACAGGGAAAAAACTAAGAGAAAATCAAGATGGGCTTAAGCATTGGCTTGGCTGTATTTTCGTTTTAAATGTTGTGCGTTCGTTCAGCAATCATCTTTACATTAATAAATCATTTGGCAGATTTATATATTGAACGGTAACCCATTAACCAACCAAATGGTGCCAGTAATAAATAAGCCACTATTTGAATAAACCATGGCGGCTTAGTTATACGAATTTCATTTTGATGTTTTAGCATAATCAATGAACCATGAAATAAATTAGGTATTCCATTCTTATTCAACTTGGCATCCCTTGATAATGCAAAAAAAGTCTCAAAAAATTCTTCAATGTGCAAAGCAGGTTTAAACTCTTGAATATAATAACAGTCACTGTCCCCTGCATTATAAAAAAAATGAGGTGACATTGCAGGAATACTGATTGACTCACCAGCCTCTACTAATTGTTCAATTCCATTGACAGAGAATTTACACGATCCTGAAATTATTTTAAAATTATTTTCTTGCAAAGGATGAACATGTTCTGGTTCTTTTACACCTGTGGGTGGACTGACACATTCAATTTCTAAAAGATTACCATTTGAAGATGAAAATGTCTGAATAAAATGCATGGTTTGTCCTGTCCTGGCATTTGTGATTTTGTCTCCTGGATTTGCCATTTGTGCGTAGCTTGTTATTTATTAATATTATTAGACGCCTTATTCCTGTCTAACCACCAACCTATTACCCCCCCAACAATTGCTCCGCCAATTACACTTCCAGCTGCACTATAAAATACAATAAGTGGACTGTTATATAAATTGGTTGAAGCGTATGTGGCAATATCAAAAGCACCACCTGCCAGAATAAAAATGACCGCCCCTGCGATAGACCCGTTCTTTCTATTGATGTTTTCTCTCCAGTTAGAAAAAACGTAAACAAACAAAAAGCTAATCAGTAAACTCGATATCACAATTAAACGAAGGTCCACATCCAAACCTTTGGATAAACCAGGGTTTGTGAATCTTGCATAAGCTTTATTTAGTAATAAAAAACCAAAAGCAATACCTTGTATCAAATAAGCTATTGCCCCAAGAATTCCAGCAATAAAGAATTTTTTGTTCATTTTAAATTTTATTTAGCTTTTATTTTATTCAATTCTAAATTTTCATTTGTGCATGGCGCTCCATGGTTTCGGGCTTGGCTAAGGTGGCGATTTCACCATAAATTTTTATTAGATGCACTACTTTTTTTTTACCCTCAAATTTGTCATATAGGTACTGAACCGCCACTTTTTGCCAATACAATGTCTAAGCAACACCTACGGTGAAAGTACCACTCCATAAACTTGCTACATAGCCTTTCACAATTTAAAATTTTAGGAAATGGAAGGTAATGAATTTTCAAAAATGACACTAAAGAGAATGAAGAAAATGGGACTTTTCATACTATTTAGCCAGTTTCATTAATGCTTTAAATTTATAGCTTTGCTGTTTATAAGCATCCCCTTCAGCTAGCCGTTTGAAGAATGCATTTGCGGTTTGCGATTTATTGCACACAACATCATCTGCGTATATTCTATCTCGCTAACGGATCCGGTCGTATCTGGAACTTGAATACTTTACTCGGTGTGCCTTTTCCACCTTCCATGTGAAAAGGTGCTCTTGTGCTGATGGTGGCCCATAATCCCCGGCCTTTCCATCCAGCATCAGGATCGTCAATCCGCCCATCCAGCCATTTGGTATAAAATCCCAATGGGTAAGGTACACGCAGAATCACCCACTTTCCATCCTTTAAGGCTAAAAGAGCTTCAGCTTCATTACCCGTGTTAATGGGGGTATTTTCTCCAAGTCCCGAGGTGTTGAACTGGTCTACCCAGGTATAATTGCTGGCCTCTGCACTTCCTGGAATATTAAGACCTTTGAATTGGGGAAGCGGCTCT
>CAYNIG010000370.1:0-4432 GCA_964396995.1 uncultured Saprospiraceae bacterium | reverse complement strand
GTCGAAGAGGTCATCTTAATTCTTGGCTGATCGTCAAAATTTTCCAATACAATATCAGAAGATAGCCCTTGCTGGACCAATACTTCCAGTTCCAAATTGTATTCCCGGCAATTCGATTTTACATTAGCTTTAATCTGACCAGACTTCGATCCAAAATCAATGACCAACTTATTAGTGCCTTGGCCTGATTTGATCGTCATGCCTTCGGTAACAGTCCATGAAGTAGCAGCCCCTATAGGCAAATTTTGAATGGTGTATTCTGCATTTTTTGTTCCAGCAAGCACCTGAGTATTGCCTGTCAGGTGAGGGCCACCCACCATATCATATACTCTCACATAATCGATTTCAAAAGTCTGAGGAAAAAGGGTTGAAGAATTGGGATTACCCGGCCAATTGCCTCCTACGGCAAGGTTTAACAATAAATGAAATTTTTGGTCAAACGGCCATGTATGTCCATTGAGATCGAAATTAGTTTTGGTTGAATATAGGTAACCATCTATAAACCACTTTATTTCATTTTCTTTCCATTCGAGCACTATCTCATGAAATCCATCGCTTAGTTTTGATACCGGCTTGGAATAAGATTTAGTAGTAGACGAATTATTGGGCCACGGATTTCCAAAATGCAGTGTGGCATGCACTTTATTGGGTTCATGACCGAGGTATTCCATTATATCCAGTTCACCACTTTTGGGCCAACCACCATACACATTATCGGTAGGCAACATCCAAAATGCCGGCCATATCCCTTGCCCTATGGGTAATTTCATGCGGGCCTCAATTCGACCATATTTAAAATCTCCTTTGTTTATACTCCTTATTCTGCCAGAGGTATAATTTCTGTTATTTAATGTTTGTCTGAGTGCTTTGATCTTAAGGGTCCCATCAGATACCTCTACATTCTGCTGGTTGCTGGTATACCATTGCAATTCATTGTTTCCCCATTGGCATAAATTAATATCACATCCATCGCCAACCTGGTAAGACCACTTGGTAAGGTCCAGACCATTACTGTTGAATTCATCTGACCAAACGAGTGTTGGACACTGACTATAAAGCATGCCCGCCAATAAATAAACAGCCAGAGTGAATACTTGCTTTTTCATTACTTAAGGTTTAAAGGTAAATCGTGAATGGATTTTGAATGTACAGATTTATAGTTTTTGCTTTTTTTGAGGGAAAGCATATACTGAATATTATCTTTTAAATAGGTTGTAAACGTAGGTTGCATATAATCATATTTATCGTGGCCCAGAGTGGTCATCAGGATATGGCCGCCATCAAAATTATTTTCCCATGAAATAGGGTAATACCTGTCAAAAGTACCTTTGTTCAGCTCTACTTTTTTCATATCCAATGAATCTACATGCAGACTATGTAAATCCACAGCTGTAATAACATGTGAGCCCGGAAAAAGTTCTTTCAAAAAATAACATTCATCTTTCCGGGTCCACCGCCCAGGCATGCTTTTTAATGCAGGATGATTTGCCTCTAATTTCACCACATCAAAGGATTGAAAACGAGGATGCCAGGCAAACAGGCCACCCATCATTTGCTTAAACCAGGTCCATTTCCGCTCTGTTCCCACCGCAGAATGAATACCAAAAAATTTACCCCCTGCCTCAATATAATGTCTGAACGCCAACCGCTGCTCATCCGTATCAAAAACATCATTATTGGTGCTGGCAAATACGATAAGATCAGTTTTGCCCAGGAAATCATCATTAAATATCTCAGGATCCACTGACTTGGTAATCTTTATTTTCAGAAGATTGGAAAGCGAATCCATGCATTTTATAGCATTAGGAATATTATCATGCACGTAGCCTACTCCATTCCTGGTATAGAGCAGAATGTGGTTCCCCTTTTGGGCTTGTACGCTAAAAGCGACCCCAATAAAAATGAAGAGAGTAAAAATAAATTTATCCATTATTCCTTTTTAAAAATTATAGATTGATACACATGCCAGAGCACCACTCCCGCGCAAACACTGATATTTAATGAATGTTTGATCCCTTGCTGTGGCACCTCTACTGCAAAATCAGCCAGGCCAATTGCATCGTCACTTACTCCATTCACTTCATTTCCGAATACCAATACCAAGGGAATATAAGCTGCAGGATTAAAATCATGCAATAAAACAGATCCATGTACCTGCTCCACCACTCCGATTTGATAACCTTTTGATTTTAGTGAATCAATTGCGTCCACTGCAGACTCCTGGTATTCCCATTTAACAGAATGCGTAGCATCCAGGGCTGTTTTCAATATTTCTCTGTGAGGGGGCACCACACTATATCCAGTAAGTATTATTTTTTCTACATGAAAAGCATCAGAAGTTCTAAATACCGATCCTATATTTAATCCGGATCTTATATTTTCCAGTATTACAGTTACAGGAATTTTATCCTTTTCATCAATAGACGAAGCATCTGGTCTGTTAAGCTCATTCATTGATTTACGGCTAAAAGGCATATGAAACAAAGATATTAAAGGCTAAGTTATTAAAACAGTATTTTTAATTACGCCCGGAATGTTCAACTGATCTTCTTGGTGACTCAATATGACAAAAGCCACCAGCAAATTAACCACCCTATAAGAATCACTATTTCACTTTATTCTACCAGCATTTCGATATTGCCTTACATATCCAATTACATTATCATAACTTGCCATACCTTCTTTAATACCTTGCATTTGAAGGTAATTTTCATAAATTTTGTCTCTCCATTTCGGGAAAAAATCAGGATATTTTGACAAATTGGCATTGATCTCATCCAAGTCATTTTGAATAGTTAAGGGCAATGAATCGCGAATCGTTTTATAAGATCTGGGAAATCTGAATCGGTATTCACCGGCCACGTACCTATAGTATGCCATGTGTGCACTGTATCGAATCGTACTATCCATACTATTATACAGGGCTAAATAAGCCAAAAAATTGCAGGCACCTTCATCCGTGACCCCATAGCCATGACACATTTCGTGAGCTAAGGTGTATGCTTGCTGAATAGGATGCAAGCCCGGATCAATATAAGCCTCGCCTGCATGCGGAAGGTAAAAGCCGGCTGTTTTGATCCTGAGTAACGTGCCCTTTGGCCAGAGTGGCTTGACTCTTATTCTTCCCGGTACTACGTAACCAAAATCTGCTGTTACGGCCTTTACATTATTTCTTACCAATTTTTCTATATCCGCCAACTTATACTCTTTCAATTGCTTAGGCCGGGAAGCTTCCAATTGATTTTTTGCAAAAAATATTTCATTCGCCCACGAAATACTATCCATAGAAGCCTGTTCCAGCGGAAACTTTGCCCCAAAAGATGGTCTGGAATAATTGAATCCCCACATAAAATAAAATAAAGCAATACCCCAATATAGACCTTTCAGTATGGAAATACCTATAATTTTTATTGAACCTGATTTTGCGAAAAGCCTCCAAATCAAATAAATACAAAGAGCTATCCAAATGTAAATTATAGGAAATGGAATAAAAGAAACCAGGTTAAATAGGATCCTGACCAGTACATAAATGCCTTTTCCGTAAAGGCTTTCACTCAGATTCTTGGGTAATAAAAACAAGAGTAAAAGGCTAATCAATGAAGCCAAAACAATAACTTTTTTATAACCAAGTCCTAATTTCATATTAAAAAAAATGTTGACCTTTGCTGCGGTTAAACTTTACTGCAAGTTTAACTGTTATTTATACCAATCTAAAACAAACAATCATGGCACAATCGATTACAGACAGTAATTTTAAAGAAGAAATTTTGGACAAAAATGGTGTAGCCCTTTTGGATTTTTGGGCTGAATGGTGTGGGCCTTGCCGGATGATAGGCCCAATAATCGAAGACCTTTCGTCAGAATACAAAGATAAAGCCACTATTGGCAAGGTAAATGTCGATGACAATGCCAATATAACTATGGAATATGGTGTTCGTAATATTCCTACTCTTCTATTTTTTAAAAATGGTGTCCTTGTAGACCGACATGTAGGTGCTACCTCTAAAAAAGTACTTACTGACAAGCTCGAAGCATTGATGTCTTAAGACTTTTTTAAAGTACTCAATCAAATATTTCTTATATCTTGGCTCTGAATGAGGTCAGTAGAAGAAACAGGCATACGTGAAATAAGCAGGCTGGAATTTCTTGCCAATCAGGTGGTAGAGGGATTTATAGTGGGTTTACATCAATCTCCGTTTCATGGCTTTTCTGTGGAATTTGCTGAGCATCGTATTTATAATCAAGGGGAGAGTACCAAGAGCATAGATTGGAAGGTATATGCCCGTACAGACAGGTTATACTCCAAAAGGTTCGAAGAGGAAACCAATTTGCGGTGCCAATTGGTGATTGTTACCAGTTCATCCATGCAGTTTCCTAAAAGCAGTCTGGAGAATATAGATGATACTCAAAACAAATTTGTCTTTTCGGCCCT
>CAYNIG010000369.1:0-4462 GCA_964396995.1 uncultured Saprospiraceae bacterium | reverse complement strand
ATTTCGCTGTCGGTAATATCTTTTAGTAGAAGACCATAGGATGACGAGCCCACATTTTCAAGAAATGTATTTTTTATCATTTTAACCTTTTTGCTGTACATGACTGCTACACCTGCCCCGTTGTTTTTAAATAGGTTCTGCTCATAGGTATCATCATTGGAAAACATAAAGTGTAAACCGTATCTCATGTGTAAGCTGCTATGATTTTCTTTGACTATTGAATGAGTCACAAATTCGAGATATATTCCATCCCGGTGTTTGCTCAAAGTGTTCTTTTCAATTCTGAGATTATTGCATTTCCACGCATGAATGGCATTCCCATTCAGTTGTTCACTATTGGCATTGCCTTCAATTACATTATTTAATACAGTAACCTGAGTACAATTTGACATGTGGATTGCAAAAAAAGAATTTATGATTCGATTGTTAATTATAGTTATTTCAGAAGCATTTATTAATTTTAATGAAGCATAATCATTAAGTGAAGAATACCCTGAATTAATAAATTCTAAATTTTGAACTGAAACTTTTACGGCACTGATTATCATGATTTCGTATTTTCCTTCTCCATCCAATATTACTCTGCCATCACCCATAATGGTCAATGGCTTATCAATTAAAAGGTCGTGTATATAATAGTGACCTGGATTAAAGAATATAGTATCGGCGTGGCTCGCTGCCGAAATTATTTTTTTTATTTGAATACTATCTGTGCTTGAGCGTATGTGAACTGTGCGGGCCACCAATAGAGGAGACCAGCCAGCGACAATTAATAGTATCAACCATTTTATTCTGAAATTTGGGACCATGAAATCTTTTTGACTGGCTCTGGAGAAATGAATGCAGGCAGAGGTGCATTCTTGGGTACTGCAATGATTTGCCCTCCCATTGGAGTCTGAAAATTTTTAGACTGGTAAAAATCGGCATTCTCGACTAAAATCAAGTTGGAGGGTTGGGTGTAATCAGATACTAAATAGCTGCTCTTTGAATTTAGTTGGTCTTTATTTGTTCGGATATAATTTTTCATGCAAATAATATCATCGAATTTGACAATTTTACCTTTTGCGGTGATAATTTCAGCAGCATATTTTACTTCCATTATTCCCATCTTACAACGGCCACATTTATCCTTTCCTGCGATTATAGGCTCAGGTGATGTACTGCATGATAATAAATTCGTGAATACGAAGGCTGCCATGCCTGCCTTTATAACTTTAGATTTCTTTACTTTGTAAAATTCGTAAAAATAAATGCAAAAAGCAATCCCCACCGCTGCTATTACCAACCAGCCTCCCCAATCAGGAAACGAATAGGCATCAAAATTTAATAATCTTTTATGGCCAAACACGGGAGGCTGGTAACTTAGACCAGGCACCTGAATAGCTGCTCTGGGATCCAGATCATGGCCAAATTCATAACCCCAATTATAAAAATCATACATTGCAAGACATCCGCCTACAACTGAAATAAAAAGAAAATATTTTAGTAAACTGGATTTTCCGGTGATGGAAACCATTAATCCAAACAACATGAAAAAAATTACTATAAGATACAGATACTTAAACTCAGGAAAGGATTCGCTGGTAAAAGGTTTCATACCTATATAATGATTAAGACCATTAATGATTTCAACATCACCGGAAATACGATTAATCCAGATGTTCATCATCAGACCTTCCGGATATTGTGGAGCAAATAGATCAATTCTCCAGGCTGGTAAGAAGAATAAGCCCACTATTAAGATTGAGGCAAGAGCCATCAGTATCCTTGAGCTATTGGAAAGTCGATGTGAACTATTCATATAAAGATTTTTTATTAAACTTTACTTATCTCAAATTATTTAGATGGTGGTAATAATACCGCATCAATCACGTGGACTATGCCATTTGATGCAGGTACTGATGCTATGATGGTGGCAGTATTGTTTATCATCACTTTGCCATCTTTAACCTGAAAGGTAATATTATCACCATTGACCATACCCATTGTCATTCCGTCTTTAAAAAAGGATGCTTTTAAAGCTGAGGTCATTACATGATATTGCAGAATATTTTGTAAGGCTGATTTTTGTTCAGGCTTTATTAAATTTTCTACTGTACCTGCAGGCAATTTGGCAAAGGCAGCATCAGTCGGAGCGAATACGGTAAATGGTCCAGCATTAGACAATACATCTACCAGTTCAGCTTTGGTAACGGCAGTAACTAAGGTCTTGTGGTCTGGTGAGCCAACTGCAACTTTAACCACATCTTTCATAGATTCATTGTCCTGCACAGAAGACTGACCACCTACGATCGGGGTTGGAGAAGTAGCCGTACTGGGGGCAGAGTCAGCAGTCGGTTCCTTACAGCAAATGATTACACCAAAGAGTATTAATACTAAAATTGATTTCATAATTTTTCGATATTTAATATGATTAATTAAATGGTAGCATTCTTATTTTACATTATTTCGGGTCTTCAGGTATATTAGTACCTGTACTAAAACTAATCGGTACGGTTGAATTGGCCGGACTGATACGAATATATCCTTGCATCTCCTGGTGCAGTGCACTGCAAAAGTCTGTACAATACATAGGAAATACTCCGATTCGGTCTGGTTTCCACATTAGCGTTTGTGTTTCTCCCGGCATGATTAACAATTCTGCATTGTTAGCTCCTTTTACAGCAAACCCATGTGGCACATCCCAATCCTGTTCCAGATTGGTGACATGGAAATAAACAATATCTCCAAGTTTTACTCCTTCTATATTGTCCGGGGTAAAGTGTGACCGGATGGAGGTCATATACACATGCACTTCATTTCCTTTCCGTTCTACTTTTGCATTATCATCTCCTATGGCTGCCCACGGGTTTTTGTTTTCTTCAATTTTGTAAATCTTGGTTGAGTTTTTTTCAATGAGACTTGCAGGAATGGCTTCCGCATAGTGGGGTTCGCCAATAGTCGGAAAGTCTAAAAGTAGTTTCATTTTATCGCCACTGATATCATATAATTGAGCACTCTGTGCCAACTCAGGTCCGGTAGGCAAATATCTGTCTTTAGTAATTTTATTATAGGCAATCACATATTTTCCCCATGGTTTTTTTGTTGGACCACCTGGAACACATAAGTGACCAATAGAATAATAAGTAGCCACCCGATCCAGTACTTGTAAACTTTGTACATTCCATTTTACTATTTCAGAAGACACAAAAAAGGAAGTGTATGCATTGCCCTTGTCGTCAAACTCGGTGTGCAATGGACCTAAGCCGGGTTTTAATACCTCACCATGCAAAACGGATTCATATTTAAGTACAGGAATTCCTTCATAGTCAGTATCAAAAGTCTTATTGGCAATGGCCTGTTGAATTTTGGTAAAAGAGAATACAGGTACGATTGCAGCCAATTTTCCACTCCCTACTATATATTCTCCAGACGGATCCGTATCACAACCATGTGGTGATTTGGGACAAGGCATAAAATAAACGAGGCCTTCGAGTTCTTTAGGATCCAGTACGGTCACTTCATTTTCTATAGTACTGGTTGCCATGTGCTTTTGTTCGTCCCATAAATTATGTGCATATTTTACACTTTGTTTTTTCCCTTTCCCTGCCTTTAAATATTCTTCTGCTTTTTTCCAATTTACACAAAGTATAAAATCCTTGTCTTTTTGCGATGAGTTCACTTCCAGCAAAGTATTGGCACGTTCTGAATTATAACAGCTAAAGAAAAACCAGCCATGTGATTTGCCCTTACCAGCCCTGGCCAAATCAAAATTTACACCCGGCAAGAGCAATTGGAAAGCAATCTTCATATGCCCATTTACCGGATCTACACTTATAAAGCTGATGGTCCCTCTGAAATTCTTTTTATAAGTATTTATAGGAACATCGCCATTCGTATTATCCATAGGTACACTAAATCGGGTACCGGCCACTACATATTCACTGTTTTCTGAAATGAAAGGGGATGAATGATTTCCTCCACTATTGGGGATTTCTATGATTTCTGCTGTACGAAATGTTTTTAAATCAATGCGACCAATCCTGGGAGTATTATTAGCATTACCAAAAGCCCATCTTCCATCATGTATGCCATTTGTGACGGATAGGGCAGGGTGGTGCAGGTCATCCCAAGGAACGAATCCATGTGAAGTGTTTAACATTGGTTTAGACTCTTCACTATAGCCATAGCCTTTTTCAGGATCTACCGAAAAAACCGGTATTACCCTAAAGAGTCTTCCGGATGGTAATCCATATACTGACATCTGGCCACTGAACCCGCCAGAGACAAAATTGTAAAACTCATCATGTGTACCCGGTGCTACATATACTTTCGAAGCTGCATCTGAGGTCACAGCTTGTTGCATGCCCCTCGGCTTGCATGCTTGAAAATATACCAAGCAGGAGAAGATACCCAGTAAAAAATATTTATTTTTCATATTAGTTGATTTAATTTTTTAATTTTTTAAGAAGCACGGTAAGTA
>CAYNIG010000368.1:0-4480 GCA_964396995.1 uncultured Saprospiraceae bacterium | reverse complement strand
TTCCATTCGGTTCTCATACCGTTGGGGGAATATTTTATCATTGCTAATTGAACTATCCTGTCTCTGAGAAAATTGGCTCCTGTGGCCTCCAGATCCAAAAAGATCAAATCATTTTTGAGAAAGTCAAATTCCATTTATTAATCTTTAAAAAGATAAGGTAAGAAACCGGCCGTCATATCCGTGCGCAAACTATCGCCATCCCGGTAAACAAAATAGGCTTCCATATTATTCCTGATCGAAATAGCCTTGCACGAATCTATTCCTATGGCCATACAGGCCGTGGCCATAGCGTCTATATCGGTACAATTATTACCAATCAGACTCACACTTAAAAGATTGGATCTTTCCGGAAATCCAGTCATGGGATTCATCGTATGTGAAAAGGTTTGATTCCCTGATTTATAGAAATTCCGGTAATTACCTGAAGTCGTCAACGCTTTATCAGTAATCTTTACTTTGGAAAAAAGATCCTGAGTACCTGCGTTTTCAAGTGGAGTATTTAACCCTACTGACCATAAGGAGCCATCGGGTTTGATTCCTTTAGCTACCAATTCACCTCCCAGTTCTACCAGGAATTTTTCGTATCCTTTTAGTTTCAGAAAAGAAGCAATTTCATCGGCACCATAACCTTGCCCAATACCACCAAAATCCAGCTCCATCAATGAATCAGATTTAAAAAGCATGTATTCTTTATCGCTTATATAGGAATAGTTGATTTTACTCATACCTGTGCTGACAAGTATGGCCTTTATTTTAGCGGTATCGGGTATCTCAATTTTAGTTCGTCCGGAATATCCAAATCCCCAATAATTCACCAATTTCATCACGGTGGGGTCAAAATATCCATGACTGGCTTCATATGTTTTTTTACCCACTTCCAGATTTCTAAAAAAATGTTTTAGTGCCCCTCTGGTTGTGTCATCTGATGGAAATACGATCTGGTGCTTTTGCGTTTTATTAAAAAAACTGATTAGTGAATTATTTTCATATGTAGAAATCCCAAGGTTGATCCAATACAATAAAGAATCTACTGCCTGTTTCAAATTTTGCTCCGTTTCCACATCTGCGCCTGGATGGTATATCCGCACATGATAGCTGGTTCCCATAGTCTTACCTTCGAAATACAGCAAATCCTTTTTGGGATTACAAGCTATGAATAGATATACCAGGAATAAGCAACCGGCTGAAAAGGCTTTCATAGAGAGGTTAGATTTTTTCTGCTACTTTATGCATCAAACCTTCCTTTACAGCTTCCGAGCCAGCACCGTGTAATTGAATAGGTGCTCTTCGTTTTCTCATTCGAATGTTGAGAAACTCCACAAATAGTGAAAAAGCGATGGCAAAATATAAGTAACCTCTTGGAATAGTACCGATTTCGGCATTGAATATTACCACATCACCCTGATGAGCTCCTTCTGCAATGAGCATAAACCCGATCAAAATCAGGAAAGATAGGCCCAACATTTGAATACTTGGATGCTGATTGACGAAATTGCCAACAGGTCCTGAAAACCACATCATGATTAAAATGGATATGACTACGGCTACAATCATGATGGCTACATCTTTGGTCAATCCCACGGCGGTAAGTATAGAGTCAAATGAAAAGACAAGGTTGATTATTGAAATCTGCCATACCGCATTGCCCAACGATTGGAATACTTTTTTATTTTCATTTCCAATATTGGGATGATCGATTCCTTCCAATTTTTCAAATATTTCAGAGGATGCTTTGTATAATAAAAACAGTCCACCTAAAATCAGAATGATGCTTTGAACCGAAAATCCACCTTTAGCAAAACCCCAATCAAATGAAAACAAGGCCTCTTGCATAGCCATAAAGGCTGAAATTCCGAATAACAAAAGCACCCTGAAAATCATAGCAATCAAAAGTCCCCAGTTTCGTGCTTTACTTTGGTCTTCCTTTTTTAGCCTGGAAGAAATAATGGTGATAAAAATGATATTGTCTATGCCCAATACGATCTCAAGGAAAGTAAGGGTGATCAAACTAATCCATACATCTCCTGAGGTGAAATCCGGAATACTCATGTATTTTATTCTTGTTGGTATATTAGAACTGCAAATTTAGTAATTCAAACATGATTTTTAACAATTAATCGGGAATAGTATATCAAATTCTTGAAACTCAAATGTGCTGTACTATCAATCCAATTTTCGATTTTAATTGGTTTCCATCTCCACTCAGATCCGAATACGTTTCAGGCAAGAATGGAATCAATACGCCAGTTAATCCTTAATCTGCCAGCCCGGATTTTCCACCTTCAAGTACTCCTGAAAAATGGAAATAAGCCCAACTATTTGAGTTAAATACATAAAAACTCTACTAAAAGAATTTTAAGAATCGTTTATACATTTGCAGTCTAGAATCGAACAAGAATGAAAAAGTTGATTTTTAACCTATTACTCTCAGTTCTATCAATTCCTATATTGGGGCAAACTAACCCCAAATATGTCTTAATAGAACATTTTACGAACACCTGGTGCCCCATATGCGCCAGCAGAAACCCAGGTCTTCATACTTTGATCCAGAAATATCCCAAAAATGTGCATCATGTTTCCTTCCATCCACCCTACCCTTATTCCGGTTGCCCGCTGTATCAATACAATAAAACTGAAAATCAGGCCAGAGCCAATCACTATAATATTCAGGGGTCTCCATCAATAGTAGTAAACGGAGGTGCTGTAATCGGGGGCAATCCCCTTCTTACAGAAAGCAGCCTTAAAGCCGAGATAACCAAGACAAGCCCGGTATCTGTAATAGTCACCGAAACCAAAAATGGAGGATCAAGGAATGTAAAAATCAAAATAAAGTCTGCCAGTGTAATCAATGGTTCGTTGAAATTATATGCCATGATAGTAGAGAAAAATCTTCGATTTACCGCTTCCAATGGAGAGCTTGATCACTACAATGTGTTCAGAAAATTTTTGACTCCGGCTACAGGTCAGCCGATTACAATAGCAAACACAGTGGATCAAAATTTTGATTTTTCATTTCAAGATGAAGCATCGTGGAAATCAGATGAGATTTACGTTTTAGCCTATTTGCAAAATGAAAATACAAAGGAGGTGCTCAATTCAGGTACCAGGTTTGATGAACTCTCCACTTCGTTTCAATCCAATTTGAATATCAGGCCATTAAAAGTGTTTCCCACCGTAACTAGTGATTTGTTATATGTTGAGTTGCCAACCAATCAGGTTTATACTTTCTGTGTGTTGAATATTCAAGGTCAATCAATTTCCTCTGGTAAAATATCCAAAGGTAATCCAAGCCTAATCCACATACATTACTTATCTCAAGGGGTGTATTATCTAAAAGTTAATGATGGTAATAATCTATTTGTTGCCAAGTTTATCAAGCGGTAGTATCGTACATTAAAATTCTATTTATTGCAGGCCTCTGATCTTGTTCAGGAATTCCTCTTTTCTCCTTCTGGCTATGGGCACCTTAGTCGCATCAATCATCTCAACATAATCTCCTTGTTCTTTTCCGATTTTTTTCAGGTGACTGGTATTGATTATGTAGGACTGGTGTATTCTGAAGAAAAGTTTAGCTGGCAACATCTCTTCAAATAGTTTTAAATTCAGGGAAGAAATGATTCGTTGACCATCGGTAAGAAATACAAAACTATAATTACCGAAACTTTCAAGCCAGATAATTTCATTTACCTCTGTAAAAACCAGGCCGTCAGAAGTGGGCAAAGCCAACCGGTCAAACTTATTGCCGGAAGCTGATCTGATCAGATTATCGATCTTATTTTTCACCTCGGCCCGGTCAATCAATTGACTGGCTTTATTAAATGCAAAAATTAATTCATCGGCATGTATGGGCTTGAGTAAATAATCGATGGCATTATACCGGAATGCTTTTACAGCAAATTCATCATAAGCTGTGGTAAATACTACGTTAAAATGAATATCCTTCAATTGATCTAATAATTCGAAACCCGTACCATCTTGTAGTTGAATGTCCAGAAACAGTATGTCGGGTCTTATCCGCTCCATCAATACTTTTGCTTCTTGAAGGCTTTCAGCGCTACCTGAAATAAGAGCGTTTTTACACTGATTTTTGAGCAAATGCATCAGGTTTGATCTGGCACTGGCCTCGTCATCGACAATAAAGACACTGATACCTTCTGATTGCATAGCACTTTAATTTACCTAAATATAGAATGAAAAGCTTACAAATTCCTTGAGATTTTTATTTAATTACTTTAAAATCACATTTTTAGGTGAAATTTAGGTATCTAAACACTAAAAACCTTGCCCCGTAATAATATTCTAAAGTACTTATTAATAGTCCTTAAATTGTACTGTGTATCTACATGCGTTAGTCAGTCTATAAATTTTAAATCGAATTATTATTCAATCAAAGATGGCCTTCCAAGCAGTCAGATTTTTGATGCAATCCAGGATTCAAGAGGATTTATATGGATTTCATCGTATAGGCATCTTACCAGAT
>CAYNIG010000367.1:0-4603 GCA_964396995.1 uncultured Saprospiraceae bacterium | reverse complement strand
GAGTGATTCCTGGTCTTAATGAATACATTTCGATGATTTCGTCGACAAATTCTCTTCTTTTAGGGAAAAGGCCTCAGAGTTGCCTATTTATACTTGAAATTTGAATGAAGAAATTTTAAAAAAGCAACGGATGAAATATCATTACCATAAACACAGCCGAAGTAAGAAAGCAGACCTGGTAAAATCAATATTTAATGTAATTGGTACTTGTTTTCTGCTGGTAATTATAAATAAAGCTGTTTCACCACATCATTTTTGGGCTCGTATACCCATCATGATCATGATAGCTTCAGTTATTTTCAAAGCTATTAAATTGCTGGGAAATAGAATAGCGGAAAACGTAGAGGCTAATGCAGATTCCAGGTACGGCATTAAAGAAGACATATTAGAATTAAATAATGAATTTGACTTCAGAGATATTGTCCACAAACCAAAGGCGCCTCAGAAATTATGGAAAGATTCAGAATTGGTTAAATCCAATTTGTCTTGATAGATAGCCTGACTAAACCCCTTCTCTTTTAATTTATTGCAGCTAAAAAAGCTTCATCAGTAGGTAATACTTTTGAGCCAAAAAAATTCGTTAACTCTCCTTTTTCGTTAACTACATACTTGCAAAAATTCCAGGATGGCTCTTTTTCATTCCAACCATTTAAGCCTTTAGTTGATAACCACTTGTACAGAGGATGTTTATTTTCCCCTTTAACAACTATTTTATCAAAAAGCTGAAAGGTCACTCCATAGTTCTTTTGGCAAAAAGAGGCAATCTGCTTATTATCCCCAGGTTCCTGTGCGCCAAAATCATTTGATGGAAATCCCAGCACAATTACTTTTTCTCCATGCAATTCATGAAATTTTTGCCAGTCGGCATATTGTGGAGTATAGCCGCATTCAGATGCAACGTTGAGGAGTACCACTTTTTTTCCTTTATATTTACTTAAATCGATCACGGTTTCATCTACAAGAGACTTTAGTTTGAAATCATATAATGTCTGAGTGCCGGGGCTGGATTGATCCGGCTTGGATAGGGAAATATTTTTAACAAACGGACTTGTTAAAAAACCCAGAATGGCTGAAAGAGAAATAAAATTCAAGAAAAAATTCATAATGGCAAAAGTAATGATAAGGAGTAAAATATATTTAATCATCAGTTTCCGAAAGATAATAATGAAAATGAAATCCTCTCCAAAACAACTAAAATCACAAAATGTTGTGGATTTTTACATAATACAATAATAAAATGGTTTTGGCGTCGGTAATGGCACCCGTTTTTATCATCTCCAAGGCATGATCAAAGGACCACTCCAATACCTCTATATTTTCATGATCATCAGCCACCCCTCCTCCTTCATTAGCTTTCATATTTTCATGGTATTCTGCTATAAAAAAATGTAGTATTTCGGTAACTGACCCGGGAGACATATAGGCCTGGAATACTTTTTGAACATGATGAACTATATAACCTGTTTCTTCTTCAGTTTCTTTTTTAATGCATTCTTCCGGATTTAAATCATCCAATAGTCCGGCACAAACTTCAGTGAGCATACCTGTAGGATTGCCATTTAGGTATGTGGGCATTCTAAATTGACTGGTGAGTATGACCGTTCTTTTTTTTTTATTATAAAGTAAAATGGCTGCGCCATTACCACGATCGTAAGCCTCCCGCTCGACTCTTTGCCACACCCCGTCTTTATTTTTTTGGTCAAATACTATATTATACAGAACATACCATTTTTCTGAGAGTATTTTCTGTTCAATGATCTTTATATTATCATTTACCATCTTGTTATTTTTGATTTTCTTCAGCCGGTGTATTATTGACATTATTTCCGGATATCCATGAGGCTATGAAGCCACTGAAAGTACCAAATAGACCTATTCCCACAATCATTACTATAGCGCCGATAAACCTTCCTTCTGTGGTGATCGGAAATTTATCGCCATACCCTACGGTTGCCATAGTTACAATAACCCACCAGAGTGCATCTTCAGCATTTTTTATATTGCTATTGGGGTCTGTCTCAGCCTGTAGTATTGCGATAGACCCAAAGATCAAAACCATTATTGCAATCATCAGAGCCGTGTTTAAAGCCCCTTGTCGTCTGTTTTTGAACACGTGATACATAAGCTGGTGAGTGGATTTAAATGCTCTGATTACTCTGAATAACCGGATCAATCTAAATAACCTTCCGGCCCTGAAATAATCAAGAAACGGAATACTGGAAATAAGATCTATCCATCCCCATTGCATAAACTTCAGTTTATTTTCAGCCAGTATAAATCTTCGTGAAAAATCATACAGAAATACAAAACAAATACCATTGTCGACCCAATTCAATATTTTAGATACTTCCGGTGGAACTTTCATAAATGTATCTACTACCAGTGAACCCAATACATAGATTGAAAGCACTATAATCAATACGTTGAATGCATCCAGTTCATTGTTTTTGCCTTCTGTTTCCATCTTTACCTTATTTAAGCCAAGTATTAAATAATTTAAGGATACGTTTATATTCATCTGTCCAGCTGCCGGGTTCCACAAAACCATGGTCTTCCATGGGATAAGAGGCTAATTCCCAGTTTTCTTTTTTTAATTCGATCAATCGCTGACTGAGTTTGACTGCGTCCTGATAATGTACATTTACATCTAGCATGCCATGGCAGATAAGAAGGGGTTTGTTCAATCCGGCCGCATGATAAAAAGGAGATGATTTTTTGTATGCTATACTATCCGTGGCAGGCTCATTAAGAATATTGGAAGTGTACGGGTGGTTGTACTGAGCCCAATCTGTAACTGGTCTCAGTGCTGCTCCGGCTGCAAAGGTTTCAGGTGATGTAAAAAGGCCCATCAAAGTTATAAAGCCACCGTAAGAGCCTCCATAGATCCCTATTTTATTAGCCATTACACCGTGATGGGTGACTAAATACTTAGCCGCATCTATATGATCACTAAGGTCTTTGCCCCCCATAAATCTATAAATGCCTGTGCGCCAATCGCGGCCATAGCCTGCACTGCCTCTATAGTCAATATCAATTACAGTGTATCCCTGGTCCACTAAGAGATTGTGAAACATATACTCCCGGAAATAGCTGCTCCACCATTTATGGGCATTTTGTAAATATCCAGCTCCGTGTACAAAAATTACTGCTGCTTTATTATTTGGTTTTTTAAGAGGCTTATACAATCGGGCATATACTTTAGCGCCATCACCGGCATTAAATGTAATTAATTCCGGATCCCGCCATGCATAGGATTTGAATTCAGCAGACCTGCCTTTATCAGTAATTTGAAGAGCCATTGCATTGGCTTTATTTTCCTGCAAGTATAATTCCCATGGTCTATTGGAATACGAATGTAAGTAGGCAATATGTTTTTCATCAGGGGAAAGAGAGACCATATTTGCCCCTGTCATCATAGTAATTTTTATGGCTTCACCGCCTTGAACCGGAACGTGATAGAAATGTTGTTCGCCCGGGTGTAATTGGTTTGTAGTCAAATAAAATTTTGATTTGTCTTTAGATAGAGTCACCCGCTGAATCTCATAATTGCCGTCAGTAACCGATGTGGTCTTTTTAGTTTGGAGATCATACGTATATACATGAGAGTATCCGGATTTTTCGCTTTGAAAAAAATATAGGTGGTCATTTATCCAGCCTTGGTTGCCGCCACCGAAGCGGCTGCCGATGCCGGGTCCGCCTATCCAAGCTTCGTCATGCTGATGATCAATAGTTTCCAATTCACCTGTAGATAAATCTACAAGACAAATCCACCTGTCTTTATTATCGTTTGACCTGATATCTACTACAGCTTTATCCTCATAAGGTGAATATATAAGGTTACTGAAAGAGACTTGTTTTATTGCTGAATCCTTTTGCATTTTAGAGTATGCAGTCGGGTATTCTTTGTAATACTCCGGAATGGATCGTATCCCATTTAATTTATTGATTTTTACTTCGATCAGGGAATCTGTTTCTTTATTCAGAATAAATAATGTCTGTGACCCATCTGCAGCACCTACCTTAGTACGGGCGGGAATATTTTCAGTGAATCCCGATTCCGTTACATAATTTGGAACTACCGTAGCTTTTGACCTCGAAGGTGAGATTAATCTATAAGTAATAAATTGCCCTGAAGGACTGGGCTGTAATCCGGTGAGTATTTTGTCATCGGTATAGATAGGTTTTATAGTATTAGACAAAGAAAACCTTTTCTTTAATGCAGAGAGGGAATCCGTAATATCTTTTTTTGCCTTCCTTTCTCTTAGTATTTCAAATTCCCTGAGTTGATCTTTTCTGAGCCAACTTTCCTGAACATTTTCACCTGCTGCGGGTTTCGGTTTTGAGGTTTTGATAAAATGGGTTAGCTGAATAGTATTACCATCTGCAATCATCCAGGCGTAGAGATTATCTCCCCTTGAATAGGCTATCGCAGTTTGATCAAAAATAAAAGTAGGATTGGACTCAGGCTCTATAGTATAAGTCACTGCAATTGGGTAGGACATACCGTTTGATTGATAGTAAATATCTCCATTCAAGCTATAGGTGAATGCAGTTTGTTCGGTATTGTATATCAGTGCATCGTGTGCAACCAATCGGGCAGTTT
>CAYNIG010000366.1:0-4616 GCA_964396995.1 uncultured Saprospiraceae bacterium | reverse complement strand
ATATTAAAAACGGGTAATAATTGAGCCTGATCCAGTTTTATGTTAGCTAATCCTTCATTTTGTTTTTGTTTACTGAATGCCAGTACTGGGTGATTGGCTACATTTTTGGCATTGTAATCAGAGGGTGGAAGGGTCATCTTTATAGATTGGTAATCCGGACTGATATGGATTTCCTCATTTAAAAGTACATGCAGCTTTATCTCTGCAGCATTCAATTCCCTGGTCAGGTCAAGTCTTTGTAGCCTGAGATGCAAAAGTTGGTTGGAAGCGGTGAGCAATTGAATTTTATTTATTTCACCGGCTTGGAGCCTGCTTTGTTGTTGCTTTTCTACGGAATTTAAAATGGAATCCAATTCAATGAGTATCTTATTTCTTTCAGCAAGATGAATGAGTTTATAAAAATTTTCATATGTGGACTTTATTAATTCTGCTTTTTTACTTTCCTGGTTTATAGTGGATGATTTCCATTGTTCATTCATTAACTTTTTATACGACCTGGAGTAGGTGGGATGATTAAATCCCTGGGAAATAGTCAATGCATGATCCTTGTAGGCACTATTGATTTCTCCATAATTAACTGAGATGACTGAGGGAGGTAATCCGGCGACTGTTTTGATTAATTGACTCTGATATTTTGATTCTAATGTAGTATGAGACAAATCCAGATTTTGAGCCAGTACTTTATTTGTTAGTTGCTCTATATTCATTTTTGTCTGAGTATTTCCCGTCGCTGATGTGAAAATAAATAGAATGACAGCCGCAGCAGGCAAACCGGGTTTTGGTGTAATTTTTTCAAACATGTTGTATAAAATTGGTAAAACAATTAAAGTTAAAAATGTGGCTGCAATCAAACCTCCGATTACAACGGTTGCCAAAGGCCTTTGAACTTCGGCTCCCGCTCCATTACTCAATGCCATAGGAATGAATCCCAGGGAAGCCACACTTGCGGTCATCAGTACGGGTCTGAGTCTGTTTCTACCGCCTTGTATTATAATATCGATCAATGGCTGCATTGGATCTGTCCTCAGACGGTTGAACTCTGTAATGAGTACAATACCATTGAGCACGGCTACACCAAATAAGGCAATAAAACCAATGCTTGCACTGATACTGAATGGCATGTCTCTCCAGGCTAATAGGAAAATGCCCCCTATGGCAGATAAAGGAATAGCTGTATAGATCAGTATTCCATGCCTGATTGAGTTAAATGCAAAATAAAGCAAGATAAATATCAACAATAATGCAACTGGTACGGCAATCATAAGCCTGTTTTTAGCTGCTTCTATATTTTCAAATGCTCCCCCATAGTGTACATAATAGCCCGAAGGTAATTCGATCTGAGATTCCACTTTTTCTTGTACTTCCTGTACTATCGACTGCACATCTCTGCCTTGCACATTGAAAGCAACTGTAATTCTGCGCCTGGCATCTTCCCGTTGAATTTGATTAGGCCCATGTATCAGTCTTATTTGGGCAAATTGATTGATAGGTACCTGAATACCGGCAGGGGTTGTGATCAAAAGACTCTCCATATTAGATAGCTCACTGGTAGACATGTTTTTAGCCTTCACCAGGATATCAAATCTTCTTTCTCCTTCATATAATTGGCCGGCCACCTGGCCAGCGAATGCCATGTTGATTATTTTGTTGATTGCTTCAACAGTAAGGCCATATTGAGCTATAGTACTTCGGTTGTATTGTATTAGTATCTGAGGTCTCCCGCTTATGGGCTCCACAACAATATCTGCCGCACCAAATACCGTTTTTATCAAGTCACCCAATCGATTGGCATAGTGTGATAAGGTATCCAGATTTTCACCAAATAGTTTACACACCACATCTTGTTTTGATCCGGTCATCAATTCATTGAATCTCATTTGAACAGGGTATTGAAAACCATAACTAATTCCCGGTATCTGACTCAATGTATGGCCCATTTTATCTGCCAATTCATCAAATGTCTTAGCGCTTGTCCATTCTTTTTTATCTTTCAATATGATCATCATATCACTTGCCTCCATTGGCATCGGATCAGTTGGTACTTCACCAGCACCTATTTTGGTGACTATTTTTTCCACCTCGGGGTAGTTACGTTTCAATAACCCGGCTGCCTTACCGGTATAGGTCAGGGTAGTTTGTATATTGCTTCCGGTGAGTACACGTGTATCTACGGCAAAATCACCTTCTTCCAAAGCGGGGATGAATTCTCCTCCCAACCGGGTCAAAATTAAAATCGCATACAAAAAAGTAAAAGTTGTAATCAACAGGATGGTTTTAGGGAAACGTAAAAATAAAGCCAGCGATGAAGCATAGAAGTTCTCAAGCTTATTCATAATACGATCCGCCAGTGAAAGAGTACCTCCCAGTTTTTTACTTAATACTATGGTGCTCATCATAGGTATATAGGTGAGGGATAAAATAAATGCTCCCAAAAGAGAAAAGGTCACCGTCTGAGCCATAGGTTTAAACATTTTCCCTTCTATGCCCTGAAGGGCAAAAATCGGAATGTACACTATAAGGATTACCATTTGACCGAACACTGCACTATTCATCATTTTGCTTGCGGCCTGATTTACTTCCAAATTCATTTCGTGCTGGCTCAATTTGCGCATGGCAATTCCTTTTTGATGATGGAGTTTATGCATGACCGCTTCTACAATGATGATGGCACCATCCACTATCAGTCCAAAATCAAGAGCCCCCAGGCTCATGAGGTTACCTGACACACCAAAAGAATTCATCATGATTACCGCAAAAAGTAAGGATAAGGGAATTACGGATGCCACCAATAACCCGGCCCTCAGATTACCCAGAAATAAGACTAAAATAAATACCACAATCAGTGCACCCTCAATCAAATTGGTTTTAACGGTTGAAATGGCGTTATTTACCATTTTTGTCCGGTCAAGAAAAGGCTCAATAATCACCCCTTCAGGCAAGGTCTTTTGAATTTCCGAAATTCGCGATTTTATGTTTTTAATTACTTCATTGCTATTTTCCCCTTTCAGCATCATTACAACGGCACCCGCAACTTCACCTTCATCATTGTATTGGATTGCACCAAATCTTTTTGCAAATCCTATTTTTATTTCAGCAATATCTTTTATAAATATGGGTGTGTTTTTACTGAGCGGGTTGACCCGAATTTTTTCAATATCCTTAGCTGAACTAATGAGCCCTTCGGTGTTTATAAATATCACCGCCGGACCTTTTTCTATGTAGGAGCCTCCCGTATTTTGATTGTTTTTTTCTAATGCTTCAAAGACATCGTTGATGCTTATTCCCAGGGCAGCTAGTTTAGGCGGATCTATTTCAATGTGGAATTGTTTGAGTTTACCTCCAAAGCTGCTCACTTCAGCAACTCCTTTTACCCCAATTAGTTGCCTTCGAATAATCCAATCCTGAATGGTGCGCAATTCTATGGTATCGTATTTATGTTCATACCCTTCTAATGGTTTTACTACATACTGATAGATTTCTCCCAGACCGGTAGAGACAGGACCAAGCTCAGGACTTCCCATACCCTGAGGTAATAGTGGTTGTACCTGTAACAAGCGTTCACTTACTTGTTGTCTCGCCCAGTATACATCTGTGGCATCATCAAATATTATGGTGACTAAGGACAGGCCAAAACGGGAAAAACTTCTGATTTCAGTAAGGCCCGGAATATTGGCATTGGCCTGTTCGATTGGAAAAGTGATCAGTCGTTCTATGTCCAGAGCCCCGTAGGCGGGGGCAGAGGTGATTACCAATACCTGATTATCGGTAATGTCGGGGACTGCATCGATAGGCAATTTTTTAAATTGGTAAATTCCATAGGCGATGAGACCTAAGGTAAATAGACCAATTAATAATTTGTTTTTAATAGAAAATGCTATAATACGATTGAGCATAGGTATTGGTTAATAGTCTTGATAGGTAATTAAAAAATAAAGAGTTACTCTCTATCTGAGTGAATGGACAGGCACGAAAGCTACCTGAAAAAAGCTTAGACTATTAATTTGGGTGGCTGCCAGATATGATCCAAAAACAAACCTGAGTGCCATTGAAGACGACCCGATATTACAGTTGAATGTAAATTTAAATCGGGCTTGAAAAGTTGAAAACCGACAAAAGGGATCACCACGAAAGTAGAAATACTATTGACCTCGATGGTTTTGAAGGGCAGTTGCATATCCCTTGCATAATCAGGGTTGTTGGATTCGTCCATCAGGTAGTGCATTTGAATAAATTCTAAAAGTGTGATGCACTTATCAATCCTTTTATGCTCAAAATAATGTTCAACTAATATTGGTAACTTAATGAGCTGGCCGATCTGGGTAGTGACCATCAAATACACAAAGACGGATAATATGACGAAAATCTTTCTCAGGGTAAAACAAAGATAACCAAGTCCTGAATAATATTCAATATATGATGTAAATACACACTACCTTTACATTCCAAAATCGTATAGGATGTCGAGTGCGGCAATGATAGATAATCTGGTGTCATCAAAATCGGTCAGAATCTGGGAAAAAGTAAAAAATAATACGCGCATTTCAGATGAAGATGCACTGTATTTGTATGAACAAGCAGAACTGTCTGATGTGGCCATGATGGCTAATTTCCTGAGA
>CAYNIG010000365.1:0-4655 GCA_964396995.1 uncultured Saprospiraceae bacterium | reverse complement strand
AGAAAAAAATACTTTCAAATTTTGGAAACTAGTGAAAAGTACTCATTATTGCAATAAACCTTACTTTCATTATACGATGATAATTCTTCTCATTGTTTGCCTGTGTTGATAATTGAATTTTTAATTACTGTAATCCGACCGCGCTGTGGTCGCGATTTAGTTCAAATCAAAAATGGCCAAATTCGAGTCGACGCCTTTAGAATTGATATCAACTATTTTCTTTACCAATGGTAGCAAATTTGCTGTCATTGCTAATTTATGTTAATCCCCAACTTCCTGGGGATTTTGAATTTATAAATACCCGTGACCTCATAATAAGGTTTAGACCATACCGTTTGATATTTGCATTTTTTGATTTTAAGCATTATCTTTCATACCGATGAAACAACTAAGTGTATTATTATTCAATGACTTTGAAACCCTGGATGTATTTGGTCCCGTAGAAATATTTGGTCGGCTGACCGATCATTATTCCATCAAATTTTATTCCCTTTCCGGCGGCCTGATCACCAACAGGCACAATGTGGAAATAAATACAAATCCTTTAGAAAAAATCTTTGAGGGCACTGATATTTTCCTGATTCCAGGCGGATATGGTACCCGAATCGAAGTAAATAATTTTATACTCCTGGATGCAATAAAAAAAGTGTGTTCCAAATCAAACCGGGTCATGACCGTCTGCACCGGTAGCGGATTATTGGCCAAGACCGGACTTCTGGATCACAAAAAAGCCACCTCCAATAAAAAAGCATTCGAATGGGCCAGCGCTCAGAGTGAATGGGTAAAATGGAACAAAAAAGCGAGATGGACGAAAGACGATAAATATTACACCTCTGCCGGAGTGAGTGCAGGTATGGATTTATCTCTGGCTATTCTTGAAGAAATACATGGAAAAGAATTTGCAGAGTTGACCGCATTTGAAATCGAATATAAATGGGAAAGAGAGGAGATGGATGATGTGTTTTATTTGAAGTATGAGTGAGGTGAAATCAAGGTAGTCAATGGCCACCCACCCAATTCAAAAACAAGGGCATCATTTTAGTCCAGGTTTCTACATCGTGTTTTCCCCCTTCTTCTATGTGAAAATGATAATCGTGTCCTTTTTGATATCCTTTTACTGACAATTCCTCGATCAAATCCAGTGTATCATCAATCACATCTATGATTCCATTATTATTTCTATCTGCTTTTTCATCTTCGGTACCTGCCTGGAACCAAAATTTTATTTCCGGCTTTGAGGAAGAATGCCTGATCCGATGGTGCATCAATCGGTGATGGGGATCGTCGGCTATCAGACCCGGATTACGCCACCACAGTGAGCCTGAAAACACACCGGTTTTTCTGAACAAATGCGGAGCATGCCAGGCGATATCAATTGCGCTAAGCCCACCCAGGCTCCACCCGGCAATAGTCTTTTCGATTTTATCAGCAAAAGGAAACTGAATGGCCAACCAGGGCAATAGTTCTGCAGTAATAAATTGAGAATAGTGATTCGCCTTATCACCACGGCCTTTGTAATCTGCCGCCCATTGTACACCGTATTCCTGCTTTCGCCTTTCACCGGCAGCAGCAGCGCATCCAACAATCAGAATTTTATTGGCATACAGCTCCTGGTCCAATAACTGGTGTAAATCCATTTGGTGAAGATCCTGCCCGTCATTGATGATGATCAGGTGAGAAAAAGCTGAGATATGTTTATTTCCCTGGTAAAAACTAAGGTCTACAGATCGGTCCAGGTAATTCGAGCGAAAATTATAGCTACTTGTGTGCAAGGTTCAATAATTAATTTTATTTTGGGACAAAATACAAATTTTATGAAAAAAATTGGCATACTTCATGGTATGGAAAGCAGCTTTCCACCGGCATTTGTAGCTCGTGTAAACGCTATGAATGTACCCGGTATTAAAGCCGAAGCTGTAAAAATAGATAAAGTGGTTCAGGGTGAAGCCAATGGCTACGATGTGATCATAGATCGTATCTCTCAGGATGTGCCTTTTTACAGAGCCATGCTCAAGAATGCTGCCATCACCGGTACAGCGGTAATCAACAACCCTTTTTGGTGGTCTGCCGATGACAAATTTTTTAATAACTGCCTGGCCACTAAAATTGGTGTACCTGTTCCAAAGACCGTGATTTTACCATCCAAAGAAAGACCGGATGACACCCAGGAATCTTCATTTAGAAATCTGGCATTCCCTATGGACTGGCAAGGTATGTTTGAATATATCGGATGGCCTGCTTATATGAAACCCTTTGCCGGTGGTGGATGGAAACATGTATATAAAATAAAAGATCAGGATGATTTTTTTACTAAATACGGTGAAACCAATCAGTTGGTAATGCTCCTACAGGAAGAAATACAGTTTGATCATTATTTCAGGTGTTATTGCATAGGTCGTAAATATATCCATATCATGCCTTATGAACCTCGCAATCCTCATCACCTCCGCTACGATGCCAAATTACCTGACGATCCCAATTTAATTTCTCTAATAGAATCCTACGTACTCAAGCTCAATCAATACCTGGGTTACGATTTTAATACCGTAGAGTTTGCTGTACGCAATGGCATCCCGTATGCAATAGATTTTTGCAATCCTGCTCCCGATGCAGACTTGCATTCTGTAGGCCAGGCCAACTGGGACTGGGTGGTAGAGCATGCTGCTAAATATGCCATCGAACGTGCACAGGCGCATGAGCCAGGTAAGGACAATCTCACCTGGGGTAAATATGTAAAAGCAGGGGTAGAAGGCAAAGGGCTGTAGTGATTAGCCTTAATTCTTGACTTATGTCGAGTAGATATTAAATTCAATTTTTTGATTGGATAGAAAGAGGTAGTATTTAAAATTCGATTTAGACTACATTACCGTATCCTTTTGATCAATACCTCCTGGTCAGAAAAAATAACCCAGGAAAAATCATATACATAGTTTACAAATTTTTTCTGAGAATTAATGTGATAATGCGTGATATATCCAAAATGAAATTTTTTTACATCCAGTAACGTTCTATCCACTTTTTTCTGATTGCTATTTTTACCCATGATCTCCAGTAGTATGGATCTATTTCTATGCAGGATCTTATCGATGGAAATAGAAGCATCCAGTGTGACTTTGCGAAGTTTGATATGGTATTCACTTTTGCATTTTACAGTACAAAAAATTTTGTCACTGCGGCCGCTGAAGGATTTTTTGCAGAGACGGCAAGTTTTAGGAAATGTCATAGATGGATAAATAATGTTTTGAAGTGTTGAAATGAGAAATAAAGCTAATCAATAAATTTTTAAAATTGGGTTCCTCTATGATAAAAAAGTTGACAACCGTTAATAATCGTTATTAACGGTTAGTGAACATTTATTTATATAAAATATTGTATTTAAGGAACATACGATTGTTTTTATTATTTAGTTTTGCTTAAAAATATTAAAATGATAACTATCTATAACATCATCTCTTCAGACTCGCGGTACATAGGCTGCAAGGTAGATCCTGGCTCTGATGATTATATCAAAATAAAATCCTTACCTCGGCGATGGTGGAATAGTCAGCACACTCTATGGCTCATACCCTATAGCACAGAGTCATGGTATCAAATCAATACCCTCTTTAACGGTAATATGAATATCATTAGCGAACCTTGTAAAATAGAGGTATCAAATAAAACTTCTTCTGTCAAATCATATCAAAAAGCTTTGTCGAAAACAATAACTTTACCATTGTCCACAGATCATCAGCAAGCCCTGTTGCTGATGAAGGAACAACTTATTGTAAATAGATATCAATATAACACACAAAAAACCTATCAGAGCTCCATGAGTGAGTTTTTGGCTTATTATCATAATAAAAATGTCTCTGAAATCACCAAAGAAGAAATCAAATCTTTTTTACTTTATAAAATAAATGAACATCAAGTTTCAGAGAGTACTCAAAATTGTCTGATAAATGCCATCAAGTTTTATTATGAAAAAGTCGAGAAACGTGAGCGGTTTGTAATTTATGATTTGAGGTCTGGAAAGAAACATCAATTACCAGGGTTTTTAAGTAAAGAAGAAGTGCAACGTTTGATAAATTCCATCACTAATTCCAAACATAAACTAATCATTCAGTTGATATATTCAGCAGGCCTCAGGTTGGGCGAGCTCACCCGACTAAAACTCAATGATATCAATTACCAAAACAATACTCTATTTATTAGATGTTCTAAAGGGAAAAAAGATAGGTATACGATGCTTGCTGAAAGTCTCAAAGGAAAAATACATCAATATATACACGCATTTAGACCGTCCTATTGGCTGTTTGAAGGCCAAGATGGAGGCAAGTATGCAGATCGAAGTGTACAGCAAATTATGAAACAAGCTGTAGTTAAATCGCAAATCAATCCAGACGCGACGGTTCATATGTTGCGCCACAGTTTTGCAACCCATCTTATTCAAGCTGGAGTCGATATCCGCATCGTTCAGGAATATTTGGGACATAGCAATATAAAAACCACAGAAATTTATACTCATATTACGGATAAATTAAAGTCTACCATAAAAAGTCCGATAGAAGACTTAGATTTGTAAGGTGTATATACGCAATAAATACGCGCAAATGCAAATGTTATAGCCAATTTTAGAACGACCAAAATGACAGAACAAACTGAAATATTTAAAC
>CAYNIG010000364.1:0-4658 GCA_964396995.1 uncultured Saprospiraceae bacterium | reverse complement strand
CGGACAAAGAAAGAATGGCAAATAAAAAAAATTATACTTAACCAGCAGACCCTAACTAAGAAAATTAGTAGCCAGGCATTGGATTGATTTTAAATTAAGATGGGTAATTTAAACCCTATTTTTTATACAATACAATTTCCTGTTCTTTGACCTGATCAATCTTTTCCTTACTAAAATACAGTGGAAAATATTCATCATTAGCCCATAAGGGAAAAAGATCCTTATAGTGATTGCTCATGGGATTACCACTTTGACCCGGGCTATTGGTAGCTATCATACTGTCCCAGTCTGCCAGATCTACTATGATTCTGAAGGAAGCGCCCGAAGATTGTCTCAGTCCACTGCCAGTAGAACCTACTGTATTTTCATAGCCTCCTCTTGGCAATGGGCCTGCATTTAATAATACTTTCAATGGTTCGTAGGCTTCCTGGGACAAAGCATGACTTAAATAGGCATGTTTGTTCTTTGCCTGCCCGTATTGCCATTGGCTCATATTTATACCTAACCGTTTTTCCAGAATATTCATTGTTGTATTCAATGCATTTTTAAGCAATTCATCTCTTTGGTGAAGGCTGTCTTTTGTAAAAATTAAAGACGGATACTTTATATAATCTACGATCAGTTTGGTACTGATATTATTAAGTGCGGGTATAGGAGAGAGAGCAATAATCATTTTTTCAAGTTGGTTTTCCCATTCCTGGTAGATTGAAGCTGCTACTGAATGAGTGGTCAGTTTGTAATCCCATTTTTTTAATAATTGGATTGCCTCCATTTGTTTTGGGTTCTCAAAATGCATCTTGGTCAAATAAGGCACTAACTCCCTTGCTGGTATGGAAAGATAATCAACCTGGAGTGACCGCATTTCATCAAGTGTAACTTTTTTAGATTCAGACAATACCTCTCTCACCCGGTTACCCCTAAAAGGATCAGCCCATACAAAACCCAAAGCCTTTTTATAAGGATAAGCAACAGAAGCGAGATTTTCATTGGCAGTAGCAATGAATCCTTCAGCAGGATTAAATTTACTGGGTCTTTTTAATACAGGCAGATAGCCATCCCATTCATATCTGCCATCACCTGGTACCGGTACCATTCCGGAATGAGTCTTCCGTATAGGCGTAATCCCCACCACTTGCCACCCGATGTTTCCATTTTTATCTGCCCAGATCATGTTTTCAGCAGGAATATAACTGTAGCTGCATGCTTTTTTAAATTCTATCCATGATTTGGATTGATTCATACGCAAAGAAGCCAGATAAGGAGAGCAGCCTATTTCCAGCCAACCACATTTAACCGCAGCGGCTATATGTAAAGTGTCATCTAAAAATGTGATGGGGCCATCTTTAGTATATCTGTGGACCACATAATGAGGCGCTTTGTCTTTTATATATATGGTATCCTCGATGAGCTTCATTTTAGTCCATTTACCTTTATACCAATATTCATTTCTGTTGGTCGGGTTGATTTTATAGATTAACAGATCTTCTGCATCAGTCTCAAAAATGGTAAGGCCCCAGGCTCCATTTTCATTATGTCCGATGGAAATGGCCGGAATTGTAGGCTCACCTCCCCCGATCACGTTCCAGCCGGGAGATTGCAGATGAGTAATGTATCTCAGGGAAGGCACTGTAATAGCTCTATGCGGATCATTGGCTAAGATTGGAAAACCCGACTTGGTTTTTGATCCATTCACCACCCAATTATTACTACCGTCGTTTAGCTTTTCGATGTTA
Organism: uncultured Saprospiraceae bacterium; assembly: GCA_964396995.1. Classification (GTDB taxonomy): domain Bacteria; phylum Bacteroidota; class Bacteroidia; order Chitinophagales; family Saprospiraceae; genus JADJLQ01. Next base: position 2,925 of record CAYNIG010000364.1, on the reverse strand, counting down.
ATATCGTTGGCAGTCCATTTTATAGGTACCCGGAATGCATTGTAGGGTCCTAATAAATCTTTGTTTACCATTTCTTTGGTTATCAATGTATCCATAGTGAGGTCAGGAATATGAGGATGGAAATAATTTGTTTTTAAAACGGCTTCTTTTCCATACTCCTTTATTTGCCTTGCCAGTCTTAATTCAGCTTGTACATTAGACAGTAATCCCTGGTGTCTCGATATGACTATTTCTTCTGTCCAAAATCCCGGTTGTATTCCCAATAATTTAAATTCCGTTGGTAATGGTTCTTCACCTTCCTGTACTTGTCTTATATATGCATTTATACCTTTGACAAAAGATTTTATTATCATACTACCCTTAGGATGGTAATGATTCATCTCTTTATTCATGTCTCCTCTGAACTTAAATAATCTGGCACCTATATCTCTCTTTAATTCTCTTTCTCCCAATACCGATGCTGCCGTACCCGTAGCTTGCAGTCTCCAGACTTCAAACTGAAATAATCTATCTCGTGCAGCATTCCATCCCTGAGCAAAGAACATATCCTCTTCATTGGTTGCTTTGATATGACATACTCCCCATGTATCTATGGTGATAGTCACTTTATCGTGTAAACCGGGGACGGAAATGACTTTATCTTGTGAAAAAAGCAGCCTATTGCTTAACAGTTCTATGAGTAAAGAGAATAAAATTCTATAATGCATACTTGAATATAATAGAACTTTTAAATATTTGAAACGTATAATGTACAACATACAATGTACAATGTACAATGTACAATGTACAACATACAATGTACTACTTAGCAATAAAGATAATTTAATACATGTGCATGGTACATGGCAAGTAGTATATTGTACATTTATATTTTTTTTGAAATTATTTTACTTAATATTTGGTTTGTATAAAATATTGATTTAGTTTTATAGTGTTAAATCTAAAGAAGGCAATTTAAAATCAACCAACCTATCCACATTTTGAAAACAGATAGTACATCTAATTCAAATCATCTTTCAGTTTCATCTCTTCCATTCATCACTGACTTATATTCTGCAGATAGGCATGAAGGTTGTATCTCTATTAAGGAAACATCAAATTTTTTATATGAAAGGCAAATCAAATATCGAATTATTAAGTCGCCATGGCATAGGTGACATTTATTATGATCATGGTACCCAGCAGAGATCATTTGTCGCTACGCGCGATGTAAAAGCAGGAGAGGTTTTATACAAGTTTAGTCCCAAACAAATCCAAAACTATCCTACTTACCTTACTGTACAGACTGGCGAAAACAAACACATTGAGTTGGATCCTGAGTTTTTAGCATCTATCAATCATGGTTGCGATCCCAATGTATTTTTCGATGTAGACCATTGGGTGCTCAGATGCGTACGGGATATCAAAGCAGGTGAGCAGCTCATGTATTTTTATCCCTCTACAGAATGGCAAATGACTCAGCCATTTGACTGTACCTGTGGTAGTGCTAAATGCCTTGGTTATATTCAAGGTGCCCAGTCAATTGATTATGATGTAATCACATCCTATGATCTTTCTTCCTATATTCAGGCTCAACTCAAAGAAGTGCCTACATTGGCTTGATATTCGTTCACTTTATTATTATTTATGAAGTTATCCCGCAAATTAAAGCAAGTCACCGGTAATAAAAAGATAAAAGTATGGGTATTGGCGCCCTACTTAAAGACGAATGACGAACAATTGGACTATTATTACGACTTTACTCAAAGTATTGCAGAGTATACTATAGTTTTTGAAAAACTCAAATTGGATTGGAAATGGCAGCCGGTGACGATGAATGATTATCAATCCATCATCAAGGATATCCAGGCAGAGGCTATAGCCGGGCAGGTATTTCCCATTGTACTCAATCTGTGTGACGGTGATGAAATCAACGGTACACCAGGTATCTCTGTAGTAAAAGTATTGGAGTTAAGCGGATTGGTATTTACCGGCGCTGATAGTTATTTCTATGATATCACGACCTCCAAGATTCCAATGAAAAAAGCATTTGATGCTCATAAAGTATCCAATGCGCCATGGAAAGAAATCAAAGAATCGAATCCTTCTCCAGCAGGAGTATTTAAAAGATTGGGCAATCCGCTTATAGTAAAACCGGCTGTATCGGGAGGATCATTGGGGGTAGGTATTAAAAACGTTGTTTCTTCACCTGCTGAAATGAAAGAAGAAGTAAAAAAACTTTTTACCGGCTATCGTGGCTGGGAATTCGGCACAGGAGGGGTGATAGCAGAAAAATTTATCTCAGGCCCTGAATTTACAACCCTTATAGTCGGCTCCTATGATCAACCTGAAAATCTGATCTACTATGCTCCGGTAGAAAGAGTGTTTAATGCTTCTCTGCCAGACAAAGAAAAGTTTCTTTCCTTTGAAAGATTATGGGAGATTTATGAAAAAGAGACTAACATGCCAGAGCAGGGTAACTTTTATGAGTACAAACTACCTGCTGCAGAACTGCATGCTGCAATTGAAAAGATTTCAAAAGAATCTTATATCGCAGTACAAGGGAAAGGCTATGGTCGCATAGACATACGCATGGATCAGGAGACGGGTAAAATGTATGTGTTGGAAGTGAATGCTCAGTGCGGTCTTAGTGATGATGAAAACTACACCTCGATAGGTGCCATACTCAGATATTCTAATAAGACATTTGATCAATTAATACAAGAGATACTGATCGATGCCTTAGCAGGAGCTTCCGTCAAAGAGTTGGTACTGGTAAATGAGGTAGAATCTTTTCGGCAATAATTTTTACAGACCACCGCTGTTTCCCGCTTGATTTAGTTTATCAGCAGAGTCTAGGTAAGGTCAGCTGGTTAAGTATAATTTTTTTAAATTTGCCATTCTTTCTTTGTCCGCCAAAGAAAGAATCAAAGAAAGCTCGTCAGA
>CAYNIG010000363.1:0-4691 GCA_964396995.1 uncultured Saprospiraceae bacterium | reverse complement strand
CTGATGTATACCCATGTGTCCAATCTCGCCCATTTGCATTCGTATCATCCGAATTATTCTGCTGAAACCAAACCAATGGAGAAAAACATAGTGGTTGTAGACAGATTTGCCGGGTCCCCTGTATCGGATGCCATGGTTACATTCTACGAAAGAAAGTACAAACCCAATACCCAATCATACACTAACGAGTTAATTGCTAAAGCGAAATCGGACAGAGAGGGAAAAATAACCAGTTCCTTACCAATAAATCGAACGTATACTTTAAAAATAGAACAAGGGACAGATATGCTTTGGCTTGATGATGCTTTTTCAAATAATTCTTACGAAGTGCAAAAGCCCAGAGCGACAGAAGACATTTTGTTTTTTCTGGACAGATCTATTTATCGCCCTTCGCAAACCATTTATTTTAAAGCTTTGGCGATGTTAAGAGAACCTGATGGCAGAGTAAGTATTTTAAAAAATAAAAAAGTAGATGTCAGATTTATTGATGGCAATGGCCAGGAAAAGGCTTTAAAATATTTTACTACAAATGATTTTGGTTCATTTAATGGAAGCTTTATGGCTCCTTCAGGTGGATTGACAGGGTCCATGTCTTTATTGGCAAATCAGGGAACCAGCAGTGTTGGTTTTCAGGTTGAAGAATACAAGAGACCCAAATTTGAAATCATTTTCGATACGAACAAAGTGCTCACCCCATTAAATGAAAATAGTACCGTCTCGGGTGTTGCAAGAAATTTGGCAGGTAATGCAGTCGATCAAGCCAAGGTAACTTACAAAGTTACCCGTGTACGATGGCAACGACCGTTGCCCTGGTGGAAGTGGTGGGGATTTATTCCATTCGAACAACCTCAAATTATCAGTCAAGGTAGTACGGTGACTGATGCTTTCGGAAAATTTAATATTCCCTTTAATGCTAAAGCTAAGCCTGGTACAGATTTGAAAAACAGCGAAGTGAGTTATTCATTTACAGTAGAGGTAGATGTTACCGATTTTACCGGAGAAACCAGGTCAAATTCCATTTCTACCCGTATTGGTAATAAGAACCTGATGTTGAATTCTTCTTTGAATGAAACTGAAGACAGAGATAGTCTTAAGCAGTTTATAATTTCTGCTGCAGACCTGAATGATACTAAAATTCCTGCTCGTGGACAGGTAGAGTTGCATAAATTAATGCAGGATAAAAAGATCTACCGTAAAAGATATTGGCCTCAGCCTGATCAATTCATTATAGCTGAATCCGATTATAAAAAATGGTTTCCAACCGATGTGTACAAGGATGAAGATAAAATCAATTTATGGAGAACAGAAAGTATCGTTTTGAGTTCGACCTTCAACAGTGAAATGCCGGTAAGATTAAATGGATTATTGGAGCCCGGCATTTACAAACTTATTGCCAGGGCAAAAGATGCATATAATCAAGAGACTCTGTATGAAACCTATTTTTGGGTGAATGATGCTAAAAATAGAGTATACCCTAAAAATGATCCCCTCCAGTCTGTTCAAAACACATCCAAGCTTCAATCGGGACAAGAACTTAACTATGCCATTCATACTAAAAACAATCCACAATATATATTCCAAAATTCATCCTTAACCGGGCCATTTAAATGGGTTTTATCCACTGGATGGGTGACAGATCAAATCAAATTAGAAGAAAAAGAAAGAGGCAAATTGCATCAGATTCAGTGGCTCATGATCAGGGATAACCGAATATATAATTCATCTATCGGATTTGGAATAGATTGGTCAAATAAAAATCTGGATATACAAACCATAAGCTACAGAGATAAACTTTTGCCGGGCCAGAATGAATCCTGGTCATTTAAGCTTATGGGTAAGTCTAAAGAAAAATTCATGGCTGAAATAGTAGCTGCCATGTATGATCAATCACTGGACGCATTGTACCCACATAATTGGAGTAGAAATTTGTACGCTGAACAATGGATGGCTGTAAACCAATATTCAGCTGCAGGTTTTACGATTAGCCAGGCTGTCTACGTAAGATACGGGGATGACAATACCGCCTATCAGGAATTGGATCCTAAACTTTACCGCAATTTAAATTGGTTTGGGTTTAATCTATATGGTGGAAGAGGAATACCCAGAGGCGGTGTGATGTATAAGTCGCGGCAAGCTCTACCCCAGGCCGCTACCATGGAGGATGCTGTGTCGGTACCGCCTCCTCTTTCAGGACCTGCAGATGGAGTAGGAAAAAACACCGCAGGCAAATTGGAAGAAAACGCCAATACGACTAGTTCAAATGAAAAATCAAAATCAGCGAATCCTGTTTTGCCTAGAAAAAATTTAAATGAAACCGTATTCTTTTATCCCGATATTAAAACAGATCAGGATGGCAATTTCATACTTAAATTTAAAATGAATGAGGCACTTACGAGATGGAGACTGATGATATTTGGGCATACCCCGGATCTGCAATCAGGATACCTTGAAAAAGAAATAATAACTCAAAAAGACTTGATGGTTTTTCCTAACGGCCCTCGTTTTCTGAGGCAAAATGATATAATGGAATTCCCTGCTAAAGTGAGTAATCTTAGTGATAAGACCATTTCCGGTACTGCACGATTAGAATTATTTGATCCGATCTCAGAAAAGATTGTCAATAAAGAATTTGGCTTGATAAACGACAGAAATAATTTTACCGTTTCAGCGGGGCAATCATCACCTCTGGCCTGGAATATCAAAGTACCGGATGGATATTCGGATATGTTAGGTTATCGTGTGATTGCTGAATCGGGAGCACATGCCGATGCCGAAGAAAATACAATACCCATACTTACCAACCGTATGCTGGTAACGGAAACGCTGCCATTTACCGTGCGGGCAAATCAAACCAAGTCATTGAAATTTGAAGAATTCGCGTTGAAAACAGGATCAGCCACTTTAAAAAATCAATTGTTTTCAATTGAGATCAGCTCTAATCCGGTATGGTATGCTATCCAGGCATTGCCCTATCTGATGGAATTTCCGCATGAGTGTACTGAGCAAATAGTAAATAGATTTTTTGCAAACGCTTTGGCTGAAAAAATAATTCAGTCTAATCCCAAAATTAAAACCGTATTTGAAGATTGGGCCAAAAACGATGTATTGAAAAGCCCTTTGCAAAAGAATGAAGAACTTAAGACTGCTGTTCTCGAAGAAACGCCGTGGGTAAGGGAGGCATTAAATGAAGCAGAACAACAAAAAATGATTGCCAATCTCTTTGACCTCAACAGAATGTCGAATGAAAAAGAAAAAGTAGTAAATCAACTCAGAGAAAGACAACTCTCTAATGGAGGTTTTCCCTGGTTTGAAGGCAGGGATGATTGGTTTATAACTCAATATATTGTGGAAGATCTGGGCCACCTGAAAAAACTGGGAGTACTGGGAAATGAACTGGATGATGTAATCCAAAACGCGGTATTCTATTGTGACCGTGAATTGCTCAGGTTTTATGAGGAGTCCAAACGAATAATGAAGAAAGATGACATCGGGTTACCTGAAATAGCCCAGCACTACCTGTATACCAGGTCTTTTTTTACAGAATGGCCAATAGAAAATGATGAAGCATTTAAATATTTTTTAAGTAAAGCCGAAAAAGATTGGCTGAAACAGGGATTGTACAATCAGGGATTGCTTGCACTGGGTATTCATCGATGGAAACCAGAATCATCCACTCCAAAGAAAATTTTAAGTTCTTTAGATGAAAAGGCTCAACATAAGGAAGAACTGGGCATGTATTGGAAATTCGATTCCGGTTACCGGTATTTTGAATTGCCCATCGAAACCCAAGCTTTATTGATCGAAGCATACAGTGACATTCTAAATGATCGACCTAAAATTGATGAAATGCGTATATGGTTGCTTAAAAATAAACAGACCAACCGTTGGCCCAGCACCAAAGCCACCTCAGCTGCCATTTATGCTTTAATGATGAATGGTGGGACTTCGTGGGTACTCAACTCTAAGCTCCCGGAGATTACCTGGGGATCTAAGATAGAAAAACCAAAAGCGGAAGAAGTAGTTCAGGGATTAGGCTATTTTAAACTAAAAAAACGAACCGGTGAAATCAAGCCGGAATTGGCATCTTTCTCTGTAAAAAATGAGAATAATCATGTTTTATGGGGTGGCTTGTACTGGCAATATTTTGAGGATTTGAATAAAATCAGTTCTTTTAAAACTATGCCGATTGCAATAAACAAAAAAGTGTATATCGAATCTACTGAAGGCAACAAAAAAGAATTAAAGACAGTATCAGATTATAAAGTGGGGGATAAACTAATAGTACGAATTGAGTTAAAAGCAGACAGACCAATGGATTACCTGCATTTAAAAGATATGAGAGCAGCCGGTTTAGAACCTATAAATGTAATCAGTCAATACAAGTATCAGGGAGGCCTTGGATATTATGAGACTACAAAAGATATTGCCACCCATTTTTTTATTGATCATATTTCGGCCGGTACATTTGTTTTGGAATATCCATTGCGGGTAAGTCAAAAAGGGATATTTAGCAACGGAATTTCTACTTTACAGTGTATGTATGCTCCGGAATTTACGGCCCATTCATCAGGTGAAACAGTAAGTATCAAATAAGTTTATTGATCATTCGAATTGATTGGGGTAGAATACAGATAATTTAGTCGAATAGATATTGAAAAACATAACATATTCATGCATAATTGTAAAAAAGA
>CAYNIG010000362.1:0-4788 GCA_964396995.1 uncultured Saprospiraceae bacterium | reverse complement strand
GATTTGAACTGCGGACCTCTACATTATCAGTGTAGCGCTCTAACCAACTGAGCTATGGGACTAGCTTTATTTTCCCCAAAACTTATTTTGGGACGGCAAAGTTAAGATTTTTTATCAATTATCAAACTGGAAATCAATAGGTTTTTAGCATTTTTTACCGCGCTGGTTCGATTTTTTGACAAATAATTAATTTTGATTGTTCTTCGTTTTTGGACCAAAATCCTTGAAAAATTACTCCCGTCATTCTCCTACCTTTGTATCTGTATGAAAATGAGTGCTAAGGAACTGGCAGCATTTCTCAATGCTAAGATTGATGGTGATCCCAATGTGGAAGTGAGTCATCCCAGCAAAATAGAAGAAGCTATGCCGGGAAGTGTGAGTTTTTTAGGAAATCCGAAATATGAGCCTTATGCCTATACCACTAAGGCATCTGTCCTGGTAGTGGCAGAGGATTTTAAGCCTCAGCAGGAAATAAAAGCAACCCTGCTCAGGGTGCCAAATGTATATCAAAGCCTGGGTACTTTATTAAGTCATTTTGACCGAAATGGGAAGCCTGCCGGAATCTCAACCCTGGCCAGTATTGACCCTACAGTAGTTTTGAAGGATAAAGTGGCCGTATCAGCTTTCACCATTATTGAAAAAAATTGTAAAATAGGTATCGGTACGGTCATTTACGGAAATGTATCTATAGGACATGATGTGGAAATAGGAGATAATGTGACTCTTTTTCCGGGGGTCAAAATCTATCCGGGATGCACCATAGGTAATGATGTTATTATACATGCCAATACAGTAATCGGAAGCGATGGTTTTGGCTTCGTGATGGAAGAAGGTAAATTCAAGAAAATACCTCAATTGGGAAATGTGGTCATTGAAGATAATGTGGATATTGGATCTAATTGCTCAGTAGACAGAGCCACGATGGGTTCTACTATTATCCGCAAAGGATGTAAGCTGGATAATTTGATACAAGTTGCTCATAATGTAGAAATAGGAGAAAATACAGTGATTGCATCCCAGGTTGGCATCGCCGGAAGTGCCAAAATAGGGGCAAGATGTATGATTGGTGGCCAGGTGGGTATTACCGGTCATATTTTTATACCAGATGGCACCCAAATCCAGGCTCAAAGCGGGGTCATGTCTGCCAGTGACCAACCCAATCAAAAACTTTTTGGATCGCCGGCCATAGGTTATAATGATTATCTGCGAGCTTATACTATTTTTAAAAACCTCCCTGATTTAGAAAATAGATTGAGAAAAATTGAAAAGTCTATGGAAAAAAAATAGTGAGGATGTCTAGTGATTACAATCCGACAAAATCTTATCCTGCATCACAGATTAATTTAACTTAAATTTGCATTATTGTTAAGATTAGTTCCGGTATTTTGAAGCGTTCTCTATCTTTATATACCGCCGATACTTATAAAATATCTGACTGATTAGAATTATGAAACAATGTACGCTGGCCATGGATTGTGTGTTTAAAGGTATTGGCCTACATACGGGTAAAATAGCCACCATGACTGTTAAACCTGCACCGGTAAACCATGGCTATAGATTCCAGCGGATAGATTTATCCGAAAGTCCTGTATTGGCAGCCGATGTAAACAGAGTGATCTCCACCAATAGAGGTACTACAATAAAATCCGGAGATGTACAGGTAAGCACTGTTGAGCATATTCTTTCAGCGTTGGCTGGCATGGGAATAGATAATGCACTGATCGAAATAGATGGTCCAGAAGTCCCGATCATGGATGGCAGTTCCAAAGAGTTTGTTTCTTCATTTTCCAAAACCGGAATACAAATTCAGGAGTTGGATAAAGAGTATCTCGAACTCCTGGAACCCGTAGCATTTAAAGACGAGTTGAGCGGGACTGAGCTCATAGCAGTACCATCGGATAGATTCGAAGTAACTGCTATGATTGATTTTAAGTCACCTATTCTGGGCCAGCAGTTTGCCAATTTAAATGATTTGTCCGAATTTGAATCAGAAATTGCCCCTTGCAGGACCTTCGTATTTCTTCGTGAAATCGAAAAACTGGCAAATGAAAATCTTATTAAGGGAGGCGATTTAAATAATGCTATTGTGATTGTCGACCGGATGATGACACAAGCAGAGCTGGATGATCTGGCAAAAAAACTTAACAAACCTTCCATCAAAGTTGAGAAAGAAGGTATCCTCAACACAGTAGAATTACAATTTTCTAATGAAGCAGCCCGACATAAAATATTGGATATAATAGGTGATTTGGCTCTCGTAGGAAAACCTATAAAGGCAAAAATAGTGGCCAATAAACCTGGTCATACGGCTAATGTGGAATTTGCCAAATTACTTAAAAAAAAGTTTACCGAACTGAGGAAACTGAAAGGAAAACCAGTATATAACCCGGATGAGCCGGCTCTGATGGATGTAGAAAAAATTCAATCTATTTTACCACACAGGCATCCCTTTCTTTTGATTGATAAAATTATAGAACTGGATAGTCAGCATGTGGTAGGAATCAAAAACATTACGTATACTGAGTCTTGCTTTCAGGGCCATTTTCCAAACAATCCGATTTTCCCGGGTGTTTTACAGATTGAAGCTTTGGCCCAAACCGGTGGTATATTGGCGATTTCCCAACAGCCTGATCCAGGCAACTGGGATACTTATTTTATCAAAATTGAAAACACCAAGTTTAAAGCTAAAGTAGTACCCGGAGATACCCTTATATTAAAAATGGAACTCATGTCACCGATTCGAAGAGGGATTGTGCAAATGTGGGGCACGGCCTATGTAGGCAACAAAATCGTTTCCGAAGGCGAGCTCACTGCCCAAATCGTAAGAAGAGATACAAACCCAATTTCATAAACCATGGAATTATTAACACAATACCAATTAAGTAATGTACATCCCGATGCGCGCATTGGCAAAAATGTTCATATCTCCCCATTTGTCACTATTGAGGCTGATGTAGAAATAGGTGACAATGCCTGGATCGGTCCCAATGCCTGCATATTGGATGGTACCCGCATGGGTGATAATTGTAAAATATTTCCGGGAGCCGTAGTAGGGGCCGTACCTCAGGATTTGAAATACAAAGGTGAGCATTCTATGCTTGAAATAGGCAATAATGTAATCATCAGGGAATACTGTACACTCAATAGAGGGACCAAAGCGAATTGGACCACTACCATCAAAGACAATTGCCTGCTGATGGCCTATGTGCATGTAGCCCACGATTGTGTATTAGAAGAGAATGTCATTTTAGCGAATAATGTAAATCTTGCCGGGCATATCCATGTAGGTAGGTTTGCCGTGTTGGGAGGACTCACTGCCGTACATCAATTTGTTAAAATCGGAGATCATGTAATGGTAGGGGGCGGTTCTCTGGTAAGGAAAGATATTCCACCCTACGTAAAAGCTGCCCGCGAACCTATATCTTATGCAGGTATTAATAGTATTGGACTTTCCAGGAGAGGATTTTCTGATGAAACTATAAAAGCGATTCAGGATGCATACCGTTACCTGTTTGTAAAGGGATATAACACTTCTCAGGCACTGGACTTAATAGAAAAAAATATTCCCTCTAGCATTGAAAAAAACAAAATTGTGGAATTTGTGAGGGGCTCGGAAAGGGGCATCATGAAAGGGTTCCGGCAGATAAGCCAATAAATGGAAATAATAACAGACCGGCTTGGCAAACGGTATCAACACGGGTGGGTATTCAGAAATCTCACGTTTCAATTTAAGTCTGATTTGATCTACGGTGTTTCCGGTAGAAACGGATCAGGGAAGTCAACCTTTTTAAAAATAATCTCCGGCTTATTATCTCCTACCGAAGGAAGGATTGAATATAAATCAGGCAGTATATTGATAAAAAGAGAAGAGGTGTATAGATACTTGAACGTTGCAGCACCGTACACAGAATTACTCGAAGAATATACATTATATGAGATGATTGATTTTCACCGGGGTTTTAAACCATCAGATGAATTTGGTGATACCAAGACCTGGATAGAGATGATGCAACTGGAAGCCGCTGCTCACAGGCCAATATCACAGTTTTCATCTGGTATGAAACAACGGGTAAAGCTTGGACTTGCATTGTATTCCAAAGCAAAAATTATCTTCCTGGATGAACCTACTTCCAACCTCGATGAGAATGCAAAGTCCTGGTTTTTTCAACATTTAGACCGACAACGAAAAAATAAATTGGTCTTTATAGCTTCCAATGAGGAGTCTGATTTTCAATTTTGTGTTGAGCGAATTGTATTGGGTTGAAATGGGTGCAGGTTTATTTCATTTTACTCCAGGCTCTCTTTTAATTTCTGCATCTCCGCCTTTAAGTTAATCAACTTTTGCAAAACAGCCTGTCGTTGTTTAATCAGGTCTTTATTTTGTTTGATTTCATTCTTAGCTCCCTCTATGGTAAAGCCTCTGTTTTTTACCAAATCAAAAATCAATTGCAACTGGTCTATATTTTCTTTAGTGTATCGTCTGTCCCCTTTACTGTTTTTATGTGGTTTTAGAATACTGAATTCGGTCTCCCAATACCGGATCAAAGATTTGGATACTCCAAACATATCAGAGATTTCGCCAATGCTATAATATAATTTGTCTTCTTTTAGCAAAGTGAGCATGCTTCAGTCCCTCTAAACGGTTTAGGTTGGTAAATTATTAGTCTAAAGGTATAAAATTCCGGTAAAACTTTGTATCAATCAGTGCATCAATTATTTGTATCTTTCGCTTTTACAGGAAACATCAGGATTTTAAAGTCAAATGATTAATTTAATTTTATTTGGTCC
>CAYNIG010000361.1:0-4804 GCA_964396995.1 uncultured Saprospiraceae bacterium | reverse complement strand
GTAATCGAGGAATCTATTAAAAATAATAAAGAATTAAGCGAAATATCGCTAAAAATTTAGATATTTGCAGTCCGAAAAATTAAAGGATGCCTAAGGAGGATTTGATTAAGCAAGATGGAATTATTGAAGAAGCGTTGTCTAACGCTATGTTTAGGGTTCATCTTGAAAATGATCATGTCATATTAGCCACCATCTCCGGTAAAATGAGAATGCATTACATTCGACTTTTGCCTGGGGATAAAGTATCTGTAGAGATGTCTCCTTATGATCTTTCAAGAGGCCGGATTATTTATCGATATAAGTAACAGTTTTAAGCAAGAGTGTATTATGAAAGTAAGAACTTCAATTAAAAAACGATCTGCTGATTGCAAGATTGTGCGTAGAAAGGGAAAACTCTACGTAATTAACAAGAAAAATCCAAAATTCAAACAAAGACAGGGTTAATATTATGGCACGTATTTCTGGTATCGATCTCCCAAAAAACAAAAAAGGCTATATAGGCCTTACACATATTTTTGGTATAGGCATTTCTTCATCCAAAGCTATTCTGGCCAAATCTGGAATAAATGAGGAAATGAAAGTAAATGAATGGACTGATGAGCATGTACATAAAATTGTAAAAATCATCCAGGAAGAATATAAAGTAGAGGGTGTACTCCGATCTGAGGTTCAAATGAATATCAAACGACTCATGGATATTGGTTGTTACCGTGGTATTAGACACAGAAAAGGATTACCGGTAAGAGGCCAAAACACACAGACTAATTCTCGAACCAGAAAGGGTAAACGTAAGACCGTAGCGAATAAGAAAAAAGTAACTAAATAATAGATAACATTTAGCTTCATGTCACAGGTTAAAAAAGCAAAAAAGAGAAAAGTAAATGTTGAATCGGAAGGTATAGCTTATATACTGGCCAGTTTCAATAATGTGATCGTCACTATAACCAACAAACAAGGTCAGGTAGTGGCTTGGTCATCTTCCGGTCGCGAAGGTTTCCGTGGATCAAAAAAGAATACTCCGTTTGCAGCGCAAAAGACTGCTTCTCATGCTGCTACATTGGCACACGAAGCTGGGGTTCGATCGGCAGATGTATTCGTAAAAGGACCAGGAAATGGACGAGAAGCGGCAATCAGAGGAATCAACGATGTAGGGATTAAAGTAGTTACCATCACCGATACTACACCAATTCCACATAATGGTTGCAGACCACCTAAAAAACGAAGAGTTTAATTTTTTTAATAAAACAAATTCCATATTTAATTTATTATGGCAAGATATACCGGACCTATTTCAAAAATAGCCAGAACCTTTGGAGAGCCAATTTTTGGTCACGATAAAGCATTGGATAAGAAAAAATATCCTCCTGGACAACACGGTCCTTCACGAAAAAAGAAACAAAAGTCAGACTATGCCGTGCAGCTAAAAGAAAAGCAAAAAGCCAAACATACGTACGGATTATTAGAAAGACAATTTAGAAAGACATTCGAATTGGCTACACGAAAACACGGTGTGACCGGTACCGTTTTGTTGCAATTACTTGAATCAAGATTGGACAATACTGTATTTAGATTAGGCATTGCGCCAACCAGGAGAGCAGCCAGGCAATTGGTTTCCCATAAACACATCGCAGTAGATGGTAAAATATTAAATATACCATCGGCTTTACTCAAACCAGGTGAAGTGGTGGCCGTAAGAGGAAAGTCAGCTAACCTGGAACATATTCAAAATCAAATACACTCCAAATCCGATATACGTAAATCTCCCTGGCTGGAGTGGAATCCTGAAAGAATGGAAGGTAAATTTTTAGTTTATCCTGACAGAGATATGATTCCGGAACGGATTAATGAACAATTGATTGTGGAGTTGTACTCAAAATAATCGATTCAAAATTCATTCTGTATTAAGCATCTATATTTTTTCACAAGAGAAAAGTCATCAATAAATATGAGTATTCTAAATTTCCAAAAACCAGAAAAAATCATTCTTCAAAAAGCAAATGATTTTGACGGTGTGTTCGAGTTTAAACCACTCGAGCCAGGATTTGGTCAGACCATTGGCAATTCGCTAAGAAGAATTTTGTTGTCTTCTTTAGAAGGATTTGCCATTTCTGGTGTGCGCATAGCAGGGGTGGATCATGAGTTTTCTACCATTAAAGGGGTGGTTGAAGATGTGGTCGACATAATACTGAATTTGAAACAAGTTAGATTAAAAAAAGTAAATAATATAGACGAAAGTGGGGAGGATACAGTTTACCTGACCATCAACCGAAAAGATGAGTTCAGAGCTGGTGATATAGAAAAATATACCAATGTTTATAAAGTGATGAACCCTGATCTGCTTATATGCAGAATGGAACCTTTTGTAAACCTTGAAATTGAATTGAAGGTTACCAAAGGCAGAGGTTACGTACCTGCAGATGATATGTATCCGAAGGATGCCCCGATAGGCTTGATACCCTTGGATGCCATCTACACTCCTATTAAAAACGTTGCTTATTCCATTAGCAGTACACGGGTGGGTCAGCGCACAGACTACGAAAAACTTACCATCGAATTAAAAACAGACGGTACCATTCACCCTGAAGAAGCAATAAAAGAAGCCAGCAGAATCATGATTCAGCATCTGATGCTGATCACTGATGAAAATATTACATTCAATGATTCAGCCAGAAAGGAAGACACGATTGTAGATGAGCATATACTTCATATGCGAAAATTATTAAAAACATCATTGGAAGATCTGGACCTTTCTGTACGTGCTTACAATTGCCTGAAAGCTGCAAAAATCAATTCTTTGGGAGAAATGGTTAAGTATGATACTCATGAATTGCTGAAGTTTAGAAACTTTGGTAAAAAATCGCTTGTGGAAATAGAAGAATTATTATCTACCAAAGGTTTAAGTTTCGGAATGGATCTTTCAAAATACAAATTAGACGAAGAATAATTTATAAATAAACATTTTTGCCAATTAGTTTTTGAGCTTGGCTTTATACCTTAAGCTCGACTGTGGCGGGGATATCAAAATTTTTTAATCATGAGACATGGTAATAAAGTAAATCATTTAGGCCGCAAAACAGGCCATAGGGATGCAATGCTAAAAAATATTGCAGCCTCCCTCATTCAACACAAAAGAATCAATACCACACTCGCCAAGGCACGTGTATTGAGGTCATTTCTTGAGCCTTTGATCACAAAGGCCAAAGATAATACTACTCATTCAAGAAGAGTTGTTTTCAGTTACCTGCAAAATAAAGAAGCGATAAAGGAATTATTCGCTACCATAGCTCCTAAAATTTTGAATCGCCCGGGTGGTTATTTAAGAGTGGTTAAAACAGGATGGAGATCTGGTGATGCTGCTGAAATGGCTTTAATCGAATTTGTTGATTTTAACGAAGTTTATATTGCAGGTACTAAGCCTGAAACTGCAAAAGCGGCAGAGAAAAAGAAAAAAACCAGAAGAAGTAGTAAGAAATCTAAACCTGGTGGTAATGAAGAAGCAACCAGTACGGATACAACTGCTGCAGAATCAGAATCATAAAAAACAAGTTGAATACATAACTATAAGGGGAGCTTTTAAGGCTCCCTTTTTTATTTTATCAATTTGATTTTTCAATTCCCCTGTTCATGACTGGGACAAGAACTGATTATTTTTGTAGCTAATTTATTGGTCTTTACAACGTGGGACCTTTACAAAATTCTATATTTGCAGACTTTTTAATTTTAAAGGCCTTATTTATAATGTCTGAATCCTCAATCAAAGCTTCTCCAGCGATATTACTACTTCAGGACGGAATGGTTTTTCAGGGTGAAGCAATTGGTTTCAAGGGTACAACTACCGGAGAACTCTGTTTTAATACCGGGATGACCGGATATCAGGAGGTATTTACTGATCCATCTTATTCTGGTCAATTGCTGATTGCAACCAATGTACACATTGGAAATTATGGAACTAAAATATCCGACGCTGAATCAGAATCCGTGAAAATATCCGGTTTGATAGTCAAAAATCTGACCAATGAGTATTCAAGGACAAAAGCCGATATGAATATTCAGGATTATCTGATTAAAGAAAAATTGGTAGGCATTCATAAAATTGATACCAGAGCACTGGTAAGGCATATTCGGAATAAAGGGGCTATGAATGGCATCATCTCATCTGAGATTTTTGACCTGAATAAATTAAATGAAAAATTACAGGAAGCACCAGATATGAATGGATTGGAATTGGCTTCCAAAGTTAGTACTTCTGAGGAGTATTTTCTGGGAGAGCCAAATTCGAAATACAAAGTTGCCGTAATGGACTTCGGCACCAAAAGGAATATATTGAATCACTTGGTGGCCCGCGATTGTTACCTTCATATTTTTCCGGCCGGGACACCGGCTGAAAAAGTTCTGTCGTGGAATGCCGATGGTTATTTTCTTTCGAATGGGCCAGGGGACCCTTCTGCAATGAATTATGCCATAAGCACAACAAGAGATATACTTAAAACCAAATCACCGGTGTTTGGTATCTGTCTTGGACATCAAATACTGGCATTGGCTCTGGATGTCCCTACTTACAAAATGCATCATGGACATCGTGGTATCAATCATCCTGTAAAGAACCTTAAAACCGGTAAATGCGAGATAACCTCACAAAACCACGGATTTTGTGTGGATCCTGAAATAGTAAGTGCCAGAAATTATCAAGACTGAGGACAGTATTACAGTTTCCACCTTTGTAACTAGATAGAATCGCAATCGGTAGAATGAAGATCCCACTTCCATAAACAAGCAACAGAAGCAGTATGACTATGATTGGAAC
>CAYNIG010000360.1:0-4891 GCA_964396995.1 uncultured Saprospiraceae bacterium | reverse complement strand
GAATGTGTGAAAGAAAACGATGGTACATTGGATGATGTAAATGATCCTACAGGTAAATTCTTTGGCTGGTACGGGGGTAATATCTATGCTCCATCTCATGGCGGTGATCATGACGAAATAGAGCAATGTGATAGAAATGACTGGTCACCTATATATTGCCATACCTGGCTTTGTTTAGATAAGACCGACAATGCAGGTAAATTCGATCCATATACCTTATTTGATGAAGCCGTTTCTTTTGCCGGTAACCCGGGAAGCACTACTCCAGGCGCAGGTAAATTCTATATCTGGGACAATTGCACCAAGCCAACCATTGAGAAAAAAGATGAAGCGATTGTAGATAAATGCGGTAATGGTTGGATCAAACGTACCTGGACAGCGAAAGACAAATGTGAAAATACAATTGTATGCGATCAAAAGATCATATTAAGACACCGATCTGATTTTGAAGTAGAATTTCCAGCTGATACCGTATTAAACTGTGAAGGCGGAAACACAGATCCTGACAAAATCGGCAGACCAATAATCATGGATGATGAGTGCGAACTGGTAGGTGTAAACTATGAAGATGTAAGATATGATATCATACCTGATGCTTGTTACAAAATAGTACGAACCTGGAAATTAATAGACTGGTGTAAGTATGATCCTAATGCGCACAAGAGAAATGCAGAAGTAATCGTGGACGACAGAAAAGTAGCCGATACAGATGAAAGATATTGTATATACCGGCATTTGAAAGACGATGGCGATGGATACATTACTTATACTCAAATTATAAAAGTGGTGGATGATAAAGCACCTACATTAAACATAAGAGATACGGTAATCTGTGTAATTACGGGAACCGATGCAAATTGTACTGTACCTGGCTTAAATATTCCTTTGAAAGCTACAGACAATTGTACTCCTGCCAATGCAATCAGTTTCCGATGGGAATTGGATGCCAATGCAAGTGCATCAGATGTGGCTGCTAAGCGTTACAATGCCTCCAGCATTGATGATAGAAAAGGTAATGTGACTTCTTTCACATCCAATGTTGTTACCGATGGCACTCATCTGCTCACTGTAATTGCAGAAGATAATTGTGGAAATGAAGATACTACAACCATATTGATTACCGTAAAGGATTGTAAAAAACCTACACCGTATTGTTTCAATGGTATTGCAACGGTATTGATGCCCACCAGTGGCGAGGTACAGGTATGGGCAAGTGATCTTAATGCAGGATCATTTGACAACTGTACGGCTAAGGGCTCACTTACATTCCATTTCGATGAAGCCGGAACCCAGCAAGGTAAAACTTTTAAATGTGCAGACATTCCAAATGGTATCGAACAATTGGTTACTGTAGATGTTTGGGTTACGGACCTGGCCGGAAATAAAGATTATTGCAGAACCTATATACTGATACAGGATGGTTCAGGAAACATTTGTGCGGACAAAGCCTCTTCAGCTGCTTCTATCGCAGGTCGGATCATTACCGAAACAAAAGAAGCTGTGGAAAAAGTAACTTTGAATATTAAGAGTACCGTAAACATGGCTCCATATCAAACAGATAATAATGGTGGCTATGCATTTAAAAATCTTCCTCTATCACAGGATTATACTATCACACCAAAGCGTGACGATGACCCGGTGAATGGAGTAAGCACCATCGACCTGGTATTGATACAGAAACATATTCTTGGTACACAAGCCCTGACTTCTCCTTATAAAATGATCGCAGCGGATGTGGATCGCAATAATGATATTACTGCTATCGATTTGGTGGAATTACGTAAACTTATTCTTACGATTTACGATAAATTACCAAGCAACACCAGCTGGAGATTTATACCCAAGTCATATGATTTTACAAAATCATCTACTGTACTTAGTGTAAATATTCCTGAACATTTAAACATTTCCCAGTTAAGCAAAGAAGAAATCGAAAAAGATTTTATCGGAGTAAAAATAGGAGATGTAAACTCTTCCTCTGCACCACACAGTCTGCTGGGAGCTGAAGCAAGAGAATCTGCCGGAACATTAAAGTTAAAAGTGGAAGACAAGGTGTTGAAAGCCGGAGAAGAAGCAATAGTATCTTTTACTTCCGAAAATTTCAATAAAGTTGAAGGATACCAATTCTCTATGCAGGTTTCTGGCCTTTCCCTATTGGACATCAAATCCGGTGCATTGAAAGTAGATGCTTCCAACTTTGGATTGAGTAAATTAAATCAGGGTTACATTACTACCAGCTGGAGCGATGGTACAAATCCAGTTACCGTATCTAAAGGAGAATCTTTATTTTCTATAAAAGTAAAGGCGACGAAAAATATGACATTAAGTGAAGCAATCCGCATTAATTCCCGATATACCAGGGCGGAAGCTTATGCTGCTGAAGCAACTGGATCCAACCTTTTGAATATTGGGCTTGAATTCGGTAATTCAAAATCTACACCTTCTGTATATGCTTTACATCAAAATTCACCAAACCCATTTAAAGGTCAGACTGTCATTAGCTTTGAACTTGCCAAGAGTGAACAAGTGACACTCTCTATTTCTGATGTGACCGGTAAAACCATCCGATCTTATTCAATAGAAGGCAATAAAGGGGCAAACAGAATGACTCTCAACAGAGGTGAATTCAATGCAGCAGGTGTATTGTATTATACTTTAGAAACTAAATCCTTCAGAGATACTAAGAAAATGCTTTTAGTGGATTAAATCTGTAAACGGACTTGATCAATTCATCAATTGATCTTTTTAATAGAAATGTTGTCTTGATTAAGAGCCTGGTAGTTTTACCAGGCTCTTTTTATTTTTAATAGCTCCTGTGAATCACTTTTGTCAAATCATATTAAACAATATTAATGAGTGTAAAAATTTGAATGATAACTATAAAATGGATCATATTAAAAGCAACTTAAATAAGTTAAATCTATATTCCAAATAGTGTGTGTTTAAGCACAGTTTTTGCTTCTATTCATCATAATTTTAAGCTAATAACTTATTCATAATCACCGTGAAAAAAACGATCCATTACTTTTTAGTTATAATTGCATTTTTATTCTTCCCTTCCTCCATCAATGCACAAGTATGCAATCTCGTTTGCTCAGATTTAGTAAATGCATCCCTGCGTGCAGATAGCTGTAAAAGAACATTTGACCCAATCGATTTTTTAAAGAATCCTGATCTTACCTGCAGTTCGTACACTATCCAACTGACCTATCCATTTGGAACCAATTCATTAGATGGAAGATCAGTGGATGCCTCACATATTGGTTATACCTTTATTTATAAAGTTCAGAACGGTGCTAATTCTTGTTGGGGATATGTGACCATTGAAGATAAAGCTACTCCTTTACCAAGATGTAAATCAGCAACTATCTCCTGCTTTCAATATTCTAAAATAAACGAAATAGCGAATCAAATAATTGACAATTGCACACAAGAAGGCCGATCAATAATAACTGATTTAAAGTTTACGGATTTGGGCTGCAACGAAACCGGAATTACCGGCCAGGTGATCCGGGAAATAATGACCTTCGATATATGGGGAAACCGGGGAACATGCAACGATACTCTAAAAATAAGAAAGGACTCATTCTCGCTGGTTAAAGCTCCGGATATGATCACATTGAGTTGCCTCATGTCCTGTAAAAAGCCTGGGAATGAGGAATCCGTCTCAGACCCTGCTCATTTTGATCTTATTTCTTTTTCCTCCAATGTCAAAGACCCATCCTACCCTAGCCCGGCTAAACTTTTGGAGTTACAAGCTCGCGATACCTTTGGATCTGCATTAAGAAAATGTATTCCGGCGCATCTTCGTGTGGTGCCTTATATCACTGATAGTGTATTCCGATGGGTAGGTAATGAATGCTTCCGTGATGATACCTGCATTGCCATGTATCCACCAAGTGTCCAATTATGTAAACTATTTATCACGTACAGCGATCTCACCTTTCCGATTTGCGGAAATGGATTTAAAATCCGCAGGGAATGGAGATTGACCGATTGGTGCAGAGGAAGAGATTCATTGATTGTCCAATACATTTCAGTCGAAGACAAAACCCCACCAATAGTCAGTTCCCGATTTTCACTTCCATTTAATTTCGGAACGAAAAGATACCAGGTGGAGTTTCCGGGATACAGAATAAATCTTAAAACCAACGCACATGATTGTAACGCCCAGGTTTGCATAGACAGTCTTACCGTTGCTGATTGTTCAAAAGTAACACAGCGATATTCAATTACTTATTCTGAGGCGGGCAAACCAGGGTCTATAGTAAAAACAGGCTCACCGGGAGAATGCTTCAATTTACCAGGGAACCCAAATAGTTATACTTTCTTAAAATCTTTGTTTGTATTGTCAAAACCTCCTATAGCGGATGTGGTGCAGGATGTCACCATGCCGCGAAATTGTCATATTGTACGAATTAACACTACAGACCAATGTTATAATCAAACGGAAAGCCCGATCAACGTATATAACGCCTACACCGGAGAATTGGTAAATCAATTACAGACTAAATCATCAGGTTTTGCCTTGATCTGCATTACCGATGAGACACCTCCCAACCCGGTATGCAATGAAATATCCCAGACTACCATCGATCCTCAGACCTGCTGGAGCAGAATCTATGCCCGGGATCTGGACAATGGCAGCAAAGACAACTGTTGTGACCTGTTGCATTTTGCAGTAGCCAATATGGATACCGTTGAAGAATACAAAGTAAAGTATGCAGCCCAACTGGAACAAACTTGTGGCAAAGATGAATTCTGGAAGAATAAAAATAAATATGATGCCATCATTGAAGACTGGATCAACTGTTACGTGTTCAATGATTATATTGACATTACAGAATGCAACGAAATAAGATTGATCCTCCGGGTATATGAAGCATGCGGT
>CAYNIG010000359.1:0-4935 GCA_964396995.1 uncultured Saprospiraceae bacterium | reverse complement strand
CGTATGTGATCGAGTTCGTTTAATAGATTCATATCTTGTTCTGTATCGTCAAAAAGGTTTATTTGATAATGGCCATGTACCAGGCCGCTGAATTTTACGCCTATGAGCCGTATCATTTGCCTTCGCTCATAGAGTTTGTCAAACAGGTCGTATACATGGCGGAGTAATATTTTATCATTGGCCGTATAGGCTATGCGTATCTGCCGGGTATAGGTATTAAAATCGGCATAGCGTATTTTTACGGTGACTATAGAGCACAGCTTCTGTGACTGGCGAAGGTCAAAACCCAGCTTGTCTACCATAGCGAGCATGATGTTTTTGATCTTGCGCAGATCGAGTGTGTCCTGGCCAAAAGTCTGCTCATGGGAGATGGATTTGGCTTCGCTGTAGGGAGTGACCGGAGTGGGATCGAAAGCATTGGCACGCTCCCACATCACCTTACCCCATTTGCCGAATTCGCGCTCGAGCAATCGTGGAGGTATTTCACTGAGTACTTTGAGCGTACGCACACCCATAAAGGATAGCTTTTTATACGTGGCCTCACCTATGCCGGGCATCTTGGCCGTAGATAGTGGCGCAAGGAAATCTTTTTCAGTGCCTTTGATTACTTCTTTAGTGCCATTGGGCTTGGCTTCATTAGTGCCGATCTTGGATACCGTCTTGTTTACGGATAGTGCCAGTGATATGGGTAATCCGATGTCTTTGATGATTTTTTTGCGCAGATCCAGGCTCCACTGATAACAGCCAAAATACCGATCCATACCGCTGAGATCAAGGTAAAACTCATCGATAGATGCTTTTTCCATACACGGTGCATCTTCGGCTATGAGCTCGGTCACTTGCCGGGAGTATTCGCTATAGGCATCCATATCACCACGCAGGATCACCGCATCGGGGCATAGCCGGCGTGCCATCTTCATAGGCATGGCCGAATGCACTCCATATTTACGTGCTTCATAGCTGCAGCTGGCCACCACACCGCGATCACCACTGCCGCCTATGAGCAGGGGTAGTCCCCGCAGGGCAGAGTTGCGCAGCACCTCTACCGAGACGAAGAAGGAGTCGAGATCCATATGGAGAATGGCGCGGTCGTACATGTCGATTAATTAGACAAATATATGTCTAAATTATTGACAAATAAATAAAATCGACTTTATCTTTGTAAAGAATTTCAGAATACGGAGTAAACCCCACACCCCCTACTTCCCTATCCTCACATTACCCCCAAATACCAGATTTAACTGTCCAAACCAAAATTGCTGACTTGCATGATCTTCCTGGTTGCTTGTAGTGCGGATACTGGGCAAATTAATGTTTCCGACTTTATACTCGGATTGGATGAAAAATGATTTAAAGAAAGTAAAATTGATGCCAACTAAAGCAGCCACGCCATATCCCGCCAGGTGAAACTCATCGTATTCAGGAAAATTTAAAAGCACAGCATCGGTACGGGGTATCAGTACGCCTGTACTCAATCCGGTAACCAGATTGAGGTCTAAATGATTTATATTGTATGCATGATCATGTCGGCGGATTTCGATATTGGCATAGTTGAGTCCATTCGTATGTTCGAAACGAAGAAAATCCGATGTTAAAGAGATGTGCTCATTGTGATATTCACCATCGAATGTGGACCCAAGGTGAATGCCGCCGTTAATGGTCGCTGTTTGATTTTGGGTCATCACGTATTTCATATGATCCATACCAATAGAAAGGCTATACCGATTGGATAGGTAATAACCCAATCTGAAATTGTATTGTGGAGTGGATAAGTATTTTGGATTGAAATAGGCATCGAAGCCAAATTTAGTGGGCCGATCAGTGGCCACTACTTTCCTCAGTATAAAATCGTGATCTTGCCCCTTAAATTTTATATCCGACTTCGAAAAAAGATCCGTATTCCAGCCCCAATAGAAAAACAGTTTTCCTTTGTTTGACTTTGGATAGGCTACTTGCGCTTTACTAAAATGGACAATAAGCAATATAAATAAGAAAGTACAAGTTATCCTCATGTCTATCAGTTTATTGAAGATGTAATATAGGTATTTATGGAATTCGTTTAATAGGCTTTTGAATCAGGTTAATTCCGTATAATGACCGGTAACCTATCCATTTAAAAATGGTTGGATAGCGTTATTTGTAATCAGCTACCCCTTTTTAATCATAATACCTGCCGATATGATCCGCCACTGCAGTCCTCATTTTTTTAATATCGATAAGCCCCATCTGCTGAAATACAATCTTGCCTTCGGGTGATACGAGTAAGGTATAGGGTATGGCACCCTGCCATTTAGGATCTATGGCTTCTATCAGTGCATATTTATCTGTGCCATCATAGATGTAATTTTTATTAGAGGCATATTTTTCTTTTAAAAACGCCAGGGCTTTGTCGTAATTTTTAGGTGCATCCATCGATATGGTGATGAACTCAAAGTCGCGCCTTCTATACATATAATGTGATTGTATCAGACCGTCGAACTCGGCCACGCAGGGGCCGCACCAGGTAGCCCAAAGATTAATGAGTCTGTATTTATTGGTGCCTTGATTTTGAACTATGGACTTTAAGGTATTTAGATCTGCCTTTTCCAGGCTTACTGCTTCTTTAGCCCATTTTTGTTCTTCCGTTAATTTACCTGTTGATTTTTCCATCCATTTTACGGAGCAACCAAATGTTTTAGTCGTAGGGGTAGTTACCGGTTTTTTCATCAGCATTTCGTCAACTGCTGTTCTGAGGTCGTGTATTTTTTCTCGTCCTATATGTTCATCATCATCTATTCGACCCTGGTATTGAAGTTTACGGGACTGATCAAAAACAAATACATGTGGTGTGGCCACCGGACCATATTTTAATGAAGTAGCCTGGGTAGCTCCGTCATACAGATAGGTAAAATTGTATTTTTTCCTTTTAGCGCGTTCTATCATTTCTTCATAGGAAT
This sequence comes from uncultured Saprospiraceae bacterium, assembly GCA_964396995.1. Taxonomy (GTDB): domain Bacteria; phylum Bacteroidota; class Bacteroidia; order Chitinophagales; family Saprospiraceae; genus JADJLQ01. Next base: position 1,999 of record CAYNIG010000359.1, on the reverse strand, counting down.
CACTGAGATCGGTATACCCAAGTTCGTTCCACTGCACCGCTTTGTCGGAGTTGGGTGAAATAGCAATGAGTCGTACATTTTTTACTTTATAATCATTTACAAACCGGATCACCCGATCTTCATATGCCTGGGCAGTAGGGCAATGATTGCAGGTAAAAAGTATTACCAGTATATCAGCCGATGCAAAATTTTTAAGGGAATACATTTTACCGTCGGTGGCTTTGAGATAAAAGTCCGGTGCTGATGCACCGATCTCTAATGTTTTTTTATCTTCAGCCAAAGCTGCAATTGAATAAAGAATAAATAATATTGTTGTTAAAATCCTGGAAAGCATAGCTTGATGTGATTAAAAACTAAAATATAAAGATACGGTAATCCTGAATCTATGCAATCGATTGTGTTGATAAATTACATCTCGTGCTAATTTTCAGCAATAACCCTATCTTTCAACATCATTTTTCCGGGTTTTACCACTTTACAAGTGATGCCGCCATGTCCCCGCATGGCATTATAACCGCCTAAGCCCAGTGCCTCTTCCATACGGCTGCAGGGATGGCAATAGCCGGTCATCTCCAATATCGCTTCACCAATAATTATTTTCTTTCCTTTTAATGAACTTAGGTTAATGCCTTTTACTACAATATTTCGTCTGAGTAAAGCCGGATCGATGAATTCCCTGTTTAAAAAGGAAGCCACGGCCTGAAGATGCTCATACTGTATTAAAGTAACGGCTCTTGATCCATCCGGTCGACCATTATTGTATCGATCCTTTTCCAATCCTCCGATTTCGACATTTACTTCTTCTAATATTGTCATTGGTTGTTTGGATTTTACTCTAACGCCCATCCATACAACTTCACCGGGTTGAATAAAATGATTAAATAATGCATGAAACGATTTTTCTTCAGCAGGTATTAGCATTCTTCAAAGATCAAATAAATTCCGGGTAAAACCAATTTAAAAAAATGTATAGCTTTACTCCCGATGGCGCAAAGTATTACAAAAGCTGAACTAAAAAAACTACCAGTCATTCAATATGAAAAAATCAGATCTTACCTGAAGACAGGCGATCTTTTTTTTAGCTCGGGGAGTTATGCATTTTCCGGAATTATACAAAACCTGACCAAAAGTGTCTGGAGTCATGTAGCGGTGGTCTATAAAGATGAAGAGCTTGGCAGAGTGATGTTGCTGGAAGCGGAGCCTTATGTCGGGATTCGGCTCATACCCCTATCAAAATACTTACATGATTATAATGGAAAGAGGAGACCATATAAAGGACAAATCGTGATCGCCAAGTTGAAGGAAGAACTTCCCAAAGAAAAATTGAATAGAGGAATCAGTTTTGGCCTTGATGAACTAACCCGCCCTTACGACAACTATGAAATTTTACGTATTATGATACGTATCCTGCTTCGAATAAGTAAGCGCGAAAAAAACAAAGCTTATATCTGCAGTGAATTGGTACGCGATGTATATGCCAAAGCCGGTTTGATTATTCACTATAATGATACCTATATCAGTCCGCAAGAGATCTACAAAAACGATCGGATAGAAATGAAATACCGATTATTGTAATCTATCTGCGCATTCAGTATTACGGCCTGATTACAGTACCGTCTTTCCTCCTGGTTGTACCCCAGCTGTAGTCAAAAGTCGGTCCATCAGGAAAAGGAAATTTGGCAGCTGCCTTTTCATCGATATCCATGCCAAGTCCTGGTTTTTCCTGGGCATACATATATCCATTCTTTGTCTCCGGGCATCCGATGAAAACATCTTTGGTGTTTTGCGGAAATACATATCCTTCATGTACACCAAAATTATAACTGCAAAGTTCCAAAGCAAGCTGTGCTGCATGAGCCACCGGTGACGCATCGCCGGGCCCGTGCCAGGCTGTACGCACACCAAAATATTCAGATAATGCCTGAACTTTTCTTGCGGGACTGAGGCCACCGATCTGAGAAATATGAACTCGAATAAAATCGATCAACCGGTCTTTGAT
>CAYNIG010000358.1:0-4966 GCA_964396995.1 uncultured Saprospiraceae bacterium | reverse complement strand
GGCTTGGTCGATGTATCATTAGGTGGCACTACTATTGAAGCATGGTTGACTCCAGAAACCCTGGCCAACATGCTCGAGAATAGCTCTTTGTTACAGCAATGGCATGAAAAAGTAAGAACTTATGATGCGGATAAAGATCTTAAAGAAAAAATTAAAAACTGGGAGATCAGGAATACCGATAAGCTAAAGCAAGGATTGGAGACTTCACCAAAACCTACTGAACCTTCACCTTATCCAGCCTATGATCGCAATTATCCAGGTTCGTCTTATACCGGAATGGTAAGTCTAATAGCCGGGCTTACAGTAAAAGGAATCATTTTTCACCAGGGATACAATAATGCATTGGAAGATTCGCGACCCAAACAATATGCTTCTAATTTTAAAGCTCTTATTAATGATTGGAGGACCACGTTTAATGATACTAATTTACCATTCGGGATCATCGAGTTTAGTGCTGGTGGCGAACCGCAAACCCATGATAATTTTGAAGTCAAAATGCTGGATCCGTCTCCTCATATCAGGGAAGGTCAGTTTCAAGCTTATATAGATATACCTTATACCGGATACGTATGTTCATATGATCAGCAAGTAAATTGGTATCACCCCCAGAAAAAAGAAGAAATCGCCGAAAGAATGGCTCGATGGGCATTATCTACACTATATGGTTTTGATCTTAAATGGGAGCCTGCCGTTTGTAAAAATGTTGAACGATTAAAAGATAAAATAATACTCACATTCAATAAGGAAGTGAAGACTTCTGATGACCGACCTATTGAAGGTTTCTGTATTGCAGGAAAAGACCGCCATTTCTTTCCGGCAAAAGCAGCATATGTGAAAACAAAAGATGAAAAAGGGCAATCCGTCGTTGATAAAAAAAAGATCGAAGTATGGAATAGTTTATGTGTGGATCCTATTGAAGTGAGGTATGTCTGGGCCCGCAATCCATTGGGTAATCTGGTGAATGTGGAATGTCCAATTATTCCTGTTCCACTTTTTCGAACAGACGATTGGGACTATCCTGAAGCTCCTTTTCAACCCGATGATTATGCGGCACACAGAATCAAAATGAAAAATTTAAGGTTGCAGGCTGATAGTATGGCGAAACTCCGGATAACAAATGAAGCTGAACAACTTTTGAAAGAAATTGAAAATTTGAAATCCAAATCAAAATAACTATTGATATGAAACCTTCAATTTATTATATTTTATTTTTCTGTTCTTTTTCTACATCATATGCGCAAACCTCCATTCAAAAGATTGAACCGGTTAACTTTAGCCAGGTTGTGATAGAAGACGGTTTTTGGAAGCCTCGTATACATACCGTTAGTTCAGTGACTATTCCTGTATGCATCGATCAAACCGAAGTTAAAACCGGGCGCATCCGGAACTTCGAAAGAGTGGCAGTAAAAAAAAGTGAAGCACATGAAGGGATCTATTACGATGATTCCGATGTATACAAAGCGTTGGAGGCAATGGCGTACTCCTTGAAAAACTATCCTGATCCAACCATTGAAAAAAAGGCCGACGAATGGATCGATAAAATTGCAGCCTCACAATTACCCGATGGGTATTTAAATACCTATTACTCCTTGACAGGTATAGGAAAACGCTGGACCAATATGGATTACCATGAAGACTATTGCGCCGGTCATCTGATTGAAGCTGCGGTAGCCTATTTCAACACCACCGGCAAACGCAAATTACTGGATGTAGCCATCCGTTTTGCCAATCACATTGACTCCACTTTCCGTTTGCAAAATCGACACTGGGTTTCTGGTCATCAGGAAATCGAACTGGCACTAGTAAAGTTATACAAAACAACTGGTGATAAGCGGTATCTCGATCTGTCAGAATGGTATCTCGAACAGCGAGGTCACGGCTATTTTGAAAAAAGGCCGGGAAGCCAGGATTATAGCCAGGACAGGCTACCAGTAAAAGATCAGGAGCAAATATCTGGTCATGCCGTAAGAGCTATGTATTTGTATACAGGTGCTGCCGATGTGGCTGCTGCAAAAAACGATATCGGATACCTGAAGGCCATGAAACAGGTATGGGAAGATGTAGTTTGCCGAAATATGTATATCACTGGCGGAATCGGATCATCAGGAAGAAATGAAGGGTTCAGTGTCGATTATGATTTGCCCAATGAACATGCCTATTGTGAAACTTGTGCATCGGTAGGTATGGTCTTTTGGAACCAAAGGATGAACCTGCTTACAGGCGAAAGTAAATATGTGGACATTCTCGAAAGAAGCCTTTACAATGGAGCTTTGGACGGTTTGTCATTAAAGGGAGATCGCTTTTTCTACGGAAATCCGCTGGCCTCTATTGGGAATACTGAACGTAAAGAATGGTTTGGTACAGCTTGCTGCCCATCAAATATTGCCCGCCTGGTTGAATCAGTGGGTGATTATATTTATGCAAAAACGAATGAAGCCTTATATGTCAATCTTTTTGTTGGCAGCACGGCATCAGTAAACATTCAAAATAGAAAGATTCAGGTAAAACAGGTCACCAATTATCCCTGGGATGGGAAAATTCAAATTTCAATTACTCCTGAGAAGCCAACTGAATTTGATATTTCTGTTCGGATTCCGGGATGGGCAGATAATCAGCCAGTTCCCGGTGATACCTATCAATTTGCAGACAAATTCTCCGAAAAAATCGCAATTAATGTAAATGGGGTATCGACAACTTTTAAGATAATAAATGGGTATGCTGTAATCCATAAAAATTGGAGCAAGACCGATGTGGTTGAAATCAACTTGCCTATGCCGGTACGCAGAATTGTTGCCATAGACAATGTAAAAGAAAACAGGAATCGCTTTGCCCTGCAAAGAGGCCCATTGGTTTATTGTTTTGAACATAGTGATAATGAAGGCAAGGCGATGAATATGGTAATTCCTGATCAGGCTGTTTTCAAAACAGAATTTAAACCTGAGCTTTTGAATGGAATAGTTGTAGTTCAGACACAAGCCACGATTGCAAAAATTTCTGAAGATGGTGCTTCGGTGGGCTCAGTCAATCAAACCGTCACTGCTATTCCTTATTACTCCTGGGCCAACCGGGGCACAGGTCAGATGCAAGTGTGGATACCCAGAAAAATTACTGATGTGAGGTTATTTTCAAATTAATCCATCTGTTTATTAAATAGGCGCATGTTGATTCAACAAAAATGTTTTCAAAAGATAATTCCATTTATGATGAGCTGTACATTAATCAAGCCTGTTCTTCAGTCCTTTCCAAACGGTTATCTTAATTATCAATATTAAAAAAAACAAACATGCTGCAAAAATTCTTGCTCATTTCGATTTTATTAATATTGGCTTGTACCATTTCACCCAAACAAAAACTCAATTCAGAAAGAGGAAGCAGATTCTTACCTCAAATTGCAGAGGAGTTCAACAATCCTCCCCTTTCTTCCAGACCAGGCGCATTTTGGTGTTGGCTGAATGGCAATATGTCTGTAAAATCCATTTCCAGGGATTTGGAGGCTATGAAATCCAAAGGAATTAACAGAGCAGAAATTTGGGATGTAGCCGCTGTAAAGAATCCCTCATTTATACCTGCAGGCGGTAAATTCCTTGGAGACGAATCGGTATCACTGATAAAACACGCCATCTCTGAAGGGAAAAGATTAAAAATGAGTATTGGTATTGTTGCATCCAGCGGATGGAATGCAGGAGGTTCATGGGTGACTCCTGATTGGGCTTCAAAAAACCTCTTTTTTTCGGAATTGGATGTAAAAGGTCCACAGTCGATTTCTATCGATTTACCTTTTCCAAAATTACCGGAAGGATGTCCGATGAAAGACTCAAATACACCAGTTTTTTACAAGGAGGTATCCGTAGTAGCCATTCCATTCAGTGCAGACAAAAGAATCGAAAATCATTCGCAGGTAAAAATTCTCACTTCATATTTCAAAGATGGTATACTCAATTGGACAGTTCCGGAAGGAAGGTGGACCATACTTAGATTTGTTTGTTCAAACAATGGTCAGCAACTTATAGTCCCTTCTCCCAATTCTAATGGTTTGTTTATTGATTTTTTTGATCCGGCAGCAACAAAAAGACATTTACAATATTTTATGGATCGGTTAGGTGTGTCCATTGAAAATTCTGCAGCTGCTGGATTGGACTACTTAGAATTTGATAGCATGGAACTGGCAGAGGGCACTCCCTGGACAGATTCATTCCCTGTTATATTCAAAGAAAGAAGGGGATACGAAATTGAAAACTATCTACCTATACTGGCCGGCTGGGATATCAAAAATATTTCAGAAAGATTTCTTTACGATTTTAAGCAGACTGTCAGTGACCAACTTATCTACAGCCATTATCAAACAGGTACTGAATTTCTTAAAAAATACAATGCAAAACTAGTATCTGAATCAGGTGGTCCCGGACCGCCAATATGGGAAACTTGTCCTGTAGATGCTTTGAAGGCACTCGGGTCTGTATCTGTGCCACGAGGTGAATTCTGGATAAAACATAGAAATATGTTTCTGATCAAAGAAGTATCCAGTGCTGCACATATATACGGTCAAAAAATCGTAGATGCTGAATCTTTCACTACCTGGCGTAGATGGAAAGACTCACCTTTTGATATGAAAAAAGTCGTAGACCGAGCATTTTGCGAAGGTCTCAACAATATCACCTTCCATACTTTTGCAAGCACTAATCCTGAAGATGGCCTGCCTGGCAGAACCTATCATGCCGGTTTCGATATGAATCCGGGTACCACCTGGTGGGAAAAATCAAAACCTTTTATAGATTATTTATCCCGATGCAGTTATTTGTTGCAGCAAGGATTATTCGTAGCCGATGTTTGTTATTATTATGGCGATCAAGCACCTAATTTCTTTCCCTTATTTCATGATGTTCCAGAGAAACCAAGGCTTAAAGGTTTGGGGAAAGGCTATCATTTTGATGTAATAAACAGTGATGTCATTCTGAACAGGATGTCA
>CAYNIG010000357.1:0-4986 GCA_964396995.1 uncultured Saprospiraceae bacterium | reverse complement strand
TTAAATTTCCTCTTTCAATCTCTTCATTCATTTCTCCAAGCAATTCTTTATTCACCTCTGAAAAATTATTGACGAAGTTCAACGGGTTTTGAATTTCATGGGCAATGCCAGCGGTGAGCTCGCCGAGGCTGGCCATTTTCTCGGACTGTATCAGTTGGGCCTGGGTGGATTGTAATTGTGAAAGCGTTTTTTCAAGAGAAGCTTTTTGACTTTGGAGTGCTTCGTTTGAATTAGCCAGTTCCGCAGTTCGAAGGGTTACCTGGGTCTGCAGTTCTTTATTGCGTTCTAAAATTTGTTTCGACCTCCAGTAAAAAATTCCATATCCCAAAGCACTCAATACGAGGAGTACAAATGACCTAAACCACCATGTTTCATAATAGTATGGTTTTACTACAAATGACATACTGGCACCCGTCTCGTTCCAAACTCCATCATTATTGCTGGCTTTTACTTTAAACGTGTAGGAGCCTTTGGGTAGATTGGTATAGGTGATTTTTCGATCTGTAGTAGGGCTGCTCCAATTTTGATCATACCCTTCCAGCTGATATTTAAACTGTACTTTGGATGGGGCCACATAACTGGTAGCGCTGAAATCAAAAATGTATTGATGTACACCGGCGTTAAATACCGGAGCTGTAGAATCTGCCCGAACTGAATTAAAGTACAAACCATTGATCATTACGTGCGGGGCAATAGTATTTCGTACCAGGCGATCAGGATCTATCATGGCCACACCATGCAAGGTAGGAATCAGGATAATACCTTCTTTGGTAAGGATACTGTGTCTTGCACCGGTGGCTTGCCTGTTGAGCATACCATCTCCTTCGTCATACCGGCTTACATTCACTTTAGGTATTTTATTTTGTACAAAGTCTGAGAGCTCTGATTTACGTAATTGGAAAATGCCTTTATTGGAGGTGAGCCATAGACTCCCGCGCTGATCATCTATAATTTCAAAAAAAGAAGTATTCAGGTATTCCTGTTGATCTTTAATTTTTAAAAATTTTTTACCATTATAATAAAAAAGTCCGTTGGTAGACGCTACATAAAAAGAACCATATTGATCCTGGTATGAAGTGAAGGCACCAATACCCGGATATCCCAATGTATCCTTTATGGCTGTGACCTTCCCGCTGGTATCTATCCACAGTATGCTATTATTAAAAGTAGTGACTAACCATTCCCCACCATTTATTTTTCGTATGGAACTTATATTTTGCCCATTAAATGAAAAATCGTTGAATTTTAAAAGCTTTAATGAGTCTCCCTCTAAGAATCCAATGCCCTGACCCGATACTCCAAACCAAATGTGACCTGTACTGTCTTCAAACACGTAGCGAATAGAATATTTTTCACCAAATTTCAGTTCTTTACCATCGGGACTGATTTTAAAAGATGGAGTTGTTACCATCCATATATTACCCTTTTTATCTCCATGTATATGAAATGCTTCCCAGGGTCTTTTTAATAATGAATCTTTTAATATTACCGGTGCCAGTTTTCCATGCTCATATTTATAGAAACTATGGAGACCATTTACATTTAAATAAATGGCACCGGTAGGTACCTGCGTCACTCCGGTAGTTCTTTTAAATTGAATATCCTGGTATTTTGAAATCATCTTTATTTTACCTTCCGTGAATTTGTGCAATCCATTTTCTGAGGCCACCCAGATGTTATTTTCTCTATCTATGGCCAATTCCATTACCACAATGCTGCTAAGGGGGTGTGACCTGGACAAGAATTCGAAATTCGGTTGACCTTTTCGACGAAGTGCCATACCATTGGCTGTACCCAACCACAGATTTCCCTTTTTATCTTCCATCAAAAATCGTTGTTGTCTGCCTCCTGATGTATTAATAACTATGTGTTCACAACCGGGATAAGTAATGAATTTAGTCTTGTCCCATATTTTTAGCATATCATCGCCTACTAAAAACACTTCTCCTGCTGAGGTTTTTAGTATCTCAGAGGCGGCCCATGGAAAATCCGGAATACCATATTTTCCGTCTATCCTGCTCAGCGAATCGGCGGTGAGCCAAAATGGGGTACGGCCAATTAATATTAATTTTCTATTGTCATCTAATGTCACCTGCCTATAGGGAGATGCAGGGTATTGATTCAATTTTGCTGCCAGGGCTTTACTCTGCTCATTATTATTCCTATTATATAAATTATATTTTTGAGTATGTGGATTAAATATGACATTCTCATTTTTAGGTGTAAAAGTCAGACAATCGCCGTTTTCATACTGTGCCAGGATCCGGTCTAATGGATAGGGTGGTGTAAATGATTCAATTTTCCCATCCCTTATTTTTAATAACTTGCCAAACTGCGTTGTACTCCAAAGGTTGTTCTGATCATCTATAACCGGTCGGTAAAAATTATTGGATTTTATTTCGGGGTATTTTCCCGCACTGTATATTTTAAAATTGACTCCATCAAATTGAGTGAGGCCTTCATAGGTATTGAGCCAAATAAAATTATTGGTATCCAGGGCAATATTTAATATCAGCTCTGTAGGTAAACCATCTTTTACAGACCAGGATTCAACAGTATAGTCATCGAAGATCACCTGGCTGTATACCTGACCAAATGATATGGTCAAAAAAAATAGTAAAACAATAGATCTCCGGCTCATATATTTGGCACGTAATGAAGGTTAATTATAAATAAGTAAGATAATTACTATTTTGGCTTAAACTCAATCAAATCCCATAAATTTCCATACAAATCAGCAAATACAGCCACCGTTCCATACTCCTCATGACTTGGCTCTCTTACAATGGTAATATTATTTTGTATTAAATTCTGGTAGTCCCGGTTAAAGTCATCGGTATATAAAAACAAAAAAACTCTGCCTCCGGTCTGATTGCCAATCCTGCTCATTTGAGTATCGTTTACTCCTTTTGCTAAGAGAAGACTACACTCTGTAGCCCCCTGGGGTCTTACCAATACCCATCGCTTTGTTTCACTCAGGGTAGTATCTTCTATTAAATCAAATTTTAATTTTTTGGTATAAAATGCTATGGCTTCATCATAGTCCTCTACCACTATTGCTATATGAGCCAGGTATTGTTTCATATCAATGAGGGATTAATTGGAAAAAATATTTTTGTCCCATTTTCTGAAATCATAATATTTACTCTTGGGCTCACCGGTCCATCCGTTGATGCCTTTTTTCTTAGGGAGATAATATCCATGAATATATAATAATGGGATGATCAGGCTGGAGAGAAATAGCATAGAAACCGTTCTGCCAAAAAAAACAGAAATAGAACAGGTAATGGCAATAAAGAACAGGTATTTAGCAAGGCGCCTGATTTTTGGAGTTCGTTCTTCAAAATGCCCCATCAGGATATTGCCCATTGCATAGATAATGCTTACGACAGCGACTTCAAACCACAATGAATCGGCACTCCACATATTATTTTATTTCTTTTGCTCTTATTTTTTCCACTTGCTTTGCATTTACTCCCGGTGCTCTGTTTCCAAATCGGGACCTTACATAAGTAAGAATGGATGCAATGGCATGATCATCGAGGTGCCTGTTGTGTGGCATGATCCCGTCGTAGGTCTTATCACCTACTTTCAATTTACCTTGTTTACCATGAAGTACTATATCTATGAGCGTATTGACATCACCGGTCACCCATTCGGATCCCACCAATGGTGGAAACCGGTTATTATCCCCTTTGCCATCTTTTTGATGACAACTGATGCAATAGGTATCATACAATATACTTCCTTTGAGCCGGTCGCCACGTTGCATATTGTCTTTTTCGGGATCGGGTGTCTTGATATAGGATCTTGATTTGCGGTCTTCCATTTTGGCTAAAGCATCATCGGAAAATTTAGCTTTATCCGCTTTATACATCACACGCCAGATTTTACCTTTATTGGATTCACTTATATAAAGTGATCCATCGGGTCCCTGAGCCAGTCCCATGGGTCTGTATTTTGCATCGCTGGTATTGACCACTGTATCCACCTTAGTAAATCCGTCAGCAAATACTTCCCATGCACCGGAAGGTTTACCGTTTGCGAAAGGGATAAAACAAACTATATACCCTGCCTGCGGATAAGGTGACCTATCCGTAGATCCATGAAAGGCAACGAAAGCACCATTTTTATATCTTTCAGGAAACTGATCACCAGTATAAAAATGAATATCCATGGGTGCCCAATGACCCGGAAAACCAAATGCCGGGGTGTCAAATGCGCTGGCTCTGCCCACTATTTTTCCGTCACCGCCATAGCCAGGTTGTAACACATTTTTTCCCTGCAGTTGGTCATAGTATGCATATGGCCAGCCAAAATCAGAACCCTCCGTCACTTTTGCCAGGATCTCGGATGGAAGCAAAGCTGCTTGCCATCCATTGTATTTATCGGGAAACATGGTTTGAAAATTATCAATTCCATTTACCACTGCATAAAGATGGTTATCCAATGGACTCCATTGCATACCTACCACCGATCGCAAACCGGTAGAAAACCGTTTGCCATCTTTGATGGTCATATTGATTTTGGATGCATCAAATTGCCATATGCCGGCATGCTCCTCCAGGTCCGGACAGGGATCGAGACCTTTGCCATTGGGTATACCTGCAGGACCATATAATTTCATATCCTGGCAAGCATCATTGGGAGAGCCAAATGGTATATACACATGCCCCGTATGGTCAAAAGCAAGTGGTTTGGTAGTATGCCAGTTTCGGGCCACATTCGTATCTGTATCAGTAAATACGGTTTCTATAGGACTGGTTGGCACCAGCTCTCCTGGATTTAATTTGTTTTTATATACCGCATTTACTGCACTGGTGTATAAATACCCTTCCTGTACAGTCATACCTACAGCCAGGCTTCCGACATCGGTATAGTCACCAAAATAAACTATACTGTCTGCTTTGCCATCTTTATCTGTGTCCCGCAAGGCTACAGACCCGCCTCTTCCTTTCATTTTATCATTATAAGTAAGCTTTACAT
>CAYNIG010000356.1:0-4992 GCA_964396995.1 uncultured Saprospiraceae bacterium | reverse complement strand
CTATGAATCTGCTATCGAATACAGATGCTTTGATTATTGACCTTCGTCAAAATGGGGGTGGCAGCCCTGCCATGGTACCATTGATCAGTTCTTATTTCTTTAAAGATTCGATACATTTAAATGATATTTATTGGCGACAGAAAGGAATGACAGAACCATTTTGGACTACTCCATCTGTAAAAGGCAAAAAATATATTGATAAACCTGTTTACATTTTAACCAGCAAATACACTTTTTCAGCAGCTGAAGCATTTGCATATAATTTAAATACTCTTAAACGATCGTTAATAGTAGGTGAAACAACTCGTGGTGGAGCAAACCCTGGTGAACGATTTCGTCTATCAGATCATTTTGAGGTCTTCATTCCCACCGGACAGGCTATCAATCCCATCACCAAAGCTAATTGGGAAGGTATTGGTATTAAACCAGATATAATGGTACCGAAAGATCAAGCGCTTAAATCAGCCTATATTTTGGCATTAAAGGAAGTAATAGATAAAGTGCCCTATACTTATATAAAAAATGCTATGGAAGAAATAATCAAGGAAAATCAAAAACAGCTTGATGAAATGAAAGCGAAAACAAATTAAGAATTCCCTTTAGTCACTATACGATTCTTAAAAATTATGTTTTACAAATCAATATTTATTTGTTGTCGTAAAAAATTATCGATGGTTTTTTCTGTGATTGGGTTTTCCTTATTTATGGCTTTTGCTTTCCCTTTCAAAATCCAGGAAAAATTACAAACAGGATTTAGTCACAAACTGGTGTATTTAGATAAAAGGGAGGAAACTATTTTGGTAAATGGTGGCCCGGAAAAATGGACATCAAACCACAGAATTGAACTGTGGAAATGGGTAGAAAATACATGGACTAAAATAGAAAGTCCTAATGCCCCGATATTAAGAAATGGATTTGCAGTTGCTTGTGATCAGAAAAATGAAATTCTATTTTTATTTGGTGGTGGTCATCAGGATAAAGTATATAACGATTTCTGGAAGTGGGATGGGACATCATGGATCCAAATAATGGCAACAGGACCCGGTAAAAGAATTTATGCCCAAATGTGCTTCAATGAAGCTACCCGAAAGCTGGTGTTGTTTGGTGGGGATAGGAATGAAGGCGATATTCTCGGGGACACCTGGGAGTTTGATGGCAAAAATTGGATTCAAGTAAGTGTTACCGGGCCGGAGCCACGACTTCCCGCCCAGCTGGAGTATTTTGAAAAAAAACAAAAAGTAGTTTTGTATGGTGGTCTTCGTTTTTCTGAAACAGGAATGCGTAAAGATTTTAATGATTTATGGGAATGGGATGGTAGAGAATGGTTGAAAGTATATGATGGAAATGGAGCACTTAAAACACTTATTCATCCCGGGATGGTTTCAGATCAGGAATTAGGAAAAATGATGATGTTTGGAGGCTCCAGAATAATTAAAATGGATGGCAGATATGAAAACCCCTATACCAACGAAATTTGGTTCTGGGACGGTGTAGGCTGGCAACCAGGAGTGACACCTTCAACCGGATTGCCAGGGGCGAGAAGTGGTACCAGTTTGATTTTTGAAAAAGATAAAAAAAGACTAGTTCTTCATGGCGGCTTTAATGTAGTGGCGGGCGAACCACTGAACGATACCTGGGTCTATGAGAATAGATCATGGAGGTGTGTTTTTTCGTGTGATTAATAATGGACAAATGAAATAGGTGATTGAAATAAGTACATTTTCAATTTCTAAAATTTACTGATTCATTACGTTGTTTTGCCAGGGTTATTTGCCGACATTATTACATTTCGTATTTAGGATAATAAGCTAAGAATTGAGATGATTTTTATGTCTCGCTTGGGTACATTTAATTTTTAAGTTTATAAATAGCCAATGGTGCATCATTATATGCTATGATAATGTGTTTTTGACCTTTAATATTAATTGGTTTAATATCTCTTACTTCTCCGTTCAGGTAAATGCCGGAAATTTTATTATCGATCACTGAAAATTTACCTTTGGCCTGATCAAAGTGCAGTAAATCGCCATAGCCGGCATCCATCCTTCCAATTTCCGGTTTTGATTTATAAAAATTTCCGGCAGTCAAATAGTAGCCCTTACCCAGGTCAATGGTTGTAAAGACAGGTGCTATCTGAGTTTGCCGGGGCAACGCTTCAAGCCGGAATGATTTACCCTGTTCATTTATTAAAACACTATGCTCCAAAGTATTGACTGATTTAATTACCGTATTTTTTCTTTGTTCTTCGGTAAATAATTGGTCAAATGATTTTACAGCATAATCACTGTACTTCAGATTGTCTTTTTTGAGTATAGGCATCTGCGTGATGATATCTATCCTCGAGCTATAAGGATAGGTTTTGTTATCTGCAGGATTAAACAAACATAAGATGGGATCCAATTGCTGATTTCGGTCAAAATCATTTACATACATCACAATGGGATGTTCAGGACTGGCTCTGAATTTCGAATTTAAACCCCAATTGCCTACTATATAGTCATGGAAACCATCGTTATTAAAATCAGTTTCTGAAATGGTATTCCACCATCCTGATGAATTGGGTTGCTGCGAATCCATTTCTAACGATTTACCATTGTTTTTAATAAAAGTGATGGGCATCCACTCACCCACTACTATGAGATCGATGAATCCGTCTTTATTATAATCGGTCCATATAGCATCGGTAACCATACCTATTCGCTTTAAAAACTCGGGAGTGATATCTGTCCATTTTCCTGCAATATTCATCATTACATAGCTTGCAGGATTTAATCCATAGTTTTTGGTAATGGATCTTCCTCCCAAAAACAATAATGTTGGACCATTCTCCAGTGACCTTATTCGTACACAACTCGTGTTTATATGAGCAGGAGGGCTCAGCATAGGCATGGGTAAAAAATTTGCTTTACCGTCATTAAAGTACAGCCTGGTAGCCAGGCCTTCCGACCCTTCCGGGTATTCATTTCCACCTGAACTTATCAATAAATCAAGACTGCCGTCTCCGTCGTGATCATACAAAGCCAGGTCAGTATCTTCAAATATAGAATCATTCATTAGTTCACGGTCTTTTTTCTCTACCAATTTTCCCTGCGCATTTTGCAGGAACATTTTGGTATAGTCTCCTTTTGCACCGCCGATCAGTACATCTTCCAATTTATCTGCATTGAGATCACCTACTGCAATGGTAGGTCCCTGGGTGGAAAGCATATTGGGAATCAATCGCTCAGCATGAAAATCAATAAAATTATCTTCACGATGAATAGTATTTCCAATAAATATAGTATTGACTTTCTCAAGTATAGGAGTAGGTTGTTGGCTTTTGGTTTGGATGACAGGAAGGGATTGAACAGAATCCTGGTGTATAATATAAGAATGATTTTTCAGCGGATTTAAAAGTGTGGAAATGGTACGATCAGGCCAATTAATTTGTATTTTTTGCAGAGTATCGTTTTTAGCTAATCCAAAAATTAATTTGTTATCAGTGCTGCTTTGAAATCCTCTGTTTATAAAAATTTCTTTTGTCTGGCTATGGCCATTGGATATTACCTGCACTCTTGATCCAATAGCTAATGTGTTTTGTTTTTTACCTTTTAATTCAATAGATACATAATCATTGACCGATTGATTTTGATATACATATGCTTCCGCATTGATATTATTCACGATAAGATCATAGTCGCCATCATTATCCAGGTCGCCATACGCTGCACCATTACTAAAGGATGGCTCTCCCAGTCCAAGGGTTATAGCGCTTTCTTTAAACTTCAGATTGCCTTCATTGAGGTAGGCGTGATTGGATAAAGGAGTAGAAGGAATAAATTTTAAAAAATCTCTGAAATCAAATTCACCTTTTGCAAGTATTACTTTATCTACATTGGTTTTATCTGCCAGGAAATCCGAGAAGTCCATATTGGTAATATCTTTATAAATACCGTTGGATACAAATATATCTTGTAAGCCATCATTATCCATATCAAACATAAGGGCACCCCAGCTCCAATCGGTGGCTTCTGCACCAGCTATACAAGCAATTTCGCTGAATTGTAAGTTGCCCCTGTTCCATTGGAGACCATTTTGCATGTATTGATTATGCAGGTTTGAAGCCAATCGCATGGATTCGGTATTAAATTCATTGAACTTGGAAAGGACTTTTGTCCTTTTCATATCAAATGGCAACATATCCGTACTGAATATATCCGGCAGTCCATCATTATCTATATCGCCTATGTCTGATCCCATACTAAACTGAGATGTATGGCCTATACTTTCAGGCAGCACCTCTTTAAATGCACCCTTTCCGTCATTGATGTACAAGTAATCCCGTTCAAAAAAGTCATTACTTACATACATATCAGGATATCCGTCGGTATTCAGGTCGCTGATGCTGATACCCAGTCCAAATCCAATTTTGCTACCATACACCTTAACCTCTGCACTGATGTCTTTAAAGAAACCATTTTCGTTTTTATAGAATCGCTGACCTCCCAATGAATCCCGAACCTCCCGCGAATCGGTGCGGGCATCAAATTTGCGTATATCCTTAAAGCTGTTGTTCAGCATAAAACAATCCAGGTCTCCATCCAGGTCATAATCAAAAAAAGCGGCGTGGGTTGTCAATCCTTTGTCGTGGAGTCCATATTTGGCTGCTTCTTCTTTAAACGTGTTGTTTTTTTGATTGATAAATAATTCATTTTCCCTGCTTTTACCTGCCTGGTCACCGGAATAACAAACATAGATATCCAACCAACCATCCCCATTTACATCAGCCATCGCCACACCGGTAGTCCAGGCATCTTTACCTTCGATACCGGCCGAGACAGATATATCTTCAAATTTTAAATTGCCTTTATTGAGATATAGTTTTTCCGGGCAGGTATTGCAGGTAAAAAAAACATCGGAAAGATGGTCATTATTGATATCTCCGATAGCTACACCCCCTCCATTGTAAAAATTACGGTAATTGAGAATATTAAAGTCTTTGGTATCGGTAAC
>CAYNIG010000355.1:0-5077 GCA_964396995.1 uncultured Saprospiraceae bacterium | reverse complement strand
GCGTTATTTGTAGGGTGATTTTAAAGAGATTATCTTTGCGATCCCGATAGATAAATTATTAATCAACAAGAGAATTAAATCCGTATCCATGAATTTAAAGAAAATATCTGTTTTTTTGGTACTCCTCATTACCAGTGTACTGGGTCTCACCTACGAGGCGCATGCTCAGTGTAATGCCAAATTTACCATTCCGACGATTTCAGGTAAAACAGGTGATGAAGTAAAATTAAACGTAACTGTAGATAATTTTACAGATCTCAGCGTATTTCAGTGGACCATCCGATGGGATCCCGCCGTGCTGGAATTTAAAAGCATTCAGGACTTTGATTTGCCCGATCTTACAGCTGCATCATTTAATATATTAAAAGTCAGCCAGGGATATTTTACAACAGCCTGGTTTAATCAACAAGGTGCAACCAAACAAAATGGAAGTACCATTTTTTCCATTACATTCAAAATAATAGGTGCCGATGGAAAAACAAGTGGGGTTGACTTTAGCAACACTCCCCTAAAGGCTGAGTTTGCTGATAAAAATTCGCAGACTTGCAACAGTATCAGTCTTGTAAACGGTAGAATAAATAGTGGAACAGTTGTAAATCCTCCACCTCCCGGTGTTTCAATCAAAATGGGAAGTGCAAATGCAACCAAAGATGGTGATGTTTGTATTCCCATGGTCGTGACCGGATTTGTTAAAATTACGGCTCTCCAGTTCTCATTGTCTTTTGATACTACCAAATTAAAATATGTAACCATCCAAAATCCCATGGGATTAACTTCATTTGACAAAGCAAATTTTGGAAACCCTGGTGGCAGAATAACCTGTGTTTGGTTTGACCCAAACACTACTGGTCAGACAGTGGCAGACAACAAAGCTTTGTTTGAAATATGTTTCAAATATCAGGGCACATGCCCCAGCTCTGCAATAGTTGATGTTTCGGATACGCCTACCAAAACAGATATCATCTCCACCTCGGGAAAACTTACTTTTACAAAAGAAGCCGGTACCATTACCTGTACGGGTGGTGCCCCGGCGCTTGCTGTTTCTACCACAAAGGTTACGCATCCTTGTCCTGGTACTAATAATGGTGCAATTCAAATCAATGCAACAGGAGGAACAGGTACCCTTACTTATCTGTGGACCAATGGAGCTACCACAAAAGATATTTCAAATCTTGCCCCAGGCAACTATAATGTTACGGTAAAAGATGGCAATAATGCGTCCGTTACATTATCTGCCCAGGTCACCTTGACAGCCCTATCGGTTACCTCCACAAAGGTAGATCCTACTGGTGGTGGTAATAATGGATCAATCAATCTATCCCCTTCTGGTGGAAACACTCCATATTCATTTTTATGGAGTAATAATGCTAACACAGAGGATATCAACAATCTTGCAGCTGGTACATTTAACTATACCATTACAGATGCTGCCGGATGTACTCTCACCGGATCGGTCGTTGTTGGCACTCAGGGTCCTTTAGCAGTAACCGTAGGTACCGTTACCAACGCTGCCTGTGGTCAGCCAAACGGTGCCATACCTGTGACTGTTACGGGTGGTACTTCGCCGTATACCTTTGCTTGGACAGGGCCTTCTAATTTTACTGCTACCAGCGAAGACATTACCGCATTGACCGCAGGTACATATAAATTGACAGTAAAAGATGCTGCTAACGCGACTGTGACTACTCCTGATATTGTGATCACAACTACACCCACTCTTTCTGTAACGGGAACAAAGAAGAATCCTTCTACGGTGGGTAATGATGGTACTATTACGTTGACCGTATCAGGAGGTACTAGCCCATTTACCTACCGGTGGAGTGATGGAGCTACGAGCAAAGATCGCACTTCATTATCCCAGGGAAATTTTTCAGTCACTGTTACGGATGCTCGTGGTTGCACAGATGGTGAGGCATTTAATTTGGCAGGGAGTACTTCAAATTGCTTTGTTGGGTCACGGGTTTTTACACCAAATAACGATGGGATAAATGATAATTTTCAAATAACATGTGGTGATAATGGTCAGCTTTTTGTGTACAATCGATGGAATCAATTGGTTTATAATGTTGATAATTTTAGCAATAATTGGACCGGGATTGGCAATAATGGATTGATTGTTCCGGATGGAGCTTACTATTGGATATTAAAAATCAATGGCGCATCCGGCCCTGAAGTATATAAAGGTTCCACGACTGTACTTAGAACCTTGAATCAATAACTTTAAAGAAAAATGCATTTATTTAAAAGATAAATTATGAAAAAAATACTACCCATCATATTCAGTTTGTTTATAATGAATCAATGGCTTAGTGCTCAGGATGAATTTATTTATTCTCAGTATCTATTCCATCCCATTTTAGTAAACCCTGCTTATGCCGGCTTTAGCTCGGAGAGCCAATTATTATTTAATTACAAAAATACTTTTGCAACATTTCCAAATTCCCCTAAGGATTACACCATGAGCTATAATGGGCCGGTTTCACAAAAACTCGGGTTTGGGGCTTTACTGTTTAATGATGTCGCAGGTGATCTAAGTAGGGTAAAGGGACAGGCAGCTTTAAATTATAAAATGGAAATGGGTTCAGTAAAATTAAATGCAGGTATAGCAGCTCACATCAGCAGCACACAGCTTTCAAACGGAGTAGTTTTTGATCAAAGTATCAATCCGACAGATCCTATTATTGCTGCAGGTGCAGATGGTTATAAATTCTTTGGATCAACTATTGGTTTATATGGTGAACAGGATGGGAAGTTAAAGTTTGGAGTTTCAATTGTAGACCTTGCCCGCACCAGGGTAGATCAAATCCAGGATCCAGTCTCCGGCGACAATGGTTTTTTTAAATATTTTAATGCTTTTGTTGGATATAAATATGAAGTACAGAATTATAATTTTAGTGTAGAACCTTCTGTTTTGGTGAAGCGATTGAGAAATGTACCATTCCAGACTGATTTCAACATGAAGATGACCTTTCTGGATGATCAGTTATTTGGAGGGGTAACTTATTCCACCGGTGGATACACTCAAACCTCATTTATGTTGGGAACCAGGATTAATAAATTCAAGGTATTCTATTCATACGATATTGCTCTGGAAGAATTCCAGAAATACAATAATGGCAATCATGAATTATCTTTATCTTTTGATATTCTGACCAAATATTCTAATAAATAGTCTTTAGAATTCAGCTTGTAAGAAAAACCTTTACTGAATGCATTTTAGTAAAGGTTTTTGCATTATTACACCCATACATTATCCTATTTTTAAATATTTAATACTGTGCCCGTCATTGGTTAATGGATAAGGTAAATACATATCAATCATTTAACTTAAAAAATTTAGAACTAAGGCATTTGATTTTTACTTTTATGCATCCCCTGCGAAAATAAAAATTGCATTGCTATGAAAAAATGGGTTACACTTACCTTTGGTGTTTTAGTTAGTTTGCTTTTCAGCGTTCGTGCTTATGCTTCTCTTGAAATTTTTTGTCCCAAGGATAAAGAGATTTCTTACAGCACTTATCTTGCCGGAAATTATTATGACAAACCTGTGGTTTGGGGAGCACATACACTGTATGGGCCATGGATTAAACCCAATCTAAATTGCAATTCGGGATACGTAGAAGTAAAATGGGAAATTGTCGACCACTATGCAAGATCCTATTATTGTACACAAACCATATGGGTTTCGGGTGGTTATTCGCACCCTATTTCAGTTTGGTGCCCTCAGGAATCGACACTCTACTGTGATGAAGTAGATAATTATAAATTTCCAAAGCCTGAAGTTACCGGATACGATTATACCATTTCTGGTCCCTGGATATCAAAAAAATTAAATGATTGTGGAGTAGGCAGTATTTGGGTTGAATGGAAGATAACCGATGGTTGTGGTAAAGTTACCTATTGTAAAGTAGCTTATTGGGTAAAAGAAAGATACTCTAAAGTGTCCATTTGGTGGCCAAAAGATTTTGATGCAGATGCCTGTAAGGATCAGACCGATCCGAAATATCTATCGTATCCCTTTGGTTATCCTGAAATCAACTCATACAACAAATGTGGCAAATATGGTATTAATTTCAAAGATGAAATCTATACGTTCCCTAACGATCCTGGCATTTGTCGTAAAATAGTTCGTACCTGGACGGTTATTGATTGGTGTACTTATAATCCCAATGCTTACGGATATAATAAAGAAGGAATATGGAAACATACCCAATTGATTAAAGTAATCAGTAAATCAAAGCCTACCATTTCTTGTAAAGGCGAAGTCATTGGCAATTCCGAAACCTATGCCAAAACAGCCTGGATAGATATACCGATCCCTTCGGTCACTAATTCATGCAATGGAAATGCAATCGTAAGCCATAATTCACCATATGCTACTAAACCTTATTCAGCCGATGCAAGTGGCAATTATCCAATTGGTATTACCGATGTCATCTTTACCGTGACGGATGCCTGTGGTAATTTTTCCCAATGCACCACCAGGGTAAATATAAAGGACAAGACAGCTCCCCAACCCTATTGCATAGCCTCATTGATTGCCGGAATTGGCTGGCACAGCGACGGTATTTATACTATCATCGATCCAAAGAAATTTAATATCGGGTCTTATGATAATTGTACTCCCGCTGATAAACTCAAATTTACAGCCGAACCATCACTCTTTACTTGTGATAGCCTCGGTACCAGGAACTTAAAAATCTGGGTGGAAGATGAGGCAGGTAATAAAAATTTCTGCAGGGTTAAATTGATTTTGCAAGACAATACGGGGATGTGTCCTAAACCAGTGATTCCGCCTGTTCCTACTAAAGATACCCTTACCATTGCAGGCCTTATTTACAATCTGCTTAATGAAACCATTGATTCCGTAACAGTAAATATTTCCGACAGCGCTTCCGGGAAAAATCAAATGGCTCATGGAAAATTTAAGTTTTCAGATTTACAGAAAGGTACCGACTATAAGCTTACTCCGTATAAATCGTATAAATTTCTGGATGGAGTTACAACTGAGGATTATACATTACTGGTAAATTATGTACAGGGACTCGATACTTTCAAACATAAAGCACAGTACCTG
>CAYNIG010000354.1:0-5084 GCA_964396995.1 uncultured Saprospiraceae bacterium | reverse complement strand
AGCCCAATGCACCCGTGGAAGCCGGATACAGCCATTCTATTGCATGTATTATGACCACGGCAGCTGCCCGCACCGGTGCCAAAGTTTATTTTGATGAGAAAAAGCAAGAAGTAATGGCAAATGGAAAAGTATTTATGTATTAAGAATTTACTTCCCGGTATCGTATTCTTTTTTATTGGTGCACCATCATGGGCTCAATCGGTGCATGGTTTTAAATTGGTGGAAAAACCCGGTCAGAGTCAGATCGATATAGTGTTCAATAATAAATTGCTCACCTCATACGTGTATCTCGATTCTATAAAAAAACCAATACTATTCCCGGTAAATTCATTGGACGGCATCACGGTGACCCGCGGTTTTCCCATCCATAAAGTGAGTGGTGAAAGAACCGATCATCCTCATCATACCGGTATCTGGCTTAACTATGAATCAGTAAATGGGCTTGACTTTTGGAATAATTCGAATGCCATTGCCCCGGATCGAAGACACCGGTATGGTACTATTCTGCACAAAAGCATAGTCAATAAAAAGGCAGGAAAGAAACAAGCTTCGATTACGGCGACAGCCAGTTGGGTAAGACCGGATCAAAAAGTGCTGCTGGATGAAAAATCAATTTACCAATTTACAGTAGCAAATAATGATTTCATCATAGATCGTATTACTACTTTAACCGCCCGGGATACTGCTGTTCTATTTAAAGATGTAAAAGATGGAATGTTTGCCATTCGGCTGGCCAGGGAACTGGAGCAGCCTTCCAAAGAAAAAACCAACTACCTGGATGACAAAGGAAATATTACCACAGTGGATCCTTCCTCACAGGGAGCCACCGGCTTGTACCTTTCAAGCAATGGGATGCGAGGTGATTCAGTGTGGGGCACTAAAGGAAATTGGGTCATGCTTACCGGTATGAAAGAAAATAAACCTATTACTATTGCTATGTTTGATCACCCGTCTAATATAGGATATCCTGCTTATTGGCATGCCAGGGGATATGGTTTGTTTGCTGTAAATCCACTGGGGAGAAAAATTTTCAGTAATGGTACGGATGAACTCAATTTTTCATTGAAGCCTAAGGAAGCAGTTACTTTCAGGTATAGAGTAATCATTCACTCAGGACCAACAGGGACACCTTCTGAAATGAATAAATGGGCTTCTGATTTTAGTAAAATTAAATAAGAATTATAGCTAAAGGGCCAATCAATAGAATAAATTCAAAGCAAGTACATCCTGGAATCAAAGACCACTATCTGATCCGGCTACCAGGTTGGAAAGTAATGTAGCAGATGAGTCCCAATTAAACTGAGTGCTTCGCTTAATTCCTTTCTCAATGAGGTCAGAGGAATGCAATACTGCTGTAAATATATCTTTTGCAATTTGTGCTTTATCCTGTGGATCGGTGAGTATGCCGGCATCTTTGATGATTTCAGGGAAACAAGATTTATTACTGGCGACCACCGCCACCCCACTTTGCATAGCTTCTACCAGGGGCATGCCAAATCCTTCGTATTCAGAAAGGTTTATTAATACCTCTGCTGAAGCTACTAATTTTACCACCAAACTATCTTCGACATATCCCAATTCAATAATATCATTTTTGAAATCGCTATCTGCCAGGGCATGGATTACTTTATCAAATTTCCCCATCCTCTTCCCGGCCAATATTAATTTTTGTCCTGATTTATTAGTCGATTTATAGATGTCAAAAGCGTGTATGATGGTGTCGGTATTTTTTCTTTCATTTATAGAGCCCAGGTAAATAAAATACCGCTCACCTCCGGTATAGGTATTTCGGATATCCGCCTTCTCCATTTCAGTCAATGGCCTGAATGACTCTCTGGCTGCATTATAAATCACGGATATCGTATTGGGATTGACTCCATAATGGCTTACTATTTCCTGCTTTGAAAAATCACTTACTGTAATGAGGTGATCCGCAGTAGGTATGTTCCTTTGTAATATATAATGGTAATAAATTCGGTGTGAAAAAGGCAATGCATAAGGCATGATCTTTGGTGAAATATCATGTACCGTAATTATTTTTTTAATATTTAGCTCTTTGGGCATGATAGGCTCAGGAGAATAGAAGACCTCAGCTCCGGATTCTATCACCGCTTTTTTAAGAGAAAAATCTACCCAAAACCAGAGTAACAAAGGATGCCTCGTGACTGGTCTTACGGTTTTCACCGCCACGTTTTTTCCTTCCGGAACTATTATCCCCTCTGACCTGTCATAGAATAAAATGAACTGGTGTTCGGGTAATAGTTTTATCATTCGCGATATTAATTCATAAGCATGCCATCCAATCCCTTCCAGTTTGTTTTTAAGTAGTAATCGTGCATTTATTGCTATACGCATCACACAAATATGGAAAATATTGGACTGGTATATCGAATTATGCTGTACTTTATTTGCACCCATTAAATAGGATTTCTTTTGCTAATTTTACTTTCATTACTATTTTAAATATTTATGAAAAGATTCATTCAGATCCTATTTTGTTTACTTCCACTTCTGACCATCGGCCAAAAGAATAAAAGCAAAATCGTGTCTTTTATAGTTACATCCGCTAATTTAAAAATTGTGGATCCGCGTACAGAACAGTTGGTCAATCCCCTTGGATTGGATATTCAGCAACCCCGTTTTAGTTGGAAACTCGAATCAATACAACAAAACACGATACAAACTGCCTTTGAAATCACCGTAGCCACTGCTGATGATTTTAATAAAAAAAGTATATGGTGGACGAATAAAAAAGAGTCAGATCAATCCATTTACAATAAATATGAAGGACCGGCTTTGGCTTCCAATACACGGTATTATTGGTATGTAAAAGTCTGGGACAATCACGGAAATGTTTCCACTGCTGCACCACAATACTGGCATACCGGATTTTTTAATAATTCAGAATGGACCGGAAAATGGATAGGGAGAAATGATGAAGCATCTGCCAATCAAAAAGTGTATCCCAGTCCTTTATTGCGAAAAGAATTTACACTCTCAAAAGCAGTGAAATCAGCCATGTTATTCATTACCGGTAAGGGATTGTACGAAGCTCATATTAATGGGAAAAAAGTTGGAAATGATTTTCTTACACCGGGCTGGACCAGCTATAACAAAAGGACTCAATACCAGGTGTATGATGTGACCGGGATGTTAAAAAAAGGAAATAATGCCATTGGGGCAATGCTTGGGAAAGGATGGTTTAAAGGTGAACTGGGATGGGTAAATCACAATAACCTATATGGTAATTCACTTGCTCTTTTAGCCCAGGTTATGATCACTTTTACAGATGGAACTAAACAAGTGGTGCAATCAGACGATACCTGGTCCTCGGCACTGGGACCGATCCTGGATTCGGAGATTTATCATGGTGAAAAAATAGATGCCCGACTTGAAAAACCAGGCTGGGATGATATCGGTTTTACAGACAATACATGGGATAAAGTGGTTGCCCTGCATGCTGGCACAAACCATTTGGTAGGAACGTATGGACCCGCTGTAAGAAAGCGCGAAATAATAAAACCAATAAAATTAATTACTACACCAGAAAAAGATACTGTGTTGGATTTTGGACAGAACATGGTCGGGTGGGTAAAAGTAAAAGCAACAGGACCTGCCGGTACCACCATCAAACTATGGCATGCCGAAGTACTGGATAAAAAAGGTAATTTTTATATCGAAAATCTCCGAAATGCAAAGCAGCTGAATGAATATACACTTGCTGGTAAAGGCGAAGAAATTTTCGAACCTCATTTTACATTTCAAGGCTTCCGATATATAAAAATTTCAGGTTATCCCGGACCTGTTTTATTAGACCATTTTGAGGGAGTGGTCGTATACTCAGATATGGAAAAGACAGGCACTTTTGAATGTTCCATCCCACTTGTAAATCAATTACAACATAATATTCAGTGGGGACAGAGAGGAAATTTTGTCGATGTACCTACCGACTGCCCTCAGCGGGATGAAAGACTGGGATGGACAGGTGATGCACAAGCTTTTTCCAGGACCGCTGCCTTTAATTTTAATGTACAGAACTTTTTTGCAAAATGGTTATTGGATCTTGCTGCTGATCAAAATCCAAATGGATCTATACCACATGTAGTGCCCAATGCCCTTAATCCCGGTGCCTCTGCCTCTGCCGGATGGGCCGATGCTGGTACCATCATTCCGTGGAATATGTATTGGATATACGGTGATAAATCATTTCTGGAAAGGCAATATCCCAGTATGAAGCTATGGTTGAAGTATATGCAAGACAGCAGTAAAAATTATTTGTGGAACAAAGGATTTCATTTTGGGGATTGGCTCTTTTATAGCATTGGGGACGACAGAGATGGTATATCTGCAGTGACCGATAAGTATTTGATTGCCCAGTGTTTTTTTGCTAATTCGGTTCAACTGATGATCAACACGGCTGCTGTCCTTAATAAAATGGATGATGTCCAATTTTATACTGATCTTTTGGCCAAGGTAAAAACAGCTTTTCAAAATGAATACGTTACTGCCAATGGCCGAATGATATCCGGCACGCAGACCGCCTATGTATTGGCATTGCAATTTGATATGCTGCCCCCATCATTGCGACCCTATGCAGTAAATCAATTGGTGAATAATATTAAATCCTATCATTACCATATTACCACCGGATTTTTAGGTACACCCTATATTTGTCATGTATTATCAAAGTATGGACAGGCTGATGTTGCCTATAAATTATTGTTTCAGGAAACGTATCCTTCCTGGTTATACCCGGTAAAAATGGGTGCTACCACCATTTGGGAAAGATGGGATGGAATAAAACCCGATGGTGATTTTCAAACTGCCTCCATGAATTCTTTTAATCATTATGCCTATGGTGCTATTGGTGATTGGATGTATCGATCGGTGGCCGGCATAGAAATAGAAATGGAAGGGTATAAAAAAAGTATAATCAGGCCTACTCTCACCGATGCACTCAACTTTGCTTCAGCCGGAACGGCTACCCCATACGGTTCTATTCGTTCTGGTTGGTACAGGAATGAAGGAGGTGTGGAGTTTTCAATAGAAATTCCTGCTAATACTTCCTCCACTGTTATTTTACC
>CAYNIG010000353.1:0-5087 GCA_964396995.1 uncultured Saprospiraceae bacterium | reverse complement strand
CACCACTTTCGGGAAAATATGTTCGAAATAGCGGGACTCCATTTGATGTTTTATTTTATGATATATCCGATGTAGTATCCGGTGCAGACTTTGTGACGAATGAAAAAAAGTTTTACATGGATATTTATACCAATGCTCCGGCAGGTACTCAAATTCTGCTGCAATTGGAAGATAAAAACGCTGCCAAGTCAACAAATTATCCAACCGGCAGACACAGCAGATACACCGTGACCACTACTAAATCCAATGAATGGGAAAGGCTTGCTTTTGACTTTCTGGATCGGCCCAGTACATCGGTTTCCGATTTTTCCATCAATCAACTGGTAATACTGTTTGCCCCTAATTCTTCTAATGGAAGTACCTATCATTTTGACAATTTTGAGATTTATAGTCGAAAGACTACGCCATTTAAAACTGGTAGTACTCCGATCAATTTGACTGTGTATCCCAATCCATTTAATTCATTTATTAAACTTGAAGCAAAAGACATTACTCAAACCTTTAGCATTGATCTGTTTGATATCATGGGGAGAAGAGTGTATAGCTCAATGAATCGAAAGCAATATCCTTTTTATTTAGATACCCGAATCATTGAAAACGGCGTTTATTATTTGGTGGTTAAAAGCGGCACGAATGCTATTACCAAAATGTTGATCAAATCATGAAATTAGATTAAAACGGCAACGGCCACAAAACAATATCCACTCTTCTGTTTTTTAATCTTCCATCCCAGGTAGTGTTATCAAATTCCGGATTATGGAGGCCATGATCTTTGATAAATACTTTGTTCATGGGTATGCCATCTTTCTCCAAAAACTCGTAGGCAGCACCGGTTCGCATTTTGGAAAGCCATTGATTATACTGTACTCCACCGATATTATCAGTATGACCGTGAATGTGTATCTCAAAATTGCTGAGGATTTCTTTACTTAAAAATTCGCGTACTTTTTCTTTTTCTTCTTCCTCGATATAATAGGAACCGCCCCCAAAAAAGATACTTATTGTTTTGTATTCGGTTTCTTTCGGTTGAGCATTGACCAGGTGGGCTGCTAAAACCATAAAAACAAAGATAATTTTCATAATCAATTCCGATGTTTTATTTTAATGAACTATAACAAATCCGTCACCTCGATGATAAAATTACAGCGAAAATGGGAGAGGATCAAACAAGGATTGATAAATGGCTTATATTCTGCTGTGTTTTTAACTTTTTAATGAGGTTTTAAAATTCTGCCTTATTCCTTGCTAAATTTAGTAATAGAATGGTTTATTTAATTTTGTTTAAAGCCAGCTTCTTTTAGTTTTGCAGTCTGATTATGAAATTTTTTTCTGTGGTTATAGTGATCCTGATCATTTTAATGGCTTGCCAGAAGAAGGAGACTGTGTTTACAGCTATATCCCCTAAACATTCGGGAATACAATTTATAAATGAAATAGTAGAATTTGATTCATTTAATATTCTCAATACTGAGTTTATTTACAACGGGGCAGGTGTCGGAGTGGGTGATTTAAATGAGGATGGTTTGGAGGATTTGTTTTTTGCGGGGAACCAGGTTGGTAATGTTTGTTATTTGAATCAAGGTGATTTTAAGTTTAGGGATATTACATTGGAAGCCCGCCTGGCCAAACCGGATAGTGGCATGTGGTCATCCGGTGTCACTATCCTGGATCTCAATGCAGATGGTAAAAAAGATATATACGTTACCAATACCTTGATCAAAGAAGCTGGACTGCGTAGAAATCTATTCTATCTAAACACCGGTAATACCGCGAAGGGCACTCCCCAATTTAAAGAGGTGGCTTCTGAATATGGAATAGATGACACCAGCTATGCTTCCCATGCTCAGTTTTTTGACTTTGATCTGGATGGCGATCTGGATCTCTTTATCGGAACTAACTTTATTGACCGGCCAGTCATGGGTCAATATGTAAAAGATGTGCACGAAGGCTGCAACGAGAACTGCGACAAATTGTACAGGAATGATTGGGATGGTCTAAAAAATCAACCCCATTTTGTTGATGTTTCCATTCCTGCCGGGATGATATTGCACGGGTACAGTCACAGCACATTGATACACGATTTTAATGAAGATGGCTGGCCGGACATCTATATTGCAAATGACTATCAGAGTGATGACCTGATTTACATTAATAACAGGAATGGAACGTTTACCAACAGAGCATCAGCTATGTTTCGTCACCAGTCTTCTGCTGCAATGGGCAGCGATCTCGGTGATATTAATAACGATGGAAAAGCTGAAGTAATGACAGTGGAAATGTTGCCTTTCACCAATTTAAGAAAAAAAACATTGATCGGGCCAGCTAATTATTCGTCTTATATCTATGTGAAGCAATATGGATATCAATATCAATACACCAGGAATACGCTACAGTTGAATCAGGGAATGAAAAATGGGTACCCGGTATATGGAGATATTAGTTTTCTGAGCGGAGTTCATGAGACGGAATGGTCCTGGGCTCCGATATTTCTGGATGCAGACCTTGATACTTACCAGGACTTGTACATTACCAATGGATTTCCCAAAGATGTCACCGATCACGATTTTGGGGAGTATAGAAATGAAACCAGGGGTTTTATAAGTGATATGGATTTGCAAAATCTGATTCCGGTAGTAAAGGTTTCTAATTTTATGTACCGTAACCGTAAAGACCTTTCATTTTCAGAGGTTACCCGCGAATGGGGTATGGATATAAAATCATTTTCTAACGGTGCAGCCTATGGTGATCTTGATAATGACGGCGACGCAGATATCATAGTACACAACATAGATGATGCGCCATTTATTTTTAAAAATAATACCCTGTCTCCTGACAGAAAAAGCTCTAAAAACTTTCTCTCCGTTTTACTTAAGGGACCTGGAAGAAATCCTGAAGCAATCGGTTCCCGAGTGGATGTCTTTTATGACCACGGCAAGGTGCAAACGAGGTTTGTATTATCCGGCAGAGGGTATCTGTCACAATCTTCCTATATAAGCTCTTTTGGTTTAGATACTTTGCATGAGATAGATTCGATCATGGTAAAATGGCCAGATGGTAGCATTGAATCGTTTGGTCAGTTTAAAGTAAATCAAAAAGTGGTTTTGACTAAAAATAAATCTGACTTTCCGGGTCAGATTCAACTTACCAATTCCGTATACTTTGAAAAAGTAAATAACAGTTCACTTGGAATAGACTATCTTCATCATGAAAAGGATTTTATAGATTTTAATATACAGAAGACCTTACCCCATAAAATGTCTCAGTATGGTGTGCCGATTGCCATTGGCGATATAGACGGTAATGGCACAGAAGATATGATCATCGGAGCATCAGCCAATGAAACGGGGACTGTGTTTTTACAAAATACTAACAGAACATTTTCAAAAAAAATAGTTTCATTTAAAAGCGAACATGAAAAAGAATCAGAAGATGCAGGATTATTATTGATCGATATCGATAATGATGATGACCTGGACCTTATATTTTCAGGAGGTTCATACGAAAATCTGATGGCGAATAAAGGGGCATACGGAATAAGGTTGTTTGTGAATGACGGCCAGGGCAATTTTATGCGTGATTCGATGGCGATCAGTAGCGAAGTACGAACCTGCTCATCCACTATTCGCAGTGCAGACATTGATCTGGATGGAGATCTTGACCTGTTTATAGCAGGGCATGTATTGCCGGGGTATTATCCGAAGCACGATCGATCATTTGTTTTGATAAATGAATCAGGAAATGGTAAAATTAATTTTATCAATGCTTCCAACCAATGGTTGCCGGATATACCTGCCATCATCAATGATGTATTGTTTACAGATTATAATAATGATACTAAACCTGATTTGATGCTGGCTACCGAATGGGGACCAATAACTTTGTTTAAAAATACCGGCAGCAAATTTGAACGGGTAAATTCAGCGACTTTAAATAAACATTTGGGATGGTGGACAAGCCTGGTTAGCGGTGATTTTGATTGTGACGGAGATATGGATTATGTAGCAGGGAATTATGGTGAGAATACTTATTTCAAATGTAATGAAAAGGAACCCATCACTATTTATGCAAAGGATTTTGATGCCAATGGAAGTCTTGACCCTTTTATTTCATGTTATTGGCGCGATACATTTGGGCAAAAAAAGGAATATTTTTTTCATGGCAGGGATGAAATGATAAAACAATTGATTTTGATACGCCGTAAGTTTCAAAAGTATGCCCCTTTTGGCCAGGCTACGGTAAATGAAGTATTTCCAGGGAAGGAATTGGATAGTGCATTGGTATTAAAGGCAAACCATTTTTCATCTGTATATATTCAAAACCTGGGTAACGATAAATTCATTTTATCATCGTTGCCAAACCAGGCTCAGTTGGCTCCCATTTTCGGGATGCAGACCTGGGATATTAACCAGGATGGTTTCCTTGATGTAATTCTAAATGGTAATGATTATGGTATGGAGCTAATTCAGGGTAGGGCAGATGCTATGAGCGGCGTAGTGCTGATAAATGATGCCGGTCGTGGTTTTACCCCGTTGTCACTGGACGAGAGTGGATTTTATACCAATGGTGAAAATCGCACACTTTCCAGTATACTCATTGGGGACCAGCCCATGTTTGTTCAAATGATAAACCTGGACTCACTACAAATTTTTAAATTAAGAAATGGTGGTAATACGATATTAAGATTACAAAAAAATGAGACCTATGGCATCTTGGAATCAGGTGATGGAAAAAAACAAAAGGTCGAGTTTTTCCCTGGAGATGCTTATAAATCTCAACGAAACCATCATTCCTTTTTATTACCTCCTTTGACGAATCTGAGAGTGTTTAATCCTGTTTCCAAAAAAGAAAGAATCGAAAGAGCAAAATAATATAAATTGATTCTGAGGAAGGTTCCCTTTTAAATCAGATATATTGGACTAGATTTGAAGCGTAACCAGGTACTGCAAACTAGTCTTGAGGAATGCAATTGAGTAGTACATCGTCAGGATACGGATACTTTAGGTGAAACCGGTTTTTTTTTCATCCTACCTACGGTCTGCTGGGAATGTCCTAATTTATTGATTGTCAAAATTTGAGAATTAAAATTT
>CAYNIG010000352.1:0-5087 GCA_964396995.1 uncultured Saprospiraceae bacterium | reverse complement strand
TCTTTCAATAAATCAATAGGCGTCAATATTTTATGATTTCCCCAGCAGACTCTAAATATGGGTTACCAAATAGTTGAAATGCATAGACTTTTGAGTTTTTGTGCCCTGAATAATTTCCCTCCAAGGGCAAAAAATAATCTCATAAAAAAAGCCTGAAGTGTTGCTTCAGGCTTTTTTTTATTCATTTTTAGTACAATTTACCTCTTCACTGGAGCTGAAGTGTATTTACCCAATATTTCTGTTAATTGTTTTTGAAATGCAGGATCCTGCATTTCGGTGGCAATCTTTTGCAGTCTTGGTGGAATAGTCATGTACTGATCAAAATCCTGTTTAAATCCGGTACCGTCATTTAAATCTTCAGGACTGAGAGAATTGAAAAATTCAAGATATTCTGCGGCTTCGTTTGCCAGGATCAATGCCTGTTCCTTGCATTTTTCAAGCTGACTCATCTGGTAATAAAACTCTACGAATGTCAATCGCTGAGCGTCGTATTCAAAATTTTTCTGGGGAAATACCTGAAAATATTTATCGGTAAGGTCTTCGGCTTTTTTCATTTCACCGTCCTTGATCAGTTTATCTATGCCTCTCATAAAGGCAATGCGCATAGCAGAAAAACTAGGATTAAAGCTATTTTCAAAAGTATGCATCTTGTACTTATCAAATCCACCCCAGGCAAATTTCTTAGTGATGTTTTCGTATATCTTTTCAGTATTTACCCTTCCGTAACCATACTGACCGAATCTGCCGTCCTGAGCTGAAAGTATGGGCACAATCCGGGCACCCATTCCTTCTACCTGAGTATAATTATTCAAGCCTACTAATTTGTCCAGATTGGCTGTGCTGGCAAAATAGATGGGTCTTTCATATAAATTAGAAGCAATGATATCCAATACAGCCAAATCATCCTTCATCAAATAGTTACCGGCAAAACTGATTTCTATTTGATTTACAATATTACTATCGTTGGCACTGACCATGCCTGAAGCAATTGCCTTTGCTCTGTCTATCGGTATAGCCACTTTTCTGGCCGGTATATAAGTTTCAATGGATTGGCCATTTTGTAACGGCAGAGGATGCTTTTCATTCACAAACTTCAATACATCCGCCACGTTGCGTGTAGTCTCCTTAGGATCGTTGATATACAATTGCATACGACTGTCTCCTCTGTAATTTTCTTCTGAGATAGACAATTTTACAGGTGCAGATTTATTTATCCTTCTGCGAACCTGATTGATATACCAATCCACTGCAATCAAACTTAGATTGACCACACGGACATCGGTGCGTATGCCCTCCATTTCCTGGGCATACCAGAGAGGGTAAGTATCATTATCACCATAAGTAAATAATATTGCATTGGGGGCACAGGATTCCAAAAAATTGATAGCATAATCGCGGGAGCCGGTCAGATGGCGGCGGGAGTGATCATCTATACCCTGTGTACCCATAATCAACGGGCTTGCCATCCCCAAGGCGGCAGCCATTCCCACAGGGATTATTGAATTCATTTTTAGTTTGCTTGCCAAAAATTTATAAAGAGGTATGATTCCCATACCCACCCACATGGCAAAGGTTAAAAATGAACCAACTAATACATAGTCCCTTTCCCTGGGCTCATTCGGCGGTTCATTCGAGTACACGATAATGCCCAACCCTGTCACGAGGAACAACATCAATAAAGCCAGGAAATCCCGTTTGCTTGCTTTATAATGCCACATCAAACCCAGGATTCCAAGAATCAGAGGAATGAAGTAATATTTATTCCTCCCTTCATTGGTTCGCATTCGGGTAGGTTCCTTATCCATATTGTAGAGCAAAGCATTGTCCAATGGCTTTATACCGGACAACCAATGACCGCTTTTTTTCACCCATGGAAAATAGCCCTGGTCAAAATTGGCCCTACCCACAAAATTCCACATGAAATAACGCTGATACATCCACCAAACCTGATATCGGAAAAAGAACTCCAAGTTTTCAGCCGGAGTAGGCTTGGTCTTGCCATCCATCCAATATTGATACAAAGTGGCCCGGTCTGAATGACCCATCCGCGGAAAAAACTTTTCATCCGAAGACCGGTAAATGGGAGTATATTTTTTATCCACTACCTCATATCGATTACCCACCCTGCCGTATCTATCTTCAGTCTTGTAGTCTATCGGACTTGAATTGTAGAAGGGTCCTTTTAACAGTGGTCGGTCGCCATATTGTTCACGATTGAGGTAAGGAATCAAACGCATGGCATCCTGAGGGCTATTCATATTTATGGGAGTATCGGCATTAGCCCTGATTACTACGACCGCTACAGTAGAAAAGCCAAGTATTACCAATAAGGAAGTGACTATTATATTTTGAATGCTTGCATTGGATTTAGTATTGGCATATCTGAGGCCAAAATAAATTCCTGCCCCTATAAGCAGCATGAAAGGGAATATCCCCGTATGAAATGGGAGTCCCAGGCCATTGACCATCATAAAATCAAAAGCCGCCCATAATTTTGGCAGTCCGACAATGACCAGTTTCTGATACAAAGCAAGTACAACCACTGAACCCAGGAGGGCAATGGCCACCCCTTTCAAATCGTGATTTTGAAATCTCTTATAATAATACAAAAGCCCGATAAATGGAAAAGCCAATAAGCTGAGCAAATGCACCCCTATGGATAATGCAGCCACGAACAGACACAACACCAGCCATTTTTCATTTTGAGCACTGCTCGGCAAATAATACCATTTTAATGCTGTCCAAACCGTAAGGGCAGTAAAAAAAGTAGACATGGCATAAACCTCCCCTTCAACCGCGCTAAACCAAACTGAAGTACAAAAAGCCCCGGTAAGTCCTGCTACTGCACCGGCTGCCGCTAAAAGCCAACCTTCTTTGGTGTCCGGGTCACGGTCTTTACCTACAAATGAAAGTTTGGCGAGCATGATGGTACTCCACGCAAAAAAAGTACAGGCGAAAGCAGTACACATACCAGACATTATATTGACTGCAAATGCCTGTGTGGAGGGATCACTGCTCAAAATTGAACCTACCCAGGCAAACAATCTGCCTACCAAAAGGAATAATGGTGCTCCGGGAGGGTGTACCACCTGCAGTTTGGCAGCACCAAGTATAAACTCCCCACAATCCCACAAGCTGCCAGATCGCTCGGCACAATAATAGTATACCAGAAAGGATATCGTAAATACCACCCATCCGGCAATATTTGATTGTTTACGGAATGAAAACATAAAAAGCTTTAAATGAAATAAAAATAAACTTAATGGTTTAAAGTAGCGCAAAGCTAATAAATTTGTGACTCTGAACTAATTCATTAAGAAAACTTTATATGTTTAAATTATTGTTACTGGGAGGGATTATTTACTTCGTATACCACTATATGTGGCGGGATAATTCACTATCGATTAAATCAAAATCAACTCCTCATGTACAAAAACCACCTGCAGAAAAACACGAAATCATAGAGGATGCAGAATTTACTGAAGAAAAAGAATGAATGCAGTATCGGATCGTATTTTAATTAATAACCACCATTATATCGCTTACAATAAGCCCGGAGGAATGGCGGTACAATCTATGCAAAATAAGGAGCAAAGCCTGGAAGTACTGCTTTACCATTACTGCAAGACCCGGCTTTTTTTGATACACAGGATAGACCAACCCTGCAGTGGTATAGTATTGTTTGCCAAAAAAAAATCCACAGCTCAATATTTCTCAGAAGCGTTGCAAGACCAAAGCATTCAACGGACCTACCTTGCCATTACGAGCGAAAAACCGCAGGAATCAGAAGGCAGTCTTTTTCATTATCTTTTTGCTCATAAGAAAAGCAATAAGTCCTATGTAGTGGATGAAAACCACAAAGAAGGAAAAGCTTCCAGTCTTGACTTTAAATATCTATCCGAGACCTCTGCGGGCAACCATCTGTTGGAAATAAACCTCAGGACAGGAAGGCATCACCAGATCAGGGCCCAGCTAGCCGCAATCCATTGCCCGATACTGGGGGATTTAAAATACGGATCAAAGCATAAAAGAGAAGATCAGAGTATAGCACTGCATGCATGGAAAGTAAAATTCAGGCACCCGGTAGATAATAAAACAATAGAGATAGTTGCTCCCTTGCCTGAGAATGAAAGCTGGGCTGCGGCAAAAGAATTAATCGAATTTAAATAAATCAAAATGTCAGAAACCAGAACAGATGTAAACAAACTCGGTGAGTTTGGGCTGATCGATCATCTCACTCGTAATACCGTGATATACCATGCAGGGACGATCAAAGGGGTCGGTGATGATGCCGCTGTCATAGATGCTTCAGATTTAATGACTTTGGTTACTACAGACCTGTTGGTAGAAGGAATTCATTTCGATATGGCCTACACTCCCTTGAAACACTTAGGATATAAAAGTGTGGTGGTAAACCTATCGGATATCTATGCTATGAATGGTATTCCTAAACAAATTACGGTAAGTATTGCTTTATCAAACCGATTTAGTGTAGAAGCGATGGAGCAATTGTATGAAGGTATCCACCTGGCTTGCAAAAAATATAAAGTAGACCTCGTGGGGGGTGATACTACATCCTCTCCCAAAGGTTTACTGATCAGTGTGACTGCCATAGGGCAAGCCCAAAAGAACCAGGTAGTGTACCGTCACGGTGCCCAGCCAGGGGATTTGATTTGTGTAACGGGAGATTTGGGCTCAGCCTATCTCGGCTTGCAATTACTGGAAAGAGAAAAACAAATATTTGAAAGTACACCAGGTATTCAGCCGGAGCTTAACTCAAAATATACCGAACTACTTGAAAGACAACTAAAGCCGGAAGCAAGGAAAGATGTAATTGAAATTTTCCATAAACTAAAAATAAAGCCATCGTCGATGATAGACATCAGCGACGGTCTGAGCTCCGAAATAAAACACATCTGCAAACAATCCGCTTGCGGAGCCCTGATAGAAGAAAAATTGGTCACCATTCATCCGGTAGCTATGGAACTGGCACTTGATTTTAAAATCAATCCAATTACCTGCGCGCTCAATGGTGGAGAAGACTATGAATTGCTTTTTACCATCAATGAAAAGGATTTTGAACAGTT
>CAYNIG010000351.1:0-5093 GCA_964396995.1 uncultured Saprospiraceae bacterium | reverse complement strand
TTCTTCTTTCCATTTCTTTCATAATAAATCCGAGCTCCCGGCTTACATCCCCGGTGATGGAGGTATTCTCCTGCGCTCTGCGTATTAAAAAAGGGATCACTTCGTGTATTGGACCGTATACTACATATTTAGCTACATTAAAACCCTGGTGAGCCAGATTAAAGGTAATATTATCACTCATACCCATGAGCTGACAAAAGTTGAGATGGGAGTGATTCCGGGGTATAGACCTATCCGAAATCAATTTGGCCATTTTAAAAGCACTGGCGGCATTATGCGATGCATTACAAACTGAAATGCGATTGTAATTGTCCACACAAAACTCGATGGCTGCATCAAAAGCCATATCCGTATCTTCTTTGGTATCGTGTATGGGTGATGCGGCTCCGTTTTCTTCAGCATAAGCCCTTTCTTTGACCATATAAGCACCGCGAACAATTTTAGCTCCGAGGAAATAATTTTTAGTATTTGCTTTTTCGTACGATTTTTTTAAAAATTCCAATCTGTCTTTTCTATATAATTGAAACGTGTTGTAGACTATAACTCTTTTTTTATTATACGTTTCCATCATTTCATCCGCCAAAGCATCCATGGATTCCTGCACCCAGGTTTCCTCTGCATCGATGAAAACACCAACATCCATATCTGAGCCAAAGTGAATGATTTTATGCATTCGCTTACGGATTTTATCCAGCTCGTTTTGCTCTGATTGGTCCAAGGTATTTTTCCCTCCCTTCCATTTTTCTAAGAGGCCATTTCTGGCAATGGAAGAAATTTTCATGCTTACTACCGGTACGGAGGCATTGCTGGCACCAAACTGCACCGCTTTCAGTATTTCACTGGTTGCTTTTTCAAAATCCTTTTCTGTATCATGAGCCTCTGCGCCATAGTCCAGCACACTCATGGTCTTATTTTTATACAATCGGTCAATGGTGCTCTGGCAATCGAGGAGATTTATTCCTCCGCAAAAATGATCAAAGATGGTGCCCCTGATGATGGGATCGAAAACGGGTATTTTAAATTTACTGATGATGGAAACCAAAGCAGAACCTACTTTGACGAGATTATGATTGTTCATCATTTTAAATAATCTGTAGGTTTCTTTGAGCTCCTGATCAGAATAATGCTCAAAAGCAATCTCCGTGTTTTCAAAATCCAATTGTAATGCCATTATTGATTCCAGATTTTCCAGGCAGCTTCAGCTTGACCAATCAGCATGGGTAAACCATTCATGATATGCGCCCCTTGAGCTTCTCCATTCTGTAAAAATAAAGTTTTACCCGGATTATATACCAGATCATATAAATAATGTGAAGAATTGATCATTTTATAATTTATTTCAGGAGCCGTTTCCGGGTGAGGATACATACCCAGCGGGGTCGTATTTACTATCAAGGGATGACTTAAAATCAAATCATCAGACAAATCATTATAACTGAGGATACGGTCTGATGCTTTTCTTGATACAAGAGTAGATTGTATTCCTAATTTTTTTAATACAAAAAGCACCGCCTTTGAAGCTCCCCCGGTACCCAGTACCAGAGCATTTTTTACCTTTCCTGGTACAAAGTCTTTCAGGGTGGATTCAAATCCCGGAATATCGGTATTGTAACCATATTTTTTTCCGCCCCTGAACCATATTGTATTTACAGCCTGAATCGCATTCGCTTCTTCGGAGAGCACATCAAGATAGGGTATTACTGTTTGTTTATACGGAATGGTGCAGTTTAGACCCACCAGATCGTCACCTATTTTTTTGTGCAACAAAGGCAATTCTTCAATATTTTGAATAGGATACAACTCGTATTCACAGTCCAATATCCCTTCCCTATCAAATTTTTCGGAGAAATATTTTTTAGAAAAAGAATGTGAAAGCGGATAGCCTATTAATCCAAATTTTTTCATCAGGATACAAAGAAACAATGATTTTTTGAGTCTAATCAGAAAGGCATAGGTAATATCAGATAGTATGTATAGGAAACAGGCTTAAATGAAAAACAATAAACAATTCCATACATTAGCATGATGAATAAGTCTTCATTTTTATTATTGATTTTGGTTTTGGTAATTTCCTGTAAGAAAAATATGAGTACAGAGCCGACCTCAGAATCCCCTGAGACCCAGGTTCAAAATAGTCCGATACAGACAGAAGAAGAAAAGATTATTCGGTCACTTCGTCAACGATCCAATGAAGCTATTCAGTTTCAAGACACTACGGGTATTACCACGGTGTGGGGTAATGATTTCGAGATGCTTACTTCCAGGAACCAACAAATAAAAGGCATTGAAAACAATCGCCAGGCTTTTGCCAAAGAGTTCATGACCAAGCCTGCAGTAAAATACATCCGCACACCAACAGAAATAAAAACATTTAGTCAATGGAGAATGGCCTCAGAATACGGTAATTGGCAAGGTTCATGGACAGAACCGGATGGCCTGGTGATGATAAAAGGAACGTATTATGCAAAATGGCATTTTACAGGGCATGAATGGAAATTGCGCATGGAAGTATTCACGGCGGAATCATGTACTGGTTCTAAATTTTGTGACCAGGTACCTATTTTGGAAGAGGCCGTTAGTTATTAATATCAAAAAAAATAACTTAAAACAGGGACAAATAAGAAATACGGGATTATATTTGCAGTCCTAAAATAAGCGGAAGTAGCTCAGTTGGTAGAGCACAACCTTGCCAAGGTTGGGGTCGCGAGTTCGAGTCTCGTTTTCCGCTCTGATTTTCAAACCCTTATGAAAAGCAAGGGTTTTTTTTTGAAATCTGAATTGTAAGATTTGCCCAGGTGGTGGAATTGGTAGACACGCAGGACTTAAAATCCTGTGGCCAGTAATGGCCGTGCGGGTTCAAGTCCCGCCCCGGGT
This sequence comes from uncultured Saprospiraceae bacterium, assembly GCA_964396995.1. Lineage (GTDB taxonomy): Bacteria > Bacteroidota > Bacteroidia > Chitinophagales > Saprospiraceae > JADJLQ01. The sequence goes on along the minus strand of CAYNIG010000351.1, from coordinate 2,219 downwards.
ACTTTTATTGTTTGTTGTTTAATTGGTTGCCGATATTATTTATCGTAAAGTAAGACTCCACTTGCCAAAAATTTTAGTTCTTCTTTTGGTTCTGTAATCTTTTCTATTTCCTCTTTACTGGCCCCTTTATCTGAAGCATAATGCCGCAGTTCATCTACTGAAGTGACTTCTTTAAAAGCGATACCATCCAATACTACTTTCTTTCCTGCACAGTCCTTTGGCATAAAAAAACCATAATCTTTAAATTTTACAAAAAATGGTTTGTCTTTGGTTTGGTCCCCTACCACATTCATCCAGCAACCCTTGGCTTGGCAAACTTCAGTTACATGAGCTGTGATTTTCATAGGCAAACTATCAGACTCGTTCATTTTATTTATGGCATCATCAAAAGAAATGCTTCCTGCGTCATCTATTTTAGCTCCAAATGAGGCAGCCTGCGTATTCGCTGCAAGATTGGACTGAAGTGCCTTGTTTGTAGGTAAATTTTTACACTGAATAAGGAAAACCGTACTCACAAATAAGAAAAGTCTAGATTTCATTGGAAATAATTTGCTGCAAAGTTAAAGAATTTGAAAAAACTATTTTCAAAACAATATCTGTCTGATTTGTTCATTCAATTTATATGACTAAGATCCCTGCATTCAACATTTATCCGATTATATTGGTGGTGCTGATCCTGCATAGCTACTCCTTTGGCCAATGTATTGAAGGCAATTGTGTAAATGGAACAGGCACTTTTAACTATCCTTCCGGTGCAAAATATGCGGGTAATTTTCTAAATAATAAAATTCAAGGAAAAGGGACTTTGTATTTTGCCAATGGGGACATATATCAGGGTGAATGGATCAATAATTACAGGGAAGGGGTTGGTAAATATATTTACTCCAATGGCGATGTGTACAGGGGTGAATTTAAAAAGTCCAAATTCGACGGTAAAGGCGATATGCACTATGCAGATGGTAATGTATATCAGGGCGAATGGAAAGAAAATTTACCCAATGGTACCGGCCAACTCAGATATGTTAATGGTGAAAATTACACCGGAGAATTTAAGAATGGAAACAGGCATGGTCAAGGTATAATGACTTATGTTGATGGAAGTAACTATGATGGTCAATGGCTGGAAAATAAGAGAGATGGAACAGGAGTATTATATACATCCGATAATAAAAAAAATTCAGGAAAATGGAGGTCTGATGTAATGGTTACTCAGGAAGAACTGTATACCGGAAGCACTGCACCAATATCGACTGAAGTCAGAGAAAATGACAGTTTTAAAAAAGAGTTATCAGATTGTAACAAAAATAAATGTCATGATGAACAGGGGTTCTATGTTTTTAAAGATGGTTCCAAATATATAGGACCATTTAAAAATGGAAATCCTTATGGTTCAGGTATTGTATATTATGCTAATGGTGACCGGTATGAGGGAGAGTGGAATGATATCGCCCCGGATGGGCGCGGAATCATGTACTTTTCCAATGGTAGAGTTTATGCGGCTATTTGGCAAAATGGGAGACCCATTAAACAGTTGGGAAATAGGTTGGAACTACCGAAACGAACAGATATCAAAGTATACGCTGACAGTGAAATCAGAATTTGGCCTGTAATCATTGGAGTTGCACAATATGCCCACATGCCGGCACTGCGGTTTGCTGATGATGATGCCTATCGCTTATTCGCTTTTCTCAAAAGCCCGGAAGGTGGTGCAGTACCTGATCACCAGATAAAAATGCTGGTAGATGAAGATGCAACCAGGGAAAATATAATAGATGCTCTCCAGGAACAATTTGGCAGAGCTGACGAAAACGATATGGTACTATTGTATTATTCAGGGCATGGAATTGCGGGTGCATTATTGCCAATAAATTTTGACGGATACAATAATAAACTCTATCATGATGAAATCCTGGAGATTATGGAATCATCCAAAGCAAAACATAAACTTTGCTTGATAGATGCTTGCTATGCCGGCAGCATGCAGGAAGCAAAATCCGATTTTATGGTTGGAATCAATAATTTCTATTCCAAATTAAATCAGGAACGCGGGGGCACAGCTATGATTTTATCCTGTAAAGAAAGAGAAGTATCGTTGGAAGACAGCGGACTGAGGCAAGGTATTTTCAGCCATTACCTGATGAAAGGACTTAAAGGCCTGGCTGATAAAAACAAAAATAAGGTAGTGACTGTAATTGAATTGTATGATTATATCAAAAATC
>CAYNIG010000350.1:0-5116 GCA_964396995.1 uncultured Saprospiraceae bacterium | reverse complement strand
ATCTGGTATATGCGCTGGATACACACTACCCCTGGCAATCAGATGAAATCATCAACCGCGTCAGATATAAATTTTAAAACGGTGCCGACGAAGTACCCAAAGGACCAGGACTTGGAGTGGACTTAGATAAAAAAGCATTGGCCAAACTACACCAAAACTATATTGCCTGTGGACTTACTAAAAGAGATGATGAAATAGAAATGCAAAAAATCTATCCCGATTGGAAGTTTAAAGCCGTACGTTGGTAATCAATTATAACTATGACTGAGAAATGAATAATTTAAAACATCGCATTCAACAAGGGGAGACGGTACATGGCTGTTGGATCAATCTTGGCAGCCCCCTTTCTACGGAGATAGTAGGCATGGCCGGTTTTGATTGGGTATTGATAGATCTGGAGCATGGTGCCGGATCGGAGAAAGATGTATTGGCTCAATTACAGGCTTTAAATAATTCCAATACTGCAGCATTAGTCCGTGTAGAAAGTCACGAACCTTCGCGCATTTCAAGAGTAATGGAAATGGGTGCACTGGGTATCATGTGCCCTAAAGTAAATACTGCAGCAGAAGCAAAAAAAGTAATAAATGGATTGCATTACCCACCATTGGGTAATAGAGGGGTTGCCACTATGGTGCGCGCCGCAGGGTTTGGAAAATCATTTGATAACTATTATAAAAATGCAAAAGCCAACCTGTTGGGCATTGTACAAATTGAAACAGTGGAAGCACTTTCACACCTGGATGAAATCGCATCTGTGGATGGAGTCGATGTTTTATTTATAGGCCCCGGTGATCTTACCATGGATATGGGCATTTTCGGAGAGTTTAATCATCCACGATATATCAAAGCAGTAGAAGACACAATCCATGCTGCATCCAAATCCGGCAAAGCAGTAGGTATACTTTTTTTTGATACAAATGATTATAAACCATATTTCGAAATGGGTATACGGTTTATTGGTTGTGGATCGGATTCGGTATTTCTGGGTAATGGGGCAAAGGAGATGGTAAGCAAGTTAAATAGTATGAGGAGGTAAGAAATTTGGACAATAAAGTCATTTTATGTTGAAAAATTCTGTTTTCATATTTTTATCTCCTGTTTTAAACTTATACTATAAACAATGAACATAACCATAATAGGTTCCGGTAATGTAGGAGGGGCCTTAGCTCAGCAATGGATCAAAGCAGGGCATGCTGTATTGATCGGAGCTAATTTTCCCTTAAGTGAAAAAAATAAAGTTCTGGCAGATAAAATCGGACAGGACAAATTTGATAGCATCGAGAATGCTGCAGTCAAAAGCCAGATTTTAGTAATAGCTACGCCACCCACCGCCATTTTTGACCTAATAAATAAATTGGGTGATGTAAATGGTAAAGTAATCATTGATGCTACCAATTCAGTGTCTACCTATCCCGATCCATACAAGACAGTTTATCATTGTTTATCTGATAAAACGAATGCAGATGTGGTAAAATGTTTTAACACTACAGGATTTGAGAATATCTTAAATCCGGTTTATAATGGAGAAGGTATAGACATGTTTATGGCAGGTGAAAGCGACCGGGCCAAAGAGACGGTTAAACAGCTTGCTCTGGATTGTGGGTTTGCTCACTGTTATGATTTTGGTAAGTCTGACAAAGTCGAATTATTGGAGAAATTTGCACTGTCATGGATAAATTTAGCCATAAGACAGGGGTATGGCCGTAATATTGCATTTAGACTGGTTGCGAGATAGAGTAATAAAAATAATCTTTTTATTTTTTTGATGTACTTTCTTTATCTCCCGTCATCATTTCATTTTTAAGAGACAGGCTACCAAAGAAAGCTATTCAGAAAATTTTTTTAGTTATTTTAAAAAAATCCTTGCATTTAATTTTGATTTTTATTTGTCCAATTCTTTGATATTCAAGAATATCATAATTTCCCAGCAGACTCTATTTAATAATTTCCGGCATTCCCGATAACAGCATATTTTTCATCGGTTGGTTATTACTGACCAATCTAAGATACCCGATATAACTGATGTATTTCTCGATAATACTATTTTCCATTTTAAGGATATCTTCTTTCCATTCCAATATGGATTCTTCCAGATAGAGCAAATCAGCGGGTGTCACCAATGGTGAAGTAGCCAGCCTGGAAGCATCGTATTTGGTGATGAATTCCTGTAATTTTTGCTTCTCAGATTCATATTGATCTATAATAGCGTTTAGCTCTTGTTTTAGGCTTTGTCTTTTTTGATTGTATTCGTATTCTAATTGTGAAAATTGCTGATTTAATAAAAATGTTTCAAACAGATTTTGGTTTACATCTCTTTTTTGCGAACCTGAATAGGGCAGTTTTATTCCGGCGCCTAATCCAAATTTTTGTCTGAATAAAATATCATTGGGTCGGTCTTGCCACCGGGCCTGAATAAAATCGAGCATATCCCACTTAGCATTTTTGATTTGTTGTTTTTCCAATTCTGCTTTTTCCAAATCGTAGATTGCCCTGGCATAGTTTTTATCTTTGGGCACAGGGATGTCTGTAATGGATGCTACGAAAGATTTGATCTCCCTGATTGAAATGATTTTATCCGCTTCAATAACAGGTAGATATCCGTATTTCAATTTAAACAATTCCAGTTTCCGGCTTATTTCATTTTCTTTTAAGGCACTGGTTTCTTTTTTTCTAAATGATTGTATCAGGTCTTTTACATCGGTAGTCAGTTGATTAGTAAACAGAGATTCTAAATACCTGTTTTTTTTGGCGTAGAATGCATTCCATTCTTTCCATGAAATTTGCTCTTTCAGAATCTGTATATATTCAATGGCTGCTTTATACCTTAGCAGGATAGCCTGGTGCAATTCATCTTCAGCTAAAGCCTGGTAATACTTTTGTTGTACCCGGTTTAATTGACTGGTGTATTTTATCTCCGATGGTTTTCCACTGATAAATCTAAGTCCGTATTGTTCCCTGCTCAGATCCAGTTCGTCAGTCTGGGTGCGGAATTCAATCCTATCCAGCCATTTTAGCTTTTGAGTATGATCTGTCCTGTATCTGGAAATGGACTCCATTTGAATATAGGAAGAATCATTCCACGCCGATAAAATAAAATTATTCAAATCAGATTGCCCATTCAATACTGACGCAGCGCTCCAAACAAAAGCAAAAAAGATAATCCATTTGGATGCACGCACTGTCATACTTTTCATTAATTGACCAATGAAGGGAAAATGACTTTAACTTTTTCTCCCTGTATGAGTTGGTTGTCAACGGGAATTTCCAATTGTATTTCGCGGCCCCAAGCTTTTAATTCCGGTATTTTCTTTAATCTGTCAGGTAAGGCTGTAATTCGTGATCCCAGGTTTAGTACCTTGCCGGTAAGGCTATATTTTTCATTGGTAATGGATTGGATGGTCACGGAATCACTATAAGTCACTTTACCGAGATATTGTTCGCTGATGTAAGATGTAACTAATGTGGGATGCAAGCTGTAGATTTTGACTAAACTTTGAAATGCACTGATGGCATCACCCGTCTGATAATCCAATTGTCCTACCACTCCATTCATATCTGCTACCAGGACCAATTCTTTTTCTTGCTCATTTATTCTGTTTATCTCATTGGAAATGGTATTTATTCTTTCTTCCGTAGGATCAGGAGTATTGATCAACTCATTCTTGAGCACAGTCAGTTTTTGATTTACCTGTTCCAATTCCAGGCTTTTCATGGATTCCAAGTTCTGTATTTCCAGTTGCAGCCTGGAATCGGATAGATTTTGATTGGTCACCATTAGGGCGAGGGAATCTGCCATTTTTTTCTGGTTCTTAAGTTTATTTATTTTCAGAGCATAGTCAGTATGAATATTTTGTTTTTGAGATTCTAATAGTTGTATCTCCAATCCCTGTGCATATCTATCAGCTCTTTTGTTTATATCCAATATCCTTGACTGCGATTGCAGATCCTGTTTTTTATAATACAGGCTGCGGGGTTGAAATACCATGAGGGTATCTCCTATTTTTACCTCTTGTCCAAGTCTGATATACAAAGATTTAATCATCACATCAGACGACCTCGAATACGATCGTACCTGATTTTCGGCTATACCAAAATACTCCTCCGATTGACTGATTTTTTGCTTTACCTCCGGGATGATAAATACCAGGCAAAAAAATGCAAGAATGTATACCCAATGTATCCTGGAAAATGCCATGCCGATTATTTAATGACCACAAATTTAACGGATTGATCCAGAGTACGCGCAATATAGGTACCAGCAGACCAGTTACTCACATCGATCCTTGCATTGATTATTTTATCTGAATACATCAGTTGACCGTACAAATTATAAATAGCCACCGGTGATTTTTTAGTAGCGTTTGTTTCCAGTGTGATAAAATCTTTACCGGGATTAGGGTATAGTTTTAGGTTTTTTATTATCAAATTATCAGCTGCAGGAGTAGAAGTGTTATTGTTTTTATTAAAGCTGTGTTTGGTCGTTTTGACAAAAGCCCCGGTTCCATTTGGTATCCTGGCATAGGCTTCATCATCTGCCAGTGCAGGGATCACCACCATATCTATTTGTTTGGCCGTGCTGTCGAGTAATAATAATGGTTCCCCATCAGCTGAAAGTTTGAAATTGGCATGATAGCCTTGTTGTTTTCCATCTTCGTCCGCCCAGATGATCAGGTAACTATTAGCTTTTAATATAGTACCCTGTGGTATACGATATTTGTCCAGATTATCCGGATTATCCGTAATTATCCATCTGGAAATATCAATGTCTTTCGAAGAAGTATTATACAGCTCTATCCAGTCATCAAATTCATTGTCCTGATCTTTCGCTGAAGTTTTATTGGCAGATATTACTTCGTTGATCACTACATCAGAGAGGGCAGAGGACTCGAGGTTGACGCGATATATAAATACATCATGCTCCGCACCTTCGGGCATATAAGTGGCTGTACCGGATGTATTATCAGCAATAGCTTCAATATAATACCGGATATAAGTACCTGCCGGGTGCCCGGGAATGGAGGCTGCAAAGATGCCGTCGTTACTTTTTTCATCATTATGAGTACCATCATCATACATAATGGTTTTGATAAATTTTCCATCATATCCGGTACCATAG
>CAYNIG010000349.1:0-5132 GCA_964396995.1 uncultured Saprospiraceae bacterium | reverse complement strand
ATCTGCCTGATCTTTTTTAGGTAAATCAAAATACTAAACTACATATCATGACAGAATCTATTAATCAAAAAATTGATGAGTTAATACAAATATTCAATTTTAAAGCCAGAGAGCTGTACTATGAAGAATCACTCAGTCAACTTGAGCACGCATTGCAATCTGCTGGATGTGCTATGGAAATTACCGAAAACGAAGAACTGATTGCAGCTGCACTTTTACATGATATTGGGCACCTGATCCCAAATGAAAACACTACGCCTCAAGGAAATATCGATCACGATGAATTAGGGGCTGCTTATTTGCAATCCATGAATTTTCCACATTCGGTAACCCATTTGATAGCTAATCATGTGAGGGCAAAAAGGTATTTGGTTACCACCCAACCTGATTATAAATCTAAACTTTCCGAGGCAAGTATAGTCACCTTAGGACACCAGGGTGGAACGATGAGCGATGAGGAGGTAGACCAATTTGAAAATGATCCTTTTTTCGATGATATCATTACACTAAGAATATGCGATGAAAAAGCCAAATCGGACATTCAGTCACCATACCGTATTGAAGATTTTCAACCAATCTTAGTATCAGTATTGAGCAAATCGTCTAAATAATTCCATATGAAAAAAAACAGGATGCTTTGCTTTTCCTTTTTGGTTTTAAATATCCGGGCACTACTTGCACAATCAATAGAAAGCCCCAATATTATTTTAATTACCACTGACGGCTTGAGATGGCAAGAAGTTTTTAATGGTATAGATACCACGTTGATACAAGATGAAGACTTGGCTAAATATGTGAAATACAAAGGGAATAATCGGGTTGAAAGCCGTGAAAAATTAATGCCGTTTTTCTGGAATTATCTTGTGCACAAAGGTCAATTACACGGAAACCGTAAATACGGCAATCGCATGGACACAAAAAACTATCATCGGTTTTCGTATCCCGGATACAGTGAAATGTTATGTGGTTTTTTTGACCCCAAAGTAAATAGCAATTCCAAAGTATTGAATAAAAATACATCGGTGCTGGAGGTAATGAATTTTACAGGAGAATATGTAAATTCAGTTTCCGTTTTTTCATCCTGGGAAGTGTTTCCATATATACTTAATGAGCCTCGCTCAAAAATGATGATTAATTCAGGATGGAAACCAATCCATTCAGGAATCTTAAGCGATAGAATGAAATTACTTAATAAAGGTAATCTGAATCCACCGGTATGGAAAGGGGAAACCAGATACGATGACCTTACCTGGAACATGGCTTTGGAATACTTAAAATTAAATCACCCAAAATGTATGTTTATTTCACTGGACGATACCGATCATTACGGCCATAAAAGTGATTACCATGGGTATCTTACAGCCATAAATCAGTTTGATTCCTATCTTCAGGAAATATGGGAGCTTATCGAACAAGATCCGGTTTATAAAAATAATACCTATCTCTTGGTTACCACGGATCATGGTAGAGGTACAACAAAAAATTCCTGGGCAAAACACGGGCTTTTACCTTACACTTCCGGTGAAATTTGGTTATTTGAATTCGGACCCGCCATTCCTGCAATGGGCGAATTGAAAACTAAAGTGCAGGAATATCAATTGTCGGTTGCTATGAAAATGGCTACTTATGCGAATATTAGTTTCAGAGATTATGTAAAAGTACCTGCTGCCACGCAAGGGTTGACCTGGAGAGAAGACAAAAAATTGATTCCTGAATCAGATATCAAAAGAATCCCAAACCCATAAACCAAACTTTAGATTGGAGATAGATATATTTAATTGATCTGTGATTATATTAAGTTGTCTATCTCATAATCTAATACCCCAAACGATAAAGTCATTCCGGCACCGCCAAAACAATTTATCCAGTTACAATACGGATTGATCGTTTCAATGCAGTACAGGTCATCGGTTCTTGATTTTAAATATACCCCTTTCCAATAGGATCTGATATTCATGTCAGGCATTAAGCAAAATGTTTTTAAATAATCAATGATATGATCATTAATATCCTGATCAATAAAAGGGTCGTTTATATTTCCATATTTATGGCTGTCACCAATAGTTACCTCACCTAGATGGTTTTGAGCTGCCATTACGTGAATACCGTTACGTATAAAGAATTCTTTTTCACTTTCCATTTTGGCTTTTAATTCGGTAAGTGCATTTAATTTCGCAAATGCTTTATAATGGAGTAAGGTGAGACCTGCACACAACGAAGGGCCCAATTTGAAATTATTGGGTTGTTTTCCGGTTCGCATCATTTGCAGCTCACAGGGAACCCCTTTTTTATTGAATAGCTCCGGAAATAGTATATTCATTTCTCCACCAGTGCAAATGAATATTTTATCTGCGGTGTAGTTTTTCCCAATACTGTAACAAATATTATCTGAGATATTTAAGATGGGGACACCGAAGATCATTTCGCAGTTTGGGTGTTGTTCCAAATAGAGAATCAATTTGGCGACAGCCTCTCGGGGATCCACGAGGCATTCACTGCCACTCCACATGCTTCCGGCTAAATTTGATTTATTAGTCCCTTTTGATATTTCCAATGTTTCAGGTGCAGATAGCCATTGAATATTTCTGTCTTTACTTTCTGATTCTATAAATTCCAGAAGAACATTTTTTTCTTCTTGATCGTAAGCCAGGTGCAAGGATCCATTATTATTGAAATGGAAGCCGGCGATTTTACTCATTTTTTCCCAAATGGACTTACTTTTATTGGCCAACTCCAGATAGATCCCCTTTGGTTGTCCTATAGGCCATATCATTCCAAAATTTCGCACTGATGCACCCATAGAAGTGGAGTTGCGTTCGATGATTCTCACCTGGTAACCTTTATCCAAAAGTACGAGCGTAGTGGCAATGGAGACAATGCCAGAACCAATGACTATTGCAGTTTTTGACATAGATTATTCTTATTAGATTGATTCGGATTCCAATAAATAAAATACTTCTTTCAGGTTTTTTAAAATATGAGTATGGGGGTAAATGCTTAAAATATCATTTGTATATTTATTTGATTCGATAGCAATGTTCAAGCCGGTGCCAGCATGGAACCCTTCCAGCAAGTCAACAGGGGTATCGCCTACCTTGGCCACTGAGGTTGGATCTTTTATTTTAGCTTGTTTCATGATTTTTCTTATCATCAGGGGCATAGGCCGCCCTTTTTTTACTTCATCAGAGGCAACCGTATAGTCCACGTAGTCGTACCATTTCAATCTGGCAATTATGCAGTCCATAATCGAGCGATCGAAACCTGAATTCAAAGCAATTTTGATATTTGCCTTTTGCAGTTTTTTAAATAACTGTACCGCATGCGATTTGGGTTTTGCCCGATCTTTATAAAATGCGATACACAGCCTGATGAAGTATTGATGAATTTTAGTAATTAATTTTTTATCTGTTTTGCCTTTAAACCGCTTTCGCAATAAAGCACCAATAGCCCTTTTCTTTTCATATCCCATTACCGCATTAGCTTCTTCTATGCTGATTGAGATTCCAAATTCTGCAAATGCATTTACAAATATTTTCCCCACATAGTTATTATCATGGACTGTGGTGCCTGCCATATCGAAGATGACTAGTTTTATATTTGTTTTTTTCAATTTTTATCAAATTTTGTTTAAAGATGGTATTTGAATGTTAAAAACAAATTAACTCCGTATTACATTTGTGTTACTAATTTCAACCTTTAGCCGGTATAGTTTTTTGAAACGGCGGTTGTGTATTGACTTTTTTACCCAAAAGGTAAACAATAAACCAGTCTGGATATTTTCATAGTAATCACTAAGAAGTACAGAGTATTTATCTTAATATTGGTCAATGAATCCAATTTCAAAAGCTGAATTCAAGAGGGAGCTGACCCCCATTCTCTTATGGGGATTGGGAGTGGGATATGTGATTTCAGGCATGTATTTCGGATGGAATCTTGGTTTAAAAGAAGGGGGTACTGGGGGAATGGCTATGGCTACTTTTTTCAGCATTATTCTTTATACTTTTTTTAGTTTATCCTACGCCGAATTAGCCTGTTATATTCCCAAGGCCGGTGGAGTTTTTGATTATTCCTATCAGGCCTGGGGCAAAGACCTTGGTTTTATAGCGGGCTTAGCACAAATCATTGAATTTGTTTTTGCACCCCCGGCAATCGCATTCGGCATAGGTGCTTATTTCAATCTTTTTTTCCCGTCTGTTCCACTTCTTTCAATAGCTATTGGGGTTTACCTGTTTTTTACTGCCCTCAATATTTATGGTGTAAAAGCGGCCGCTTCCTTTGAACTTTTAGTTACTGTAATTGCTGTTTTTGAAATATTAATTTTTACAGGGGTCACCTTGCCACATTTTAAAATGGAACATTTGCAGCAAAACGCTTTTCCAAATGGATGGAGTGGGGTATTTGCTTCTATTCCATTTGCAATCTGGTTTTTTTTGGGAATCGAAGGTCTTGCAAATGTGGCAGAAGAAACCAAAAATCCACAACGGGACATTTCACGTGGTTTTGGTTCATCGATAACTACGCTGGTAATACTTTGTGTCTTGGTATTTATTTCTTCAGTGGGTGTAGGGGGATGGGAAAAAATTGTTTTTAAAAATGGTGTAGGTGGGGAAACTTCCGATTCTCCGTTGCCTCTGGCCATGGCTGCGGTGGTGGGAGATAATAGCTTTTTATTTCATATGCTATTATCGGTAGGTATTTTTGGTTTGATCGCTTCATTTCATGGTTTGATTCTCGCCTCAGGGAGATCCAGTTTTGAATTTGGAAAAGCAGGTTTTGCACCTTCTTATTTGGGGATGATTCATCCCCGGTTTAAAACACCTGCTTTAGCTTTATTTACAAATATGATTATCGGTATTATTGCTTTGCTTACGAATAAGACCGGAGAAATAATCACCTTATCTGTATTGGGAGCAGTAACATTATATATAATTTCACTTATTTCACTTTTTAGATTACGTAAAATTGATCCGGGTACACCCCGGCCATTTAAAGTTCCATTCTACCCCTGGATGCCCGGCATAGCTTTGATCATAGCAGGTGTTGCCTTATTTGCTATCGTTTTTTTTAATCCGAGACTGGCAGTGATCTATTTTTCAATTTTAATTATTGGTTTTATTATTTTCAGACTATTC
>CAYNIG010000348.1:0-5151 GCA_964396995.1 uncultured Saprospiraceae bacterium | reverse complement strand
AGTGGATCAGTTTTCTCAAAACTATCCAAATTGCCATACTATACCCGGGTCATTGACTATACGTACTGCCAATATTTCAAATCTTGATTCATTATATAATCTGCGCAAAATCGGTGGACTATTATTGATTGAAAATACAGCACTCGTAAATCTGAAAGGCCTGGAAAAATTGAAAACACTAGGTTCATCATTGATCATCCGAAACAATTCCAAACTCACGGAAATAACCTCCTTATCCAACCTGGATACGATTGGGGGCGCTTTAACGATTCAAAATAATGGAAGCTTAAATACAATGACCGGTCTCGAAAAAATCAGGAATATTGCATTTACCTGTACCATACGGGACAATGCAAAACTGATTTCGCTCCACGGTTTGGATAACCTCTCATTAATCACCAATTCTTTGACCATACTAAACAATAAGCTATTACAAGATTTGCAAGGAATTAATCAATTGCAAAAAGTTGGGTTAAACCTGACGATACAAAGCAATGCGGAATTAAAGACTTTACAAGGGTTGGATAGACTGGATTCGGTTGGAGGTCTTTTCCGTATTCAGTCTAATGCCTTGCTGGATAGCCTCTGGGGAATACCATCATTACGTTGGATAGGTCGTGATTTCATTATTCAATCCAATGCCTCACTCAAAAACCTGAATGGATGCAATAAGCTGAGAGAAATACGGCGTACATTAAACATCAATAATAACCCTGTGCTGACAGATATAGCTGGATTGTCGGAATTAAATGCATTTTCTATTCTCAATCTCCTCATTCAAAATAATAAACTGCTCGATCATTGTTCTATTCAGTCTATTTGCCAGTACCTCAATGTATATGATAATAATAATACGATCAGTGGTAATGATACAAGTTGTATGTCAAGAGAGGGAATACTGGCCAATTGTAGTGTTAAAGCTTTATCTCTTAATTCATTCATCCTTTCTGTAAAACAAAGCAGAGCAGGAAATGAGTTATCCTGGGCTCATTCCCCTGAAATGGAAATAAATAAGTACAGCCCTGAACACAGTAAAAACGGAAAGGATTTTATACCACTAAAAATATTCCATCCTCTTAAAATAAATACAGATGGAAGAATACATTTTTACCATGCTGCGGAAGAAGGATTACATTATTATCGTCTACGGATCCAACGGAATGATGCTAATTCGGATTATTCAAATACGGTGAGAATCAACATGAAGCAGATCAAACCCATTCTGTACCCTAATCCGGGTAATGGATTATTTACCATATCAGCTCCGGCAAATACTACCATAAAGAAAATAATCATCACCGATCAGCTTGGCCGGATCGTATGGTCACAAAATCAGCCAGCTTCGTTGACTATAGATCTCCGCAGACACCCCTCCGGGATGTATTATCTTACCATGAATGCAGGCAATGAACAGTGGAATTATAAAGTAATGAAAACGGATCATTGATAGAATACTAAACTATATTTGCTTTTAATTTAGACCTCTTCATGAAAGCAATTCTCATCACCGGAGTATCTACCGGTATCGGCTACACGACTGCTAAATACATTAAGGAACAAGGATACCATGTATTTGGGTCAGTGCGCACACCGGAAGATGCTACCAGGCTGGAAAAAGAAATGGGTAGCGGATTTACGGCATTGGTATTTGATGTGCGGAATCGCAATGCCGTATTTGCTGCTGCGGATAAAGTAAAACAAATGATGGGTACTCATTACCTAAGGGCATTGATCAATAACTCAGGCATATCCGTAGCAGGACCGTTACAGCATATAGATGTAGAGCGATTCAGAGAGCAGCAGGAAGTAAATGTAATTGGAGTCTTAAATGTATTACAGGCTTTTTTACCATTAATAGGAGCAGTAGCACACAAAACGGATAAAGTAGGTAAAGTAATTAATATCAGCAGTGTGGGTGGAAGACTTGCCCGTCCGTTTTACGGTCCCTACAATGCCTCAAAACATGCAGTAGAGGGAATGACCGATGCCCTTCGCAGAGAACTATTAGATCATGGTATAGATGCTGTGGTAATAGAACCAGGACCTATACAAAGTGAAATATATGAAAAAGCCAAACACGACCCGGTATTATATGAAGGCACCATCTATCATGATTTATACAAACAAAAAACGAAATTTATAGAGTTTTCCCAAAAGATATCGATACCGGCTATAAAAGTAGCTCAGCTTATACACAAGACCATACTCGATGATAGACCTCCCACGCGCCAGGTGATCGTCGCCAAAAAATGGTTTATCAAACTGATGATGATGCTACCGGATCGGGTAGTGGATAAAATGGTGGTAAATCAAATGAAGGGAATTATAAATAAGAAGTAAAAACAATAGTCTTTTTATTTCTTCAGCAAGGATGCCACCAGTTGATTGCTCCGCGATCTTTGTGGTTAAACCAGATTGAATCCCAATTTAATGAGGTAAAGTTGCAGGGAAAAGACAGGATATACCTTCATTGATTTTCATGCAACCTTTTTCATCCGGGCACCTCTTTATGGTCAGCTTCTTTTCCCGTATGTAAATGTATAACTCATGATTTCCAATTATATAAAGATTATCTGGCGCACTATGCTGAGGAATAAATTGTATACCTTATTAAATGTAGTGGGACTGGCTCTCGGCATATTGAGTGCTTCACTGATCTATTTATATGTATCTCATGAATTGAGTTATGATCGATTTCATAAAGACAGTGACCATTTGTTCCGCATAGATATACAAGCAAAACTAGGAGAAAAGGAAATCAATTCAGCTCAGGTACCGGCGCCGGCGGGTCCCTATTATGTTGCCCAGCGTTCTGAAATACTCAATGCCTGTCGATTTAAATCTAATGGGAGATCGATCATACAGATTGAAGAAAAAGCTTTTACTGAACCCATTTCTTTTTTTGCAGATAGTACTGTTTTTACATTATTTAATTTTCCATTGATCGATGGTGACCCTGAAAGCGCTTTAGCTGCACCCAATACGGCAGTAATATCTGAAACACTCGCCAAAAAATATTTTGGAAGTACTCCTGCTATCGGTAAAATGTTTAAGCTCGATAATGATAAATTATTTCGAATCACTGCTATAATGAAGGATCTGCCTTCTAATACAACTGTTCAATGTAATTTATTCTTATCTATGGCGGGTGATGAAGACAGTAAATTACCTAATTGGGGAAGTATGAATTACAGTACTTTTATCCAAACCCGTCCGGGCACAGATATAACTGCACTGCAGTCATCGATCACCGATTTATTTATTAAAAACTTCGGTGAAGTTTTGCAGAAATATCTGAATACCACCTGGGAAGACTTTGTACAAAAGGGAAATTATGCCCGACTCTCGCTGATTCCCGTAAAAAATATACATTTATATTCAAAAGCAGATGACGAAATGTCGCCAGCAGGCAATATACTGTATGTCTATATATTTTCTATTGTAGGACTGCTAATACTCGCCCTGGCTTGTATTAATTTTATCAACCTTACCACAGCCCGGGCTGCCAAAAGAGCCAAGGAAGTAGGTGTCAGGAAAGTTTCCGGCGCGCAAACATCAAGTTTGATATACCATTTTATGGGGGAAGGTTTTTTATCCGGTGCCTTAGCATGGATCCTGGCCATGTTGGCTACCCTTTTAGTTTTACCTATGTTTAATCAGCTGGCGGGAAAATCTTTTATATGGGCAGACTTATTTTCTCCATTATACCTCTCCGTTACCCTTTTAATTGCAGCCTTTACCGGATTTTTGTCTGGTATCTATCCGGCTTATTTTATTTCATCCTTTAATCCTGTACAAGCATTAAAAGAAAAAAGAATGATGGCACAGGGTAAAAGTTTGTTGAGAAATGGATTGGTGTTATTTCAGTTTTTTATCACAGCAGTTTTACTGATGTCTTCTCTCATCATTAAAAATCAATTGCATTTTATTCAACATAAAAATCTGGGATTTGAAAAGGACCAGGTACTCGTGGTACAGGATGCCTATCTCTTAAAAAATAATGCTGATGTATTTAAACAAAAATTACTTGGACTGTCATCCATCCTCCATGTTTCGTTTTCCAATCAGTCACCTATCAACCTGGATAATAACAATACCTCCATCATCAATGGAAGAGTTCCTTCCACAGAGAATACCATTTTAGTAGATAATTTTTTTGTAGATGAAGATTATATACAAACCCTGGGATTAAAGCTGGTGGCCGGCAGAGAACCTTCCAGGGGAAATGTTTCAGACTCCTCAGCAGCTGTCATAAATCAGACATTGGCTCGTCAAATGAGATATGATTATACCAAAAATGAAATAAGAGAACTAATGTTACCGGGTGATGAAGCCGATTTTAAAGTATATCGGGTAGTGGGTGTAGTGGAAGATTATCATACTGGAAGTTTTCATAAAAAAATCAACCCGACCGTTTTATTTCCACAACCTTACAAAAACTATACTAATATTCGGTTTAAAACCGATAATGTCAATGAAATGGTAGTAGCCATTAAACAAATATGGGAAGAATTGGCACCGGGCCAGCCCTATTCGTATACTTTTCTTGATGATCGATTTGCAGGGTTTTATCACGCTGATCAGCGCGTAAGTAAAATTATTTTTGTATTTACAGTCATCACCATATGTATTGCGTGTATGGGTTTATTTGGTTTGATTACTTTTATTGCAGAACAAAAAGTGAAGGAAATAGGTATACGAAAAGTCTTAGGAGCAGGTGTATTTTCAGTCACACACATGTTATCTCTTCCCTTTATCAAATTAATATTACTTGCCATAGTACCTGCAATTCCTATTGTTTATATATTGATGAATAATTGGCTTAATAATTTTGAATACAGGAATTCTATTCCTTCCTGGATCTTTTTAGCTGTAACTTTCTTATTGTTGTTTATATCTGCACTTACCATAAGTGTACAGGCGATTCGTGCCGCAATAGCTAACCCTATAAAAAGTCTAAGGACTGAATAAAAAGCGGTAGTTTAATATAATTTTTTTGGAATCCACGTAGATACCTGCGGCTTGGTTTCTGATGGAATATTCCGGAATTTAATCTTTGTTCCCAAGCCTACTTTCTTTGTTTTGTATATGCTTACTTAGGGTCTGCTGGTTAAGTATAATTTTTTTTATTTGCCATTCTTTCTTTGTCCG
>CAYNIG010000347.1:0-5162 GCA_964396995.1 uncultured Saprospiraceae bacterium | reverse complement strand
CAACAGGTTATAACCCCAATGCAAATCCCGGTGGAATCAGAAGAACTTCTCCTCGTGAGACTGAGGTGACTACGGTAAGGGAAAGAAATACTCCACTTAGCAGAAATCCCCAGGGTGATATCCTAAATGATAATACCTCAGGGGCAAATAACAGGTTGAGCCCTCGAACTACTGAAAGTAATGCAGTAAGGGAAAGAAACCAATCAACGGAAAGGGTGAGGACATTCAGAGATTACGATAATGGCTCAGGTAATAACAGTGGTGCTAGTTCTCCAAGATCTAATGATAATGGCAGCAGACCTTCCCCAAGGTTTAATGATAATGGATCCCGATCCCGTAGTTTTGAACCCTCAAGTCCGAGATCATTTGACCGCAATAGTGGGTACGACAATGATAGAAGCATAAGGTCTAACCGCTCTGCTGAATCACCTAGGTTTGAAGCTCCAAGGCAACAAAGCCCAAGATTCGAGTCTCCAAGAGCCGAATCACCGCGGTTCGAAGCACCAAGACATCAAAGTCCGAGATTTGATTCTCCCAGGTCTGAGAGTCCTAGATTTGATTCTCCGCGTAGCAGTGGCAATTCAAATTTTGGCAGTAGTAGTCCAAGCTCGAGCCCCTCTCCACGTTCCAGTCCGAGAGACAATCAATAGGCACTACCTGAATACCAGAAATAAACATAAATGGGTGGCGACACCCATTTTTTATACCCATATCAATAAAAATTAACATATCTAAATTAATATAATATGAAAACAGTTGGTTTCATAGCCTGTTTTTTCATTTGGTTTGCCATGGCTGAAGCGCAAACCGTGAGCGATGCTCTGAGGTATTCTTACCTCAATACCAATGGGTCAGCCAGGTCTGCTGGTGTGGCAGGCAGCATGGGGGCTATCGGTGGTGATTTTGGAGCGCTGACCAGCAATATTGGCGGTTTGGGTGGATATAGATTTTCTGAAATTGCATTCAGCCCTACTCTGTATTACAATCAAATCTCGAGCAATCTGCGCAATACCGGAAATCTGACCGATAACAAATATGGTACTTCTATAGATCATCTGGGTCTGGTCGTCGTACGCAATGGATACGAAGGTGCCAAATGGAAACAGGTAAACTATGCTATTGGCTTCAATAAATTGGCAGACTTTAATAAAAGTTTTTATTTTGATGGTGCGACTACAGGATCTATTACCGACCATTGGAGGGAAAAGGCAGTGAGACTCAAAAGTGATCAACTGGATGATTTTGGCGCCGGACTCGCTTATGAAGCAGGTGCCATTTACGATAGCAATGGCGATGATATATACGAGAGTGATTTCATCGACTTTCCAAATAAAGCGGTAAATAAATCTCAAACTGTGAATTACCGGGGCAGCCTTAATGAACTTACCTTCGGCCTGGCGGGCAACTATAAAGATCAGTTGATGATAGGGGCTGCTATCGGAGTACCCATGATTACCTATATTGAAGAAAAATCGTACGTAGAGTCTGACCCTACCAACTTAAATCCGGTTTTCGAGCGGCTGAGCTATACAGAATACCTCAAAACCCAGGGTAATGGGATCAATCTCAAAATGGGTGCTATACTTAAACTCCACAATATGTTCAGGCTGGGCATTTCGTTTCAAACCCCTTCCCTTCTCGAGCAAAGCGATACCTATGAAACATCTGTATCGTACAGTTATCTTGATAATGGTAAACTCCAGGCATTTGATAAAAAATCTCCGCAGCTTGGTGAGTATACCTATAATCTGATCACTCCAGCACGAGCCGGACTCAGCTTCGGATCAGTATTAAGTCGTGCGGGATTTGTTGCAGCCTCGGTAGAATACATCAACTATGGCGGCTCTCAATTTGACTTTGTAGATGCCAATGGAAATAGTGGCGATATCGAATACCAAAATGAATTGAATAAAGAAATAGATAAACAATATCAGGCTACCCTCAATTATAATCTCGGAGCAGAAATAGCTATAGACGATCTCAGACTACGTGGTGGTGTAAAACTATTGGGATCACCCTATGCCAATGATAATGATCTTACACGCATCTATTCTGCCGGAGTCGGTTTCAGAGCAGGTAAACTATTTATGGACCTGGCTTTACAACATACGAGATACGATGATGGTTATGTTCCGTATACTACTGCATCCAATGATTTGCAATTAGTGAATAATAAATATCAATTGAGTAGAATGGTGGTGACGGTGGGGTATAAGATTGCTAGGTAGTAAATATAAGGTTGTATTATTTTTAGAAAATTAAAGCTATACCCAATACTCAATCTCCTTGTCCCCCGTAAATTGTACATTGTAAATTGTACATTGTACATTGTACATCGTCCATCGTACATCGTACATCGTAAATTGTACATAGTACATCGTAATTCGTCCATCGTAAATTGTACATAGTAAGTTGTACATCGTAATTCGTCCATCCCCTTACAATCTATCCAGAGGGCTCTTTACTTTTTGCACTTCTTTTCTACCCACTTTCGCATAAATCTGGGTAGTCTTTATATCAGTATGACCCAATAAGGATTGTATAAAACTCATTTCTGTGCCAGCCTCCAAAAGATGTGTCGCATAGCTATGTCTTAACCCATGCACACCTATGCGCTTATTGATTCTGGCCTTTTTCATAGCAGTCTTGAATACGGCTTGTACACTGCGCACAGTATATTGGCCACCATACTGCCCTTCAAATAAATATTTTACCGGTTTATACTCTTTATAATATTTCCTGAGATCTTCTAATATGGAATGAGGCAGGTTAACATACCTGTCCTTTTTGCCTTTAGCAGCTTCGATAAAGACTTGCATTCTAAAGCTATCAATATCTGAGATTTTTAGTTTTACCACCTCACTTACTCGTAACCCCATACCATAGGTAAGCTTCAGTATCATACGATGTTTTAAGTTAATTGTGCTTTCAAAGATCTTTTTGATTTCTTTGTCATTCAGCACTTTGGGTAGCTTTTCCGGTCGTTGAGGTCTGGGTATATCAAAGAAAAACTTTTCTCTATGCCGCACTTGTTCATAATAAAACTTGATCGCATTTAGCCGGCTATGCACCGTATTCTCTGATAATTTTAAAATATCGAGGCAATATAAGAAGTAGGATCTGAGTCTCACAGGTGTAATTTTATCCACAAATACTCCTTTTAAGGCCTTCAGGTATGCCGCAAACTCGCTGGTATAGGTGTGTATGGTATTTTGGCTATATGCCTTTAACTTGAGTTGCGCTACGTATTGAGTATAAGCAGGTTGATTTACGGGAGCGATGTCAGCCTGTTCATACAAATCTACTTTTGCTGCAATGGAAAATAATTCCCTATAGACCGGCTTATCTGGCACATACCAACACCGTGCCGTTGCGCTCCATTTTGACCCAACCAATGCCTTTACTTTTTTTATCAGTAGATCGTCCTTCCGGAATTTTATCCAGATTACATTTTTATCCTTATGACTTCCCGGTGAAAATTGGAAATCTTTAGACTGGAAATCGGAATTCATATCTTTACGTAATTTACATTAAATATCAAAAATATAGAAAAATTGCGCAATTACATAATATCTCTGAAATCTTCTATAGCTTATTGTTTATCAATTATTTACCATACTAATTTGATCTCTTGCAAATTTTTGGAGACTTTCGTATATTTACATGTTAGCCGTAATTGTAAAAAGACAGATATGAAAAAGACAGACGATATAGAGTTGAAAAAGCTCGAAACAAAAAAGTCCTTCGAAGGAGACTTTGCAGAATTACCTCCGAGTGACATTGTTGCTTTCAATGAGTTACGCTCTTGCGCAGACTTGCTTCGTATGTATGAAGCTAAGCAGCTAGACATTCAACCAGACTTTCAGCGCGACATAGTTTGGGACAAACCAGACCAGACTAGATTTATTGACTCTTTGATAAAGCAATTGCCAATACCAAGTATGTGTATTAGTCTTGACTACAAAACAAACAAACGGCAGGTAATAGACGGATTGCAAAGAATGCAATCGATAATAAATTTTTTATCTAAGGAAGAATGGAAGCTATCTGCTTTAGACGACATTGAACCAAAAATTTCGGGCAAAACGAATCTTTTTATTAAAGAAAAGCATGACGATTTATACGACAAAGTTGAGAATCTAACAATACCAGTGACGATTTTGCGCTGCGACTATTCCAAGGAAAATCATGCTAACTATCTCTTTACAATATTTCATAGATTAAACTCCGGAGGCTCCAAGCTAAATAATCAAGAAATTCGGAATTGTATTTACAATGGTCCATTTAATACACTGTTAAAAGACATTACTGGGTATGACAATTTCATAAAGCTTATGGCCATTAAGCCTAAGAAGACTTATCGCTTTGCTCATGAGGAGCTAGTTTTACGCTTCTATGCCTTCACGCATTCTCATAAAAAATATACAGGAAAACTTGCCAAATATTTAAATGATTATATGTTCGATAATAAGAACAACAGTGAAGCCGAGATTGCAAAAAAACGAAATCTATTTAACAGAACAGTTGATGTAATGCAGACGAAGCTACCGGAACATAAAGAAATTTCCTCTTTGAGTAAAACAGTTCTCGAAGGGCTACTTGTTGGCATTGCTAAAAACATCGATTTTGTTGAAGGTATCACAGCAAAGCAATTCTCTGATTTATATTCTGCGTTAAAAAATAGTCAAGAATATTCCTTTGAAAGTTTAAAGGAAGGTTTGTCATCAAAAGACAAGGTTATAAAAAGACTTGACTTTGCAATTGATACTTTTTCGAAATTAAAATAGAATGATTTCGAAAGTCTATACAGAGCAAACGCTTTCCCAGCTTGACACACTATTTACAACTGCAACCAGTCGTAAAAAGGAAATCTATTTTGCAAAGTTAGGCGTTCTTGAACTATGTGGATGGATTGAAAGCAGTTTTGATCAAATTGTTCAAGGTTATGCAAACCGCAATTTATCCCTTGCAGACAATAAAAAATTCGTAAAAAAATCGATAATCAAGCCAAATTATGGGTTCGAATATCAAACTAATGTTAGACCGATGCTCATGAAAACCTTAGGTATTGTGAATCTTGAAAAAATTGAAAAGAAACTCGAACGCTCAGGTAAAATAACCCAACTAGAAACTCTGCTTGGAAATTTGAAAATTGCTAGGAA
>CAYNIG010000346.1:0-5183 GCA_964396995.1 uncultured Saprospiraceae bacterium | reverse complement strand
GTTTCATTTACCAATGATGGTTTCAAAAAAGGGTTTGGTAAGTGGTAAGATGGTATTGGCGTCAACACTGGGCAAATATTATTTTCTATCCATAGAATTCTGCTACATTTGAAAAATGATATATAACCATTTAACCCAACGTATGCAAAAACTAACATTATCCCTCACCCTTTCCCTGTTCATTTCATTACTTATAGGCCAGGTATCCTACTCCCCAAAAGTGCTTTCTCAAATTAAGCAAGTTGAAAACCACCTTGCCGGAGAAGTGAAAATTACCGGTGAAAAAGATTATACTCTGCAGGAACGCATGGCTCACTACAAAGTAAAAGGGCTAAGTATAGCGGTAGTTGAAAACTATAAAATCGCCTGGGCCAAAGGCTACGGCTGGGCTGATGAAAAAGAACGCAGGCCGGTTACTGTCAATACTATGTTCGAGCCAGGCTCCATCAGTAAATCACTGAATGCTCTGGGTATATTAAAATTGGTACAGGAAAACAAACTGGACCTGAATGCAGATATAAATACCTATTTAAAATCGTGGACCTTTCCTTATGATTCAATTTCGAAAGGAAAACCCATTACACTTGCCAATCTATTGAGCCATACAGCAGGATTGACTGTGCATGGATTTCCGGGTTATAGCAGAACGGATAAAATACCATCTGTTCCGGAAATACTGGATGGGCAAAAACCTGCTAATACAACAGCTGTACGTTCAGCATTCGAACCCGGATTGCGGTTTCAATATTCGGGAGGAGGTACTACAATATCGCAATTGATTTTGACCGATTATACACAAATGCCTTATGATCAGTTTATGGCGGAACAGGTTTTTAAACCATTGGATATGACCAACAGTTCATATACACAACCACCCGCCGCAAATAAACTTAAGCAGGTCGCTACGGGATATCGTGCTGATGGTAGTATGGTGGAGACTAAGTTTCATGTCTATCCCGAACAGGGAGCGGCAGGACTATGGACAACACCCACCGATATAGGTAAATACATCATCGAGACCCAGCTGGCTTATGAAGGGAAATCGGCAAAATTACTTAATCAGGATATGACTAAATTACGACTCAGCCCTTATCTCGATGCATCAGCTGCGCTTGGTGTTTTTATAGAGGAACGGGGCGGAATCAAATATTTTCAACATGGGGCTGCCAATGAAGGGTTTCGAGGAATATATTTTGGTAGCCTGGAAGGTGGTTATGGTTTAGCCATATTTGTGAATTCGGACAATGGAGGTATTATGGGTGAGCTGATAAATAGTGTAGCAACTGTGTATAATTGGAAAGATTTTTATAAGCCCATTCTTCAAAAAAGTATTCCGGTAGCAGAAACTATATTGCAAGAATACCCCGGCATATATATTCAGGGTGAAAATTTTACCAATATACTAAAAAAGAAAGACGGGCTCTATCTTAATTCTAATGGAAATTCCATGAAAATGTATTTTTCCAGTGATATTGATTTTTTTAATAAAGAATCGCAAGTGCTTAAACAGTTTACCAAAAATGCCGCAGGTGTTGTTAATGGTTATACCCGAAATCGAAAAGGCGAACCTCTCCCCCAAATGGTAAAAGTGGTGGATGTGAATTTACTCACCGGTAGCGCTGCCCTTTTTAATAGTATTGGTTGGAATCTGATAGAACATAAAGAATACGACGCAGCCACCCTGTATCTGCAGCGCGGATTGCAATTGTATCCCAATAATTTAATGATAGAAGGAAACCTTGCTCATGCTTTCTTATTTAAAAACAAGTACGATGAGGCGATAAAAATATACCGACAGTACCTTACCAAAACACTTGAAGGAGGATTCACCTGGGAAGAAATGATCAAACAGGATTTTGACTTTTTTAAAATGAATAAATTTGATACCAGGCTTATGGATCGGGTGATGGCTGACTTAAAGTTAAAATAAACTTTGTATCTATTATTTAATTACTTCCCTTGAGCTGGTCTTATCCTTGGTAGGAAAATCAGAAGGTATCGGTATAGTTACTTTTCCAGTAGCGGCCCATTCAGCGCCGCGCAGCATAGAGGTGATGAAGCCCACACAGGACACGGATTGGTCGATGTGTCCCATAGGAGTATGAAAGACCCTTCCTTTTCCATATTGCAATACCATCAGCATGGGTTCATGACGATCGGTACCTCTTTTGTCCGGTGAAGAAAACGCAGTGGCTAATACTTGCATATTTTTTGCAGGGCCTCTGAGACGGTCATACAACTCATCAATGGTGTGCAACCATTCTTCAGGCATGCCTTTGGTAATCGGATGATTTTTTTCCCGGATGCGTATGGTAAACTCATGTTGTGGTCCATGTGATCCTCCCCTGCCTGCCGTAGTATCTCTTATTAATTTATCGTCTTTATTATAATATACATAGGGACCGCTTTTTTCTGTACGATTGCCCCATCCTCCAAGTCCTATCATTTCATTATAAGCAGGCCATTCAGGGTATGAATTATCGGCAGCATGAAATACGACCAGTCCACCGCCGTTGGACATGTATTTTTCAAATGATCTCTGTGTCGATTCCGGCCATCGGGCTGCATTCCAGCCAAAATTGCAAATGATTACATCGTATTTATTAAAAATTGGTGCATACTGGCTATCTACCTCCGGATTCTTTGCTATTTGGGTAGTATTGACATTGGCAGGAGTATAGTCATTTAAATATTTATCACCATTCCAGGTTTTGGCATAGCGATGTATATCTACAGTTTTAAACCGACCAGATTGCTCGAGCATCGTTTTAATCATCATCGTAATCTTAGGCCATTGATCGTGATTATTCTGACCATCGATGATGAGTGCTGAGATTTTTTTCTGAGACAGGGCAATTTGACTTAATAGAAAAAAGAGAATTAGAAATAGATTTTTCATGGAATAAAGGTAATCAAGTATCTTTATTCAAATAAGTAAAACCCAATTTCCTCTAATCATGTATCGTAAATTCAAATGGCCTTTCTTAATCGCTATTTTTTCCTCTTTGGATCTTTTTTCTCAATCTGTACCGGATTCAATACTAAATAAAATAGACAGCCTGTTTGCTCAGTTGAATACACCTAATACTCCGGGTTGCGCCGTGGGTATTGTCAAAAATGATTCTATCATTTTTGCTAAAGGCTACGGAATGGCCAACCTGGAATATGCAATACCCAACGATCCCAATACCCTTTTTCATATGGCATCGGTGTCCAAACAGTTTGCCGGATATGCAATAGTACAATTGGCCAGGCAGGGTAAACTAAAGTTGGAAGATGATATCCATACCTGGTTACCCTGGTTTCCCGATCTCAAAGAGAAGATTACCATCCGCCATCTGCTTAATCATACCAGTGGCATTCGTGATCAATGGCAACTACTCGCTATATCCGGTACGAGGCTTGATGATGTAATTACGCAGGATCATATCATTAAAATATTGAGTAAACAAAATGCATTGAATTTTAAACCCGGTGATCAATATAGCTATTCAAATAGTGGTTATACCATGTTGGCAGAAATAGTAAAAGCAGCCAGTGGCCGGACTTTAAGGCAATTTACTGATTCATCCATTTTCAAGCCATTGGGTATGAATCAAACTCATTTTCATGATGATTATACTGAGATTGAAAAAAAACGATCCTATAGTTATAATCGCAAGGATAGCAGTCATTTTTCCAATGCAGTTTTAAGCTATTCTGTATCAGGAGCAACCAGTCTGTTTTCGACTATACATGACATGAGCAAATGGCTAATGAATTTTTATACCCATACATTAGGTGATCAGAAAGATATAGATCTGCTTACTCAAAAAGGAAAATTAAATAATGGTAAAGAATTATCCTATGCATTGGGAATTGCAAACGATACGTGGAGAGGCTGGAGGCAATACTCACACAGTGGTGGTGATGCTGGATACAGAACGTATGTCACCGTATTCCCTGATCTTAAAATGGGATTCATTGTATTCAGCAATCTTGGAGACTTTAATCCGGGCCAGAAAGCCAATGCTATGGCAGAACTATTTATTAAAGATACCAGCTCTAAAAAAGAAGAAGTAAAGCAGAATATGCGGGATAGTGCGGCAGCGGTATTGAAAGATACTCAGGCTGTTAAAAAATTTTTAGGCCATTACATAAGCGATGACGGTTTGCCCTTCAGTTTTGAGCTCAAAAACCAACAATTGCACTATCAAATCTACGATGAAAGTAATTTTTTAATAAAAGAGCTAAAAGACAGTTTTTCCATCCCACAAGCCCCTGAAATAAAATTCATTTTTAATTCAATAGCCAGAGATACAACCGTAGATGTCATTACTCCCGATCAGGTCTATCATCTTAATAAATATACGAAAGACACTGCACAGAGTATAGAAGTATTAAAAAAATATACCGGTACTTATTATTGTCCAGAGCTGGAAACTAAGTATGAAATGGTATTAAAAGAAAAACAATTATACCTGACCCATTTCAAATACAACGATGCCAAAATTACATTAGTCGGTAAAGATCATCTTCAAAATGATCACTGGTGGATCAATCACCTGATGATCACCCGGGATGCTAAAAAGAATATTACCGGTTTCGAGGTAAACTCCGGCAGGATCATGCACCTGAAGTTTAATAAAATGAATTGATTACATCCACTTTTTAATTTTGATGAAACGTATCCGATACAAATCTTAATACTTCGGGTAATGCCTGTCGCCAGTAAGTCCAGGTATGCCCTCCTTGTCGGATTCTAAATTCATGAGGTAAGTTTCGTTTGCGCATTTCGATATGCATGAGACTATTGCCTTCGTATAAAAAATCGTCATCACCGCAATCTATATACCATTTTACACTTTTTACATCCTCATCTTTTGCTTTGGCAAGGAGATTGAGCGCATTGTAATTTTGAAAATAACTCTCTGCCTGCGCATCGGTACCATTGGGAAATTGCCGCTTCATCTGCATTTTGGTTTGTTCCAGGGTGAGTGGTCCTACATAGGCACTCAACGGGCATGCAGAAGAAAACAATTCGGGGTGTCGCAATGCATACATAAATGATCCGCCGCCACCCATAGACAAGCCGGCTACAGCCCGGTATCTTTTGTGACTGCGCACTCGGAATGTTTTTTCAACATGGGGTATGAGTTCTTTGACAAAAAAGTCTTCGTAATTATAGTCAGGCACATTAAAAT
>CAYNIG010000345.1:0-5191 GCA_964396995.1 uncultured Saprospiraceae bacterium | reverse complement strand
TATTTTCTTTTTACGTGGTGCCTATAAATATCAATTGGATACCGATATAAATGAACGCAATGTCTATACAGGATTGGCAGCCGGTTTTGGATTTGAGGTTCCGTTTAAAAAGAAGAGCAAACAAAAATTAGGAATTGACTATGGTTACCGTACCACTAATCCATTTAATGGGAGTCATAATTTATCAGTGAGGATATCGATTTAATTTAAATGGAATGTTGTCGGATAGTGATCCGGAATTGACATAGGAAGTTATCGTTTAAAAAAATTCAAATTTTATACCGCCCAGGCCCTGTCACCTTTTTTGTAATCAATACAACCGTCATACCGGCCAGGTACAGCCACATGCCTCAATGCCTCAGTAGCACCCGGCTTGGAAGTAAAGAAACCCAGCAAGGTGAGTTGTTTCATCATTGTAAAATAATGTACTTTATTCTTCGCTTTTGCTTCTTTGTCAAAGGTCGCAGTATCAACGTTCATCACCACAGCAGAAGATGGCTTACCACTCTGCATATCGGCCAGCACTTTTTTTGCAACAGCATCCAACGAGGTCAACAATTCTTTTCTTTGGTCAGCTGTCAATAAATTAAATTCTTTATTGTATTTATCTTTTGATTGTTTTTGAATATCAGACATCCCCTCCATGAAATTTTCCTGATCCATTTTATCATAGCAATCTTTCACCATTATTTCCATAAACTTTCCTACCTCGGCATCCTTTGCACCCGGAGTATTTGTTTTTGGAATAATAGTTTCCGCTATTTCATCTAATAAAATTATTTCATCAGGTGTAAACGGCAATGTGGGAGTTTTTGTTTCCGCCTTACAGCCAGTTAAAAAAAGCTCACCTCCTATTACCGCGGTACCAGTAACCATTCCTATCCATTTTAATAAATCTCTACGTTCCATGTTTTACATTGAATTGATGATGATCAGATCGCTTTTTTCTTTAATTGTTTTACGGCATAATCGGCAGCACGTGCAGTAAGAGCCATATAAGTCAATGAAGGGTTTACACAAGATGCTGATGTCATACAGGCACCATCCGTTACAAACACATTCGGCGCGTCCCATACCTGGTTAAAACCATTTAATACGGAGGTCTTCGGATCACGACCCATTCTGGCCGTACCCATTTCATGTATGCCCATACCTACTTCATAGCCCACATCAAATGTATTTACATCTTTAGCACCAGCTGCTTCTAGCATTTCTTTGGCATCATTCATCATATCTATCCTCATCTTTTTTTCATTTTCTTTTATCTCCACATCCATATCGAGTACAGGCAATCCCCATTTATCCTTTTTATTTTTATTCAATGTGATTTTGTTTTCAGCGTAAGGTAACATTTCGCCAAAAGCAGTGATTCCCATTTGCCAACTTCCTGGTTCACATAAGGCCTCTTTAAATTCTGCACCTACTGACATTTCGGCGATTTCCCGGGACCAACCTTCTCTGCTGGCCCGACCCTGGTATCCGAATCCTCTGATATAATCTCTTTTATCATCATTCACATTTCTAAATCTTGGGATATATATACCATTTGCCCTGCGCCCATATACATATTTATCATCAAACCCTTCTACCCTGCCTGATGCACCACATCTAAAATGGTGATCCATTACATTTTGTCCCAATACACCGGAACTGGATCCTAAACCATCAGGCCAAATTTCGGTAGCTGAATTCATTAAAATCCAGGTCGAATTGAATGCAGATGCATTTAAAAAAATAATGTCCGCACTAAAATCATATGTTTGATTGGTTTCAGCATCCAATACCTCTACCCCGGTGGCTTTCTTCTTGTCTTTATCGTATATCACTTTAGTCACTATACTAAATGGTCTTACGGTAAGATTACCAGTAGCCATTGCCGCAGGTAAAGTGGCCGATTGAGTACTGAAGTATGCACCAAACGGGCAACCCAACCAACATTTATCCCGATACTGACAGTTGGTCCTTGCGTTGTGAGGTACCGTGAGATTGGCAGTACGACCCATGATCATATGTCTTTTACCGCCATAGTGTTTCTTAATTCTTTCGGCTACAGATTGCTCTACACAATTCATGTCCATGGGGGGCAGGAAATGGCCATCGGGAAGTACATCCAGCCCATCCTTATTCCCGCTTATACCTGCAAAAGTCTCGGCATACGTATACCATGGTGCAATTTCATCATATCGTAATGGCCAATCTACAGCAATACCTTCTTTAAGATTGGCTTCAAAATCCCATTTATTGAATCGGTAACTCTGCCGACCCCACATAAGCGATCTCCCTCCCAGATGATACCCCCTAAACCAGGCAAATTTTTTAGTCTCAGTATATGGACATTCCGAATCTTTGACCCAAAAATCGAGATTCACTTCATTTAAAGGATAGTCTCTCCGAAGTACCGGGTAGTCTTCAATCATTTGTTGGGTGCGACCACCGCGATGAGGAAAATCCCAGGTTTCTTTATTTGCACTGGGATAGTCTTTTATATGAACCACATTGCGCCCTCTTTCCAGCATCAATACTTTTAATCCTTTTTCGGTGAGTTCTTTTGCTGCCCACCCACCGGAGATACCGGAGCCAACTACTATCGCATCGAACTTATTTTCAGCCATGATATTTTAAATATATGAATGAATAAAAATAAGCAAAATTATGGTTCCTGCTAAAACGAAACCAATCTAACTTGAATCAATACCAGTTTAACTCGTACTGATAAAGGATCCATCCGTCAATTTAGTCAATCCCGGGATTAAGCAAGATAGAGTGGCTTAAATTAATTGATACTGATGTAATGCTGCAAAGTATATAAGCCTCATTAAGAAAAATTATTCCTAGACAGGAAAATATCAGTTCCTACCGTTTTCATGTAGCACCACATTGTTTTGAGCCAATACTTTATTTGCGGTAGCCAAAACACTGGTCAGGTCAGTAAGATTAGCAGGTATGATCATGGAATTATTTTTCTGAGCCAGTTTACCAAATTCATTTAAGTATTGTTCAGCTACCCTGAGCGATACCGCATCCTTTCCATTTGGAGTAGCAATAGCATCAGCTATTAACTTAATACCGTTTGCGGTAGCGGTTGCCAATGCTTCGATTTCAGTGGCTTTACCGGAAGCTTCATTGATTTTTTTCAATTTTTCACCTTCTGATCTCTTAATTGCTTCTTGTTTATCACCCTCAGCAACATTTATTTTTGCCTGCATAGCACCTTCGGATTCAGCTATAATTGCTCTTTTCTCCCGTTCGGCACGCATTTGTTTTTCCATCGCATCGCGAATGCTCTGTGGAGGAGTAATATTTTTCACTTCATACCGGGTGATTTTTACTCCCCAGGGTTCACTGGCTTTATCTACGGCATCTACAATGGATGCATTGATGGTTTCTCTTTCTTCGAATGTTTTATCCAATTCCAATCTGCCTACCACAGACCTCATCGTAGTCTGAGCTATTTGAATAGAAGCAAATTTATAATCTTCTATTCCGTAGGAAGCTTTATTGGGATCCACTACCTGGAAATAAAGCACCCCATCCACTTCTACTGACACATTGTCTTTGGTGATACACATTTGAGGATTTACATCCAGAGCCTGCTCTTTTAATGAATGTCTATATCGCACCCTGTCAATAAATGGAATCAAAAAATGCAATCCCGGAGCAAGAGTAGCAAAATATTTGCCCAATCTTTCTACTATAAAAGCATTGCGCTGCGGTACTATTTTAATTGCACTCAATAGTACCATGAGGGCAAAGCCAAGCAATAAAAAGAATGTAATGGAAGAACTGCTGATCATTTTATTTTTTATTTAAAGGTTTTACATATAAGGTGATGCTCTCCTGTTCTAATATTTCTACTTCATCCCCAGGCAAGATGAGGGTATCACTTTTGGCCGGCCATTGACTACCTTTGTATTCCACTCTGCCGGATTCGGTATCGATATTAGTCAAAGCAGTAGCTTTTTTTCCTATAAATTCATTCTCCGGGTCCTCTTCATTTCCTTTTCTTTTTAAAATGGATTTCAGATTTTCTTTGAGCAGAAAAGTATACATAAATACTGCGATGAAAAACAGCACCAACTGAATGCCTATCCCAAACGAGAAAATCCATGAAAAAAGACTCACTGTGACTGCAGCTAAACCGATCAACATCAATACGAATCCACCCGGCACCATCAATTCTGCGGTTATTAGTAATAAACCCAGGATAAACCAGGATAGTGGCAGGTGACTCAAAATATAAGCCATATAGAATGAAAACAGTGCTTTGAATCTGATAGTTTCAAAGAATTGTTAATGACCGGAATATTTTAATCTTGTAAAACTGCTTTTATCAAAAGCCGTAGTTTAGGTTCGGTTTCTCTGGCCACCGTTATAACTTCTTCTATGGATGTTTCTACATTAAATTCATTGGAAATGATTGAAAACACATTGACCGGCAGACTCATATGTTTACATACAATGACTTCCGGTACGGTAGACATTCCAACAGCGTCGCCCCCTATTTTTTGCAAAAATATTCTTTCCGCTTTGGTTTCCAGGCTTGGACCCGGTAAAGCCACATATACCCCCTCCTGGAATCGGATTTGATTCATTTCTGCCATTTTTTTTGCTTTTGCAATAATGGTGGAATCGTAAATATTTACCATGTCCGGAAACCGGGGACCAAGCCTTTCGTCATTGGCCCCACGAAGAGGATTGGACGGAATCAAATTTATATGATCATTTACGATCAATATATCACCGGCTTTAAAATGGGGCTGTAAACTTCCGCTCACATTGGTTATAATCATCCGTTCTACCCCAAGATGATTCATCACTCTTATTGGGAAAGTGACTTCGGCCAGGGAATATCCTTCGTAATAATGAAATCTTCCGGCCATCATTACAGTAGGCACTCCATCAAGATTGCCAAATACTAATTTACCGGCATGTCCGGCTACAGTGCTATGCACAAAATGAGGAATCAACCGGTATGGAATTTCCTGTCTTTCAGTGAGGTCGTCTGCAAAGCCTGACAATCCTGTACCCAATACGATTCCATTCTTCGGTACCAGGTTGATTCTGGCTCTGATAAACCTAACTGATTCTTCTACGGATTCTAATAAATGCATGACTTACCAGGCGAGTATTATCGCCATTTATACTTTCATTATTTCATCATCTTTAGACTTAATCATTTTATCGATTTTGT
>CAYNIG010000344.1:0-5302 GCA_964396995.1 uncultured Saprospiraceae bacterium | reverse complement strand
CGCACAGCATCAATATTTTCTTTCCCGCTTTCAAATAAGAGGTCAATATATTTTTTTGCAGTGACATAGTTCTCCAGTTCTAAAAAATTCTCAGCTAATTCTATAAATACCCTATTGTCAGGAATAAAATATTTTTCCGCAAATAACAGCACATCAGTGCTTTTAGTTATTCTTCGGCCTCCCATACGCAATGCTTTAGCATACATTAATAGTCCCTCTTTCGTAATCATTACATCATACAATGAATCTTTTTGCACTAAAGAATATGCTTTTTGAGCTTCGGTCATTCCGTAGTAGACTATCAAATGAACAAGTTGCTCTTCATCAAATAATTTTCTGGCTGGCATATGTTCAAATTCACTTATGATACCCGTATATTTTCCAGTCTGGATCAAATTACTTAATTCAGATTCTGCTGTTACATTTTTTTTAAGTAAAAAATCAAAAAAAGCCAGCGTTAAACGACAGGTTGTTTCATAATTTTTTTTACCAGTTTCAATATTCCTTTCTTTTAATGCATGATCAGGCACTTGTAATGGCAATAGTGAAGTAGCTATCGCAAAATCTTCAAAATCGCCATGACTGGCATTGGTGTACGATATTTTATACCGGTTGCTGTATTTAAGTTCTTCAAAGACTTTAAAATCCATGCCATCACTTTTTTTCCGATAAATATTCAACCATGCTGCTTTCAAAGAAGGATTAAAAAAACTTTGAGTAATATTATTTTCATCTTTTTGATTTATGGTACCATCATAGGTAACTACTGCTTTAATATTGGGGTTCATCATGGCTAAACGCAATGAAAAAATACTACCGTAACTATATCCTATGCTGCCCATATTATTAAAATCTATATTATTCCAACTACGTAATTTACGTACAGCAAATTCCATATCCCGCACCTGAGTTTCTTTTCCAGACACCGAAAACCCCCATAACTCCAATGACACATCACTAAAACCACTGACCTGTGGAATAGTGACTACTACATACCCATTACTGGCTAAGTATTCCCAGAGAGGAATATTTTCATTTCTTCTGTCATTTAAACCTAAAAAATGAATTAAAAGGGGAAATTTTCCTAAAGCAGGTCTTGCATCCTGCTTTGCTTTGACTGAAAGGTTTACTATTTTTTGAATTGAAGTATCATGACCGTCAGTCCAGTGGCATGAAGCCCAATAATCATAATCGGTTAAAGCCTGGCTATATTCTGAAAAGCGATTGTCCTTTGGTTTAATGACAATATAATCGTTATATATCATATTAGTACCAGTCCCTTTTATTGCAGGGTACCATACTGAAATCCTGATAGGCCTGGCTTGTTCACCCCGAAATGCTGATCCATTTACCGGATGCGGTGGGTGGTAAATTCTGGAATGATCAAATTCAAAAATAGCCTTAAATCCCACCTCGTAGCTTCCCTTTTTTAAATTACCCCAAATTGGCAAGGTTTGACTAAAAGAACTCAGCACCAGGTTTGCCCAACATAATAAAATAAGTATACCCTTTATTCGTATCAAGTATTTGAGTATATGATTTATGATTTAAAAAGTAAAAGAAACCATTTTATTTCCTCAAATCACATTAAATAGAGGAATGGCAGGGAAATTAGATTAACGGAATATATTTATATAGTAGTAAGAGAACAACTACCCTTCCATACTTAAAAAAAGAAAAACACTTTTGTAAGCCAATATGGCTAAGCTCTTTGATAGAGTACTGAAAACACAATAGTGTAAGTTAATTAAATACTAACTATTGAAATCATATATACATATTATAAATATAGTGGGTAGTGGTGAGAAACTATTAATTACTGATGGATACCAAATACCTGGAAGAGTGGTTAAAAATACCCAACTCAAATTTGACAAGGTTTCCTTTCGTTCATGTTGGTTAAAGTATCTGCTTCCACCATTCTCCAATTCGGAAATATTAATTCCTTCTTTTTTTGTTGCATCGATCGCGAGATTTGCATTTTCTGTTGATTTAAGTTTGTCACCAGTTTTATACAATAAATGTGAGTAGGTGTCTTAAAACTCATTCTTAATTTCATGATCTGTTGCTTTTTATATCCACGTTTTTCATCTTATTTATTTTGAGAAGTCCAAAACTAGTTGGTAGGCTAAATAGCGATATAGTTACCCGGGCTTTAATAAGCTTAGTAAACACATTTCCTATTCCTTCTTTACTGTAATTGTTTCATTAGGTCGTATAATATCAAACCCAATTACGGCCCCTCCAGGGTTTCTGCTAAATTTTAATTTGGTTCTGTTATCACCCCAAATAAATAAATCCTTTTCTGATTGCTGCATTGGGATTAAAGGCCCATCTTCTCTTTGAAAATAAATACTTCCCTTGCTGTAAATAACTTTTCGAATCCCATAATTTCCTGCATATTCTTTTAGCTTTTCATTTGTTTTAATAAATTTAATTTCTTGTCTTTGTTTTGCTTTTAAAATACTGGTCAGCAATTTTTTTTTCGACTTGTCTTTTGTTTTGGAAACCGCATCATTCAATGCGGACATATTGGCTATATCAAGGGCTTCATATTGGATACATGTGATATCGGGTTTTACTCCAATACCTTCCCAGTCCCTGTTGGTTACTGCATTAGTAATTTTAGTTACTGGTATCCGCATCATAAAATCATTGCCAATATCAAATGCAGCTGTTGCATGTGCGCCACCCCCAGTAGTCTCACCAATAATTTTTGCTCTTTTTTGTGCCTGCAAATCATAAGCAAAGGCTTCGCCAGCCGAAAAAGTGCCCGAACTGGTGAGTATATAAACTGGAATATCCGGATGCCTTATGCCATCAATATCCTTCTGTGTATAGAAACTATAAGTAGTATCGCCAGGTCGATAATACCCATCCCATAAATGGCGGGGAGAATCATCGAAAAAATAACTGCATAAGTAGGCTTCCATTTGTGCGTTGCCACCAAAGTTGTCGGTAAGGTCAATAATAATTGCGCTGGTCGTTTTAAAATAGGTAAAAATATTTCCAAATTTCTTCCTCACCTGTTCATCTGAACCCGGAGGGAAATAATTAAATTTTAAATAGCCAATGCTGCCTGGCAGTATTTCCACCTTACTTATTCCATAACTTGTGTCAACCAAAGACGGTTGAGTACTATTTACTAATTTATCTGCTATCTCTCTATGTCTTAATTCTATATGTTTATCACCGCTGATATCAAATAAATCCTGGTTGATCATATTGGCAAAATGCATAGATGAAGAAGCTTCTCTATATTTATTTTCCTTATAATTCTTACTTAAAATGGAGACCATTTTTTCTGCCATTTCCGGGAAAATGTAATTTTTAATCAGCAATGCGGAAATGGTATCCAATAATTGGTTCACTTTTTCAACGTTAGGTTGGTCTTCCAGAATTTCTTTGTTGATCTGACTTTGGATTTTCATATTAAAAGCAAAAACAACAAAGCAAACAGGTAAATAAATTTTTCTCATTCTTTTTATTTAAGTTGAATCAATAAAATTGCCTTTCTTTCAAGTCTTTAATGGCCCCTGCCATAAAACCATGCGTATCATCCATTTGCCTTTTACTTTATCCAGTAAGATATAATCCGTACCCCACCAGGCTGTTACTTTACCACTTGCAGTCTGATCTTGTATATCATATATCTCGACCTTTTCTCTGGAACTCATTTTTGCTTTTGTAGCTTTTTTAGATTCACTTACGGCATATTCCACCATCTCTTTGTAGCTCATGGCTTCGCCAATATAATCTGAGGCATTCTTTTCTTTCCAGAAGCCATATTTTGTAACGTGGGGAGAAACAGCACGAATAATTTTTGAAGAATCGCCCTCGTAGAATCCTTCGAGATAGTCCCTCATGGCACGTTGTATGCTTATCGAATCATATGATGCCTTTACTATTGGTGAACTTTTTTCCACGCTTCCTAATTTTTTTTTCAATTCAGTTTCAATTGCATTAAATAGCCTTCCCAATGCCTGACCACCCGCACCACTACTCAAAATGATATATCCAAAATCTTTATCAGGATAAAATACAAAATTGGATGAATAGCTATCTAAGTCGCCACCATGATATATGACTCTGTCGAAGCTGGGTTCTGTATAGGTCGTCATAAAACAACCCAAACCGTAATCTGTCCTCTTACTGATTTTGAAATGAGCAGTACGTTGTAATTTCACTGAAGCCTGGGTTGTATCTCTAAAGTATAGTATAAACTTGCATAAGTCTTTTACATTTGAAAAAATACCTCCATGAGCTGTAAGGGATTCCATTTTCCAGGGTTTGGTTTCAACAGTAGGGTTGTCATCAAAATATGCGATGGCCAGTTTCGACTTTACTTTATCGTCTAATGCAGCACTGGAAGAAGTCATTTTTAAAGGAGAAAAAATGTATTCTTCCAATAACTGATTGTACGTTTTCTTAGTACCATTTTCCATAGCGGTACCTAAAATGCCGTAAGCAAAATTGGAATAGCTGTATCGTCTGCCAATATTAAATTCTAATTTGCTTGAATTAATGGCATCATACATTTTTGATTTTGGATAACCCAAAATAGGATCGCCATCTATTCTATTTAAATTTTCAGGATATCTCGGCAGGCCTGATGAATGAGTCGCGAGATCTTTAATAGTCAATATTTTATCGGCAGAGTCTTTCGGAAATTGAACATTCATAGGAAAATAAAGTGCAAGAGAATCGTTCAGTTTCATTTTGCCCTTC
Source organism: uncultured Saprospiraceae bacterium (assembly GCA_964396995.1). Classification (GTDB taxonomy): domain Bacteria; phylum Bacteroidota; class Bacteroidia; order Chitinophagales; family Saprospiraceae; genus JADJLQ01. The sequence continues at coordinate 574 of CAYNIG010000344.1, read as the reverse complement.
ACTATTAAATGTGCCAGTAAATTGCCGGTAAATGTTTTTGTCAATGAGCCAATTTGATAAACAGTTTCATCACTAGCCGGTATTTTAGATTTCAGATCTGCATATCCATATCCGCTGGTATAGATTACCTTATTGCCCTTGATAATACCAATAGACATTGATGTAAATTGATGCATATGCATGCTATCCATGATTATTTTATCTATGTCTTTAAAATCATATATTGGCTGAGCCCTGGTATTTAAATTGAAGGACAAAACACCCAGTGTCAAGAGAATACCATATATAAATTTTAACATGTATTTATTGGTTTAATTTATACTAATAAGACTATTATTTCAAAATTTTATTGAGCCAACCATTGATCGTTTCTATATATCCATCGGCGAATTGCTTTATAAAAGGCATTTGTTTAGATGAAAAATCCTTTTTTTCAACCTTCATCATCGCATGATTGGCTTTTTCAAATAATTTAAAGGTAACCTGGTCAGAAGGAATCCACTTTTGCATCAAAGGCAAATTCGTCTTTGAATCAGTAGAAATATCATGCTCTGCATAAAGTACCAAAACAGGG
>CAYNIG010000343.1:0-5359 GCA_964396995.1 uncultured Saprospiraceae bacterium | reverse complement strand
CAACAAATCAATAGGCGTCAATCTTTTATGATTTCCCCAGCAGACCCTAATTAATCTCAAATTTAATCCCCTGAGCCAAAGGCAGGTCCTTTGAATAATTTATAGTTACGGTCTGCCTTCGCATATAAGCCTTCCAACTATCAGAACCGCTTTCCCTGCCACCTCCCGTTTCTTTTTCACCGCCAAAAGCCCCGCCGATTTCTGCACCGCTGGTGCCGATGTTTACATTGGCAATGCCACAGTCAGATCCATTTGCTGATGTGAAAAATTCTATCTCTTTAAAATCATTTGACATGATTGCTGAAGACAGACCCTGTGGTACGGCATTTTGAATGTCCATGGCTTCTTCTATGGAAGTATATTTCATTACGTACAAGATGGGAGCAAAAGTTTCATGCTGTACTATTTGCATGGATTTGTATACCTCGGCTATGCAAGGAAGTACATAATGCCCTTTTTTGAATGCTTTACCCTTAGGGACCCCATGGGGTGTGAGGATCTTACCACCTTGCTTTTGGATTTCTTCAATAGTGGCCTGGTATTTTTTTACGGCATCTTCATCTATTAGTGGACCTATATGATTTTGCGGGTCCAGGGGATTCCCTATTTTGATTTGTGCATATGATTTTACCAGTGCAGCGATTACCCTGGTGTAAATACTTTCGTGTATAATCAGCCTTCGTGTAGAGGTACATCGCTGACCAGCCGTCCCGATTGCCCCAAATACGACTCCAGTAATTACTATTTTAAGGTCAGCACTTGGAGTTATTATTATAGCATTATTACCCCCGAGCTCCAAAATGGTTTTTCCTAGACGGGATGCTACTCTCTGAGCCACTATTTTACCCATTCTGGTACTTCCGGTAGCACTGATGAGCGGCACACGTGTATCAGCAGTCATCCACTCACCAATACGATAATCTCCCTGTATTACATTCAATGTTCCTTCGGGTATGGCATTGGATTTTAATACTGCCCTTATTATATTCATTACTGCTACGGCACACAAAGGAGTTTTTTCTGATGGTTTCCATACTACTGTATTGCCACATACCAGGGCAATCATTGCATTCCAACTCCAGACTGCCACCGGGAAATTGAAGGCAGAAATTACACCTATTACACCTAGTGGATGCCAGTACTCCTGTAATTTGTGGCCAGGTCGTTCGCTGGGCATGGTGAGGCCATACATTTGTCTGGAAAGCCCTACAGCATAATCACATATATCTATTATTTCCTGTACTTCTCCGAGTCCTTCCTGCAAACTTTTGCCCATTTCTATTGACACCAGCTTTCCAAGGTCATGTTTTTTTTCTCTAAAAGAATTCCCGATTAATCTAACCAGCTCTCCCCGTTTGGGGGCTGGAATATTTTGCCATTGTTTTTGAGCTTTTGTGGCCTGTGTAATGACCAGTTCATACTCCTCATTATTGACTATCCTTACTTTACCGAGTAATTCTCCATCGATAGGAGAGAAGGATGAAATTAAATCAGTAGATCTTCCTCCGTTTTCTGCGCCTGTATAATAGGCAGGATTCGTTTTTTTAATGCCCAATGATTTCATAGTCAGTAAATATTTAATATAAAGTTACATAAATAAAAAAGCCCGCAGTGTGGCGGGCTTTGAAGGAATATTTCGGATGTACAACGGGTTCCCTGTTTTATAAATTGAACAAGGTTATGTATTATTTGATCACCGCATTTATAGTAATAGTAAAATACAAATTTTCCTGTGAAGGATCTGCCACTTTAATTCCGATCTCTGATGCCTTTACAATTATCTGATCTGAATTTATGGATACCATTTTTGGACTATAATCGACCCTGGCACGAACATTGAAGGGTACCGATTTTTCTTTTATTAGGAGATCCCCTTTCAGGATATGGGTAGCTTGTTGATCGTTTATAGCTTTTATACATTCCTTGATTCGAATAGTTCCGGTGGGAAATTTTAAAGCATTGAAGTTTTTTTCACCGGCGAGTAGTTTATCCATTTCTTCATCTCTTTTAGCGACCATTACTATTGAAGCCATGTTCAAATTAAATTCACCTGTGGTGATCAGCCCGTTTTGTATATGTAGTTTTCCATTGTCTACAGTAATGGCACTGTTTATAAGAGCATTATTAAAAAAGCCTTTTAGAAATAATTTACTTCCTTCCGGAGTGATGTTAAAATCATGATCCAGTGCATTAAAATCAGAGACATTACCTGATGCGGATTTGTTTTCACTGGCAATAGGATCGGAAGTATTGGTTTTAGGTTCGTTTTTACAAGAGTATAAAATCATTGCTGAGAATAGTATACTGAAGATGGCAAAGTAGTTTTTCATAATTTATATTTAATTAAAATGTTGCAAATGTTTCGTAGGAAATGGGTATTTTATTCTTTAATGGATTGGGCGAAAGCGGCTGCACCTATGATACCGGCATGATTTTGCAGTGTGGCAGGTGTGACTTTACATTTTACTTTGATCTGATTTTTATAATCGTCATACCTTTTACTTAATCCACCTCCCAGGTATATGAGGTCCGGGGAAAAAATAAATTGCAGGTGATTTAAAAATACATTGAACTCTTTTCCCCAGGCGACCCAGCTCATGTGTTTCTTTTCTCTGGCAGTATTGGAGGCATAATATTCAAAGTCTGATTTTTTATAATTCAGATGGCCAAATTCAGTATTAGGTATCAGCACACCGTTTCTGAATAAAGCCGACCCCAAACCTGTACCTATTGTGATCAGGATGATGGTTCCTTTTTTACCTTTGCCTGAACCAAAATACATTTCAGCCATGCCTGCCATATCGGCATCGTTGGCTATATAAAATGTGCATCCTTTTACTTTGTCAAATAGTTTTTTGGCATTGACCCCAACCCACTTTTTGTCGATATTAGCCGCACTTTCTATCACCGAATTATGCACTATTGCCGGGAAGCCTACTCCCACCGGGCCTTTGTATTTAAATAAATCCACTACCTCCTGAATGACTTTTAATATGTTTTGAGGAGTTGAGGGACTGGGTGTTTTTATTTTAATCACCTCACCGATCAAGTCTCCTGTACTGGTATTTACCATACCGGCCTTTATTCCGGTGCCGCCAATGTCTATACCCAGTATTTGTTTTCGTTTAATTAAAGCCATTACGATATTATTTTAAGATTGTTATTTTCATCCATACATTGTCCAGCGGACGATTCCTGCCGTCTGTCATTGAAGCTGCAATTTTATCTATGATATCAAGCCCCTCAGTTATTTGACCAAATACGGTATAGTCGTGATCCAGAAAGGGGACACCTCCAGATTTGAGATATTCTGCTTTTACTGATTCAGGGTACTTAAAATTATGTTTGAATTCCTGCATCGCTAATTCATTGTTGTTAACCGGTCTTCCCGCCACGATATAAAATTGTGATCCGGACGATTTTTTTTCAGGATTATTATTTCTGGCGGCTGCCAGAGCACCTTTGACATGGGCCAGTGAATCAACGAATTCAGCAGGAACCTGATATTTGGGACCACCCATTCCCAATGCGGCGCCTGGTTTAGCATTTTTACTATCGGGATCGCCACCTTGTATCATAAAGCCGGGAATTACTCTATGAAACAAGAGACTATCATAGTAGCTTTCATTTATGAGTTTAATAAAATTGTCCCGGTGCTGGGGTGTTTCGTTGTGAAGATAACCCTTCATTATACCTAGTGAGGTTTCAACCTGAATAAAAACTGTGTCTTGTGCCTGAGTCATGTTAAATATTGAAATGAATAAAATAGTAGTGAAAGTATTTAAAAACGTTTTCATCATTAGGTAGTAAAAACTTTAATAAGGAAATCGAATTCTATTATTTGAGGTAAATTTTCATACTGAGATCCTGCATTGGCCTGTTAGCCGGATTTACCGGGGTCACAGCGATTTTTTCAACTACATCCATACCACTTATTACTTCACCAAATACAGTATATTCTGCATCTAATGAAGGCAATCCTCCTGATTTTAAGTACTTTTCTTTTTGGGTGGGATTATATTTAATGCCTTTTCTGCTCTCCCATTGATTTAATTCTTCGGCACTGACAGGGGCGCCTACCACGATATAAAATTGGGATCCGGATGATTTTTTTTCAGGATTATTATTTCTTGCTGCTGCCAGGGTGCCTTTGAAATGCGGTGCGCCTATTTCAGCATTTATTTCATAACCCGGGCCGCCTGCACCTAAAAATTTATCAGCTGCAGCACCTTTAGACTCAGGATCCCCTCCCTGAACTACAAAACTGGGTATCACTCGGTGAAATAATAAACCATCATAATATTTTTCTTTTACAAGTTTGATAAAATTGGCCTTATGCAATGGAGTTTCATTATAAAGCATGATTTCTATTTTTCCTAAGTCTGTTTCGATTACGGCCTTTTGTTCTCCACCGCCTGAAGAACAGGAGAGCATTAATAATAGTATAAAGAGGCTATAAAAATATTTCATGATTTTTTATTTTAAGTGCTAAAGCTTAAGTAAATTAAAATATTCAATTGCTTTGGTTTTGAGGTATTTTTCCTGTTCTTCGACGCCTTTGAGTTCAAATTTTTTTAGCTTTTTAAAATGGGGCCAGCCATCCGTATCCATTCCATCCCATTGATAGTATCCATCCAGTTCAAGCAAGGTACATATGCCTATGTGCATCAGGTCTTGCTTTTCTTCTTTTTTTGTTTTAATGGACTTGAGTTTACCCATTTCCTGGACACCTATAAAAAGCAATACTGCATTGAGGTCGGGTAATTTTTGGATTTTCAATGTATCCTTTACCTTATGTCTCAATTCCAGCCATTCAAAATCGAATTGTATTACCTCTTCCATTTGGGCTGCAAAAATAAGATGATTTTAGGAGAAACGAGCTTAGAATTGATTTGTATTGATACAAAAAAAGCCCCTGCAACAGCAGAGGCTTTTGTATTTCTGATTTAACCCTATCCGGATTTTTTTATTGATTGCTTGTCGCTTGTTTTTTAACCGGTGAAAGCATCGTGGCTTGTTTTACCGGAGCACTTTCTTCTGTAGGTTTCACTTTTACATTTCCTTTTACCTGAATCACATGGCTTACTCCTTCTTCATTGGTCGTGATGGTTACCGTCTTCATTATTGCCCCGATACGATCCGTTGCATAATGGATTTCAATCTCACTGGTTTCACCGGGCATGATCGGTTCTTTTGGCCAAAGTGGAACTGTACAGCCACACGAACCCTGGGCATTTTTAATAATTAATGGCTCAGTACCACTATTTGTAAATTTAACCTTTCTCACAGGATCTGAATTTTGGATGATTTCACCATAGTCACATACTTCGCTAGCTAATTGCATTACAGGACCTGTTTT
>CAYNIG010000342.1:0-5360 GCA_964396995.1 uncultured Saprospiraceae bacterium | reverse complement strand
AAAAGAATTAAACCGAAGGGAGTCCTTGAAAAATCGAGGCTCCCTTCAGTGTTTTTAGGCAGAAATTAAAATATGACCCGAATAGAAAATACAAAAAAAGAAAATGACCTGTCGCCGGGCGAGAGATTAAAAGTGGCCATTCAGGGCTACCGGGGAGCTTTCCATGATATTGCTGTACAACGCTATTTTACATCTGGCAATGCGGAGGTAATCGAAACGGATACTTTCGAACTAATCACAGAAAAAATTATAAAAAAAGAAGTTCAGTTTGGCGCCATGGCCATAGAGAACAGCATCTATGGAATGCTGATGCCTAATTACAATCTGCTCAACAGGGCAAACCTGTATATTGATGGCGAAGTATATTTGAGGATAAAACAAAACCTGATAGTATTTCCAGGCGTAAAACACGAAGATTTGAAAGAAGTACACTCCCACCCTATTGCTATCGAACAATGCAGAGAATATTTTAAAGCTTTTCCACAGATAAAACTCATTGAAAGCGTCGATACGGCCTATAGTGTAAAGGAATTAAAAGAAAAAAAACTCAAGACCCGGGGCGCTATTGCAAGCTCTTTAGCTGCAGAGCTATATGGCATGGAAGTGCTTACCCCATCTATAGAAACCAATAAGAAAAACTTTACCCGGTTTTTAATATTGGAGAAAAAAAAGAAACACGAAAAAGACGAGACAGGGGATAAAGCATCGGTAATTTTTACATTATCGCATGAGGTTGGCAGTCTCCATCATATACTTACCGCCTTAGCACAAAATGAAGCCAACCTCACTAAAATTCAGTCCATTCCCATCCTGGGAAAACCCTTTGAATATTCATTTTGGGTGGATTTTATAGCAGACAATACGGCTCAGATAAGACACGCTATAGATACCATCACACCACTAACCCATGAACTAAAAGTATTAGGTATTTACTCTAAAGGCAAACAGCATGAACATTGATCCCGCTCACCGAATATCCCAGGTAGAAGAATATTATTTTTCTACCAAACTTAAACAAATTGCATCTATGCGTGCGCAAGGTGCAGACATCATCAATCTCGGCATTGGCTCGCCTGATCTTCCACCTCACAAGTCAGTGGTGGAAACTTTACACGAATGGTCTTTAAAACCCGATTCCCACGGTTACCAGAGCTATCAGGGCAGGCCCGAACTGCGAAAAGCTATATCGGAGTTTTATAAAAAACATTTCGAGGTAGACCTGAATCCAGACTCAGAAATATTACCACTGATTGGATCCAAAGAAGGAATCATGCACATCTGTATGGCTTTTCTCAATGCAGGAGACAAAGTATTGATACCGGATCCGGGATACCCTACCTACAGTGCAGCCATCAAATTGTGCGGAGCTGTCCCTGTCACTTACGATCTCCTACCGGAAAATAATTGGAGGCTGGATCTCGCATCACTATCCGGTATAAATACGGATGAGATCAAAATGATGTGGATTAACTATCCGCATATGCCTACCGGACAATACGCAACCAAAGAATATTTAACTGAACTATTGAATTGGGCAAAAGAAAGAAATATCCTGTTGTGCAATGATAATCCATATAGTTTTATACTAAACAGCAATTATATTTCACTTCTATCCATACCGGGGGCGAAAGAACAGGCGATCGAACTGAATTCCATGAGCAAGGCTCAAAATATGGCGGGATGGCGGGTAGGCATGGTTTGCACCAATGCAACCTGGATTGAATATATACTTCGATTTAAAAGCAATATGGATAGTGGTATGTTTTTACCGGTGCAAATGGCAGCAGTAAAGGCTCTGCAACTTGGTCAGGATTGGTATCAGGCATTAAACAAGGTATATGCTGAAAGGAAAAAATATGCTGCTGCTATTTTCAATGCACTGGACTGCCATTACCAGGAAGATCAGCAGGGTCTTTTTTTATGGGGCCGTATTCCCGATTCCTATAAAGATGGCTATGAACTAAGTGACCTCATATTAAAAGAACAACATGTATTTATTACCCCGGGTGGAATATTTGGTAAAAATGGAAACCGATATTTACGCATTTCACTTTGTACCCCAATATCCGTATTTGACAATGCGTTGGAAAGAATAAAATCTTTGCAATTTAAAACCGGGGAGGTGGCCATATGAATACATTGACTGTAATCGGAGTTGGTCACATAGGAGGTTCATTTGCCCTGGCAGCAAAAAAAACTGGTCTGATTGATTATGTAATCGGCGTGGATACCAGTCCGTCAAATCTGGAAAAAGCTAAATCATTAGGGATTATTGACGAAGAATTGGAATTAGAACAAGCAATAGCTAAATCCCAAATTGTAATAGTAGCTATCCCTGTAAATCACATTGCCAGAATATTGCCTCACATCCTGGATTGTGCTGTCAATCAAACAGTAATCGATGTTGGATCTACCAAGCACAATATTTTGGAATCCATTAGAAATCATCCTAATAGAAAAAATTTTGTTGCTTGCCATCCAATGGCAGGTACTGAATTTTCCGGACCGGAAGCGGCATTGGAAGATCTTTTTATCAACAAAACCTGTGTAATAGTCAACAAAGATCAAAGTGGTGTGGAACATACCCAACGAATAGAATCATTGTTAAAGGCAATGCAGATGAGGTTGGTATATCTGGAAGGAGATGCACATGATCTGCATGTTGCCTATGTATCTCATATATCCCATATCAGCTCTTTTGCCTTAGCGCTAACAGTTTTGGCTAAAGAAAAGGATGAAAAGAGCATTTTTGACCTGGCCAGTGGAGGATTTAGCTCTACTGTGCGGTTGGCTAAAAGTAATCCAGACATGTGGGTTCCTATATTTGAACAAAACCGGGATTTTGTGCTCGATGTATTGGATGAGCACATCAGCACTCTATCCAAATTCAGATCATTGTTGATAAAAAAAGACTTTGTCACTTTTCGTTCAATGATCGAAGAAGCGAACCAAATCAAAAGAATATTAAAAATCTAAATCATAAACAACTCATTAATTTTACGCTAATATGGAAACAGCAACATTATCCACCAGACCATTCACTGAGGTAAAATTTAAAAGGCCTTATCTGATCGCAGGTCCATGTAGTGCCGAGACTGAAGAGCAAGTACTCGCCACTGCAGCTCAAATGAAAGAACAAGGCATACAGCCAGATCTGTTTAGAGCCGGCATTTGGAAACCCCGTACGAGGCCCGGGAGTTTTGAAGGCATAGGTCGCCCCGGACTGGCCTGGCTCAAAAGAGTCAAAGAAGAATACGGTTGGAAGACCTGTACTGAAGTGGCCAACACACAACATGTATTTGATGCGCTTAAGGCAGGTGTAGATGTATTGTGGATAGGGGCACGTACTACGGTCAATCCATTTTCTGTTCAGGAAATCGCCGATGCATTAGTTGGGGTGGATATTCCTGTATTAGTGAAAAATCCGATCAATCCGGATATGAGTCTATGGATCGGATCTTTGGAAAGATTAAAAAAAGCCGGAATCACCAGGCTTGGAGTGATTCATCGCGGTTTCTCGGCTTTTGGAAAATCCATATATCGAAATACTCCAAGATGGGAAATTCCCATAGAACTCATCAGACAATATCCTGACCTGTTTATTATTTGTGATGCAAGCCATATTTGTGGTAATCGTCCCGGCTTATGGGAAGTAGCTCAAAGGGCAATGGATCTTAATTACGACGGCATTATGCTGGAAACCCATTGCAATCCCGATGCGGCCTGGTCGGATGCGGCACAACAGGTAACCGGTGAAGGTTTGAAAAAGATTTTAGAAAGGTTGGTAGTTCGTGATGAAACCACCAATGATCCAAAATTCCTCGACAATATAGAAGACATCCGACATCAGATTGATGTCGTGGATTCAGAACTTTTAAACATGTTGGGTGAAAGAATGAAACTGGCCGACAAAATAGGAATGTTTAAAAAATTAAATAACATCAGTATTCTCCAGTCAGGACGATGGAATGAAATCATAGAAAAATCTCAGGAAAAAGGCAAAAAGCTCGGCCTGGGTGAAGAATTTATCAGTAAGATTCTTTCGGCCATACATGAGGAGTCAATAGAACACCAGGAAAGAGTGATGAATGAAAGCTAAAAACAGCTATATTAAACTTTCAGGTGAAAATTAAAAATTAAGGGCAGGGTAATCCTGCTCTTAATTTTTAATATCAACAGAGTAAATCGTAATCTAAATTTTCAGCTGAGCTAAAATAAATCTTTAAAAACATTCTATTTCAATAAACCGCACTCCCAAGTTAAATTGAAATCAGTGCAAAACGAGAACTTCAATTTAATACTTCTCCCTTTTAAAAGACTATTTAACTCCCTGCAAGCAAATTATTATTTTACTAAAGAAAACTGCTTATTGGTTTCTTCCATCATCCTTCTGAGATTGATTAAAGCATACCTCATACGACCCAGGGCAGTGTTTATACTTACCCGGGTAAGCATAGAAATCTCCTTAAAACTCATATCTGCATAGTGTCTTAATATTACCACCTCCCTTTGTTCATCAGGCAACTGATCAACCAGGGATTTTATATGATTTGTTCGTTGCTCCTTGATCATATATTGTTCCATATTATCATCATGAGATGGGATAATGCTGAAGACATCAAAAGATTCACCGGCAGAAACATGTGCATTTCGCTTGGATCTTCTGAATTGATCCACACACATATTGTATGCAATACGCATGGCCCACTGCAAAAATTTCCCTTCGTGATTGTAATTTCCCTTTCTCAGTGTGTCAATAATTTTGATAAACACTTCCTGAAAAATATCTTCAGCTGCTTCGGAGTCACGAGTAAAGAGATATATCGATGTATAAATCTTTGTCTTGTGACGATTCAATAAAATTTCGAATGAACGGTCATCGCCATTGAGGTAGTTTTGAATTAGATCCTGATCGGAATATGTCATAACTTGCATAACTATATGTTTTATCGGTTCGTAAATAAAATATAGTGTAGAAGTTATGAATCTATAGGCGAATGCTATTTATGATTTTGAATTAATAAGCCAAATATACACCAAAACTCTAATTTTGTACCATCCTGTCTAATTATTTTATAATAATCGATCAGTTTTAACAATATTTAACTCGAAAGCAAAACTCAAGTATTTTTACCTGAAGAAGATAGCAACAGTATTTTGGTTTAGATCTTCTATAGATCAGATAACCGAAGATTGGATTTATCACTTTGCTTATCTTTGACAGTTTAATAATATAAAAGTCCTCAACCATCTTGACAACAAAGCCGGTATCTCAGATTGATAAAGAAGACACCCGAAAATCCATATATATTAAAGGTGCGCGATCCAATAACCTTCAGAATATAGATGTATGGATTCCA
>CAYNIG010000341.1:0-5420 GCA_964396995.1 uncultured Saprospiraceae bacterium | reverse complement strand
AGCAATGCAGCTAGCCTGGAAATCTGTATGTTAAGCAGGGCAGCTGAAGAGGTCGCTCCGCAAGGAATGCCTTATTTTCTGACGAGCTTTCTTTGATTCTTTCTTTGGCGGACAAAGAAAGAATGACAAATAAAAAAAATATACTTAACCAGCAGACCCTATTTAGCCAAAACCTTACAGGCACGAAATAACCCCCAATAAAATAGGGATTACCTTACTTTTAACCATTGATCAAACCAATCAAATGCCTCTTCCTGCATTTTCAAATCAAATTTATGAGGACCAGGATAAAAAGAACATTTATATTTTTTTTCAGCTCCGGCTTTTTTATACACGGCTTTCAGTATAACATCCGCTCGTTGCATTTCCGGTAAAGTATACAATTGATCATCGCTGTCATTTAATACTAAGGTGGGCAATGGAGTACGCAATCCTAAAATTTCGGGAAAGTCAAGCTCTTTTGGTAAAATGGGTACATAAGTCATCCAGGTATGAGTAAATGATTTGTTCAATACAAAATCTTTCCAGGTGGTCATAAAACCAACCGGTATGGCACATTTTATCCTGGGGTCCAGGCCTCCCATAAATACGGTGCGCATGCCTCCACCGGAAAGACCGCAACAGCCAATTCTATTTGCATCCACATCCGGTCTTGTGCACAATATATCCAGGGCTTTTTGGTCTTCAGCAAAAAAAACACCGGGCCAGGTAGTCCCGGCACTGAATAATGATTTAGCCATGATATGTTCATGTTGACCAGCCCATTTATTATATGCATGGATATTTGATTGCAATTCGGGATTTTCATCAGTCAGCCCATCCCGCATTCTTTCAGGTACATCCTGCATCATGACTCTTCTGCTCGCAAATGGAAAAGCATCCGAAACCATTACCACATAACCTCTTTTGGCAATTTCATTTGCCCAGGCGCGTCCCTCATAATAGTCCCTTTGATGATCTGCCATCATAGGATGCTGTGCAACGGAAGTTTTGGTGATTTTACGGGTGCCAAAATATTTATTACCGCCGTGATCATGAAAGGCCAGTATGCCGGGAAGCTTACCACTGGCATTCATAGGTTTTAATAAAATAGCTTCTGTTTGCCTTCCATAGGGCAATTGCCAGGTAAGTTCTTGTATATGCAGTCCATCGTAATCATGTTCTTTCACCACGGTTACTGCCGGTAATGATCCTATATTGGGTATGGCCAACCTATCCAATAGCTTATTTCTGGCTAGTTTTTTCCAGGATTCAAGATTGGTAAAAGACTTTGCCCTGAATGAGAGCGAGGGTATTTTCTGATCCATCCAGGCAGAGGACCATGGACCATACTGTCCAATAATACTCTGACCGGCTTCTGCCGAAAAGGTATATTCAGTGTCTTCAGACCTAGAGTCATCGGTATTAAAATGGGGTAAACCTAATAAACCAGCGGTAGTAACGCTACCGGCTTGTTTTAAAAATTCCCTTCTTTTGTTTTTCATGTCATTTATATCGCACCTTTTAGTTAAGGTGCAAGGCCTTCAAATTTAGGCAATTGAATTGGAAAATTAAAATAAAAGCCTGCATGCCGGAAGCATGCAGGCTTTAAAACTCTGGAATACTGATTTACCTTATTTATTTGGTAATGGTTTTACTAAAAGAATGATCATCTACATTTACCTCCAGGGTGTATTGTCCGGCTTCCAGCTTGTTTAAATTGAATCTCCTGGTAACCGATACCTGGTCTTTAATGTCTTCTTCCATCAAGGTTTGTCCTGTTGCATCACGCAAGGTAAGTTTTACCGCTTTGCCCTGAGCCATAAGGTTCATATCAAAAGCACCTAATTTATTGTTGAAATACGGCTTGTAAATGGTCTGAGTGGTGGCAGATAATATTTTTCCATTATCTATAGTAATGTCCTGCACACTTACTTTCATATTATCTTCTGTTTCGATTTTGTAATTTCCATCCGGTACATATTTTAGATTATACTTAGTGGTTTTCCTGATGTTGTCTTTGACAATCGTGTTACCCTGGTGATCCCAAATAGTCACTTTCAGGGTTGAAAATTTGGTTTTTTCCTTGTCTATTATAATCCATTTATTGGATGGAGATATAGATATAGGTGCATTATCTGCAAATAACCCAGCTGTTGCTGCGGTGAATACGAATAAAAAAAATACTTTAATCATAATTATAGGATTTAAAATGTTAGTCAATACTTTTTAGTGCTTAGACCATACAAGTCTTTGCTCTTTTTCTGAAACCGTCTTATTTTAGTGAAGTCTTTGTAATAACTCTGAATCCGATGAATTATTTCATTTAGATCCTGTTAATTGATTTAATGAGTTATTTTCAAATAATGAGGCAATGTACATCTAAAGGTTGCATGGAGTCAAGGTAATTCGGACTTAACGAATAAAATTATCGATAGAAATTTTTTTCATTGAGATCAATTTCTTTTTATTAAGATTTTGATTATGCTAAAGATTCCATTGAGTATCATACTAGTTATACCATTTATTGCATTACCTGTGCAATTAAAATTTAACTAGTATTAAAGTTGCTTTAAATATCGTTACCGGTATTTCCTTTCCTTCAAACCTGCCTGACAATTACTTTTAATTGCCTCATAGTACTGTAAATACTCTTGATTCCGGTATTGGTTACACACCATTTTGTTTTGGTATAGTTAAAAAATTACGGAAAATTTTCAAACAGTTGTAACCTTTGCCTTAACTTACTGTATTACTGGTATAAAAGCCGCTAAAAAAAGTATTGCGCCGAAATGACAGACGAACTTTTAATGCAACGTGTAAAAGAGGGGGAACTATCTCAGGCTGCTCTACTATACCATCGATATCATCAAAGGATATATCACTATCTTGGTAAAATGACAGGCAATTATTCTACGGCTGAAGATTTGACCCAAACGGTATTTGAAAAACTGATTCATTACCGGCAAAGTTATAATCCAGACCAAAAATTTGAAAATTGGGTTTTTAGAATTGCCCGCAATGCTTTTGTAGATCAGGTAAAGCTAAATGGTAAAATGCCCAGGGCTCATTCTATTGAAATTACAGACCTGCAGAATTTGAGTGAAGATCAGGAATCCTCCGCTGAACAGGATGCTTTGCTTACCCAGGCTCTGAATGCCCTGCAATCTGATGACCGAGAGCTACTGGTGCTTACACGATTTGAAAAATTAAAATATGCTGAAGTAGCAACTATGATCGGTACTACAGAGGCAAATGTAAAGATCAAGGTTTTCAGAGCTATAGAGAAACTAAGAAATCAATACTTTAAATTATCAACCATCTGATTTATAAAAATGGAACAAGAACAAATAACTGAAAAATTGCTTCACTACATCGATGGCACCATTACCGGAGATGAAGCTATGACGATAAAGGAATGGATCGAATCTGATAACGAAGTGCGCTTGCAATATGAGCAATTAAAGTCATTAGGAAGCATTATAGATAATTCATACCAGATTCCAGTGCCATCTCAGAGGATGACGGCAAGATTTGAACATTGGCTGGATACTCAGAATAAAACTAAAGTAATCTCTTTTCCAAGAAAACTATGGAGTATAGCAGCCACCGTAACCGTGTTGATCGTATCTGGTGTGATCACCTGGTCAGTGTATTCCGGTAAAAAGCAAAAAGAAGAATTGGCAGAAATAAAAGCTCAGTTGGAAGAAACCCGGCAATTAGTGTTAAATCAAATGCAAAATCCCATGTCTGCAAGCACAAGGATCTCAGCGGTGTATGCTTCCCAGGAAATGATGTCACCGGATGATGAATTGGTGACCGTACTGGTAAAGACTTTAAATGAAGACCCCAATTCAAACGTGAGAATGGCATCGCTGGAAGCGCTAAGTACATTTTATAGGCAACCTGATGTAAAAAAAGCGTTACTCGAATCAATGAAAAATCAAAAAGACCCTGTAGTGCAAATAGCCCTTATTCAGCTATTGGTACAAATGAAAGAAAAAACCATTCTATCTGATCTGCAAAGCCTAATCGATCACCCCGGTACTATGAAAGCAGTGAAAGACGAAGCATATAAAGGCATATTCAAGTTAACTTAATGTATATTCAAACTTTTTTAAAATCATTTTAATTATCAAAAAAATTCATTAAACATGAAAAATTCAAAAAACTTAATACTTCTGTTCTTAAGTATGTTAAGTGCACCAATAATTTCAGCCCAGGATTATAAACTTCAAAAATCATCCGGCAGATTGGAAATACATTTAGGCAGGGTGACCGTAGAGCCCACTACCGGAAATGAAATTATCTTTTCAAATAAGGAAAGTCATAACGAAAAAGATGAACGTGCCGCAGGTTTGGTTGCTATTAGTGGTCTTGGCCTTGAAGACAATACAGGCCTTGGTGTAAATGTGTCTACAAAAGGAGATATAGTGACCGTAAACCAACTGAGTAAAACGAAAAGTCCACAGATAAAAATTTTGGTGCCTAAAGGAGTCATCGTGGCCTATGACTACTCTTCCCAGTATGGTGGTGAAGCAGAATTTAAAAACCTTGAAAATGAGCTGGAGATCAGTGCTCAATACAATAAGGTGGAATTGGATAATGTATCGGGACCAGCTACTGTAAAAACAATATATAGCTCTATCGATGCTACTTTCAGTGCCAATGTAAAAGGCCCGATCTCATTGATCTCCGTATACAGCACAGTAGATGTGACCTTACCACAAACCATAAAAGCTGATCTGAGCATGAAAACATCTTATGGCGAAATGTTTGCAGCACCTGAATTTAAAATTGAACTGGACAGGCAAGTCGGTAAAGATGGCGAGATGGTAAATATGAGTGCCAACAAAGTGCTGGGTAAAATAAATGGTGGAGGTATAAAGCTGGATCTGAGATCGGATTACAGTAAAATATACCTTAGAAAAAAATAACTCCTTTATCAAAAATAGAAGCTAAATCAAAAGTCTTTTTTGGTTTAGCTTTTATATTCATTAATTCTTAATCTAGTTGAATATGAAAAAAATAGTGTTCGTCGCTTTAGCATTTATAGCGCTGGAAACCATAGGCCAGACACCCATCAATAAAACGTATCCGGTGTCAGGGTTACAAGTCATTGATCTTCATTTTGATTACCCGGAACTGATAAAAATAAGCAGCTGGGACAAAAACGAGATAGCCATCACCGGTACAGTTGAAATTAATGGAGGCGAAAATGATGATGCATTTAAATTGGAAAATTCGGTGACGGGAAACACCTTGTTTATAAAAGGCACAGTACCCAATGTCAAAAATCTTCCTCACAGAATTACAGTATATAAAAATGGTAAAGAAGGGGGCAAAATGACTTTTAAGACCAAAGCCGACTTTGAAAAATATAAAAAAGAAACCGGAGAAAGTTTTAACATTACCAACTGGGGAAACGATATGGATATAGT
>CAYNIG010000340.1:0-5434 GCA_964396995.1 uncultured Saprospiraceae bacterium | reverse complement strand
CCATTTTGACGAAGGTCAATAATCAAAGCATCTGTATTCGATAGCAGATTCATAGCTGCTGTAACAGTTTCAATCGCACGGTCGGGCTCTTCAAATGAATTTAATTGAAGGAATCCTATATTACCTTCTAATCGTTCAAATTTAGCAAAACCCCAATTATTTCGTTTTTCAAACCAGAAAGTAATGTTCTTTTCTTCTGTAGTGGGTTGCATTTGTTGAGTTGCAGGTAAAGGTTCAGAAGAAAAATACATTCTAAGGTGTTTGTCTTTACTAATCCCCTGTAAATCATCTTGTAGCTTTTTAGCCAATTCTTTAGAACTGCTAATATTGGTATACTCGTTATTTAAAATACGCCGATTGAGATCACTTTCTATTTGTTGGGCAATATCTATGAAAACATATGAATCCTTAAGTTTTTTCTTTAGCTCGTCAATAAGCTGAAATTTAGCGATCTTATCGATATGCTTATCAACATTTACCTGACCGGCTACCGGAATGGTTGATTTTGACAAAAAAAATAAAATTATTAAATATTTATGCTTCATTAAAACAATATGGATTTACAAAGCTGACAAATTTGACTTTTTTTTTAAATCAGTTCACTAATAAGGAGTAGCTGTACTATTTGAGAACTCCTGTTTTATATAATTTAGAATATACTGTAAATGTAATGTTGACTATTACATATTGATTCACCCATAAAGGGGGATTCTTTGAAGAATAACTGTCAATAGTAGTAATATATTGCAAATCCAGAATCAGGTCAGGGTGTTGCTTTATCTTCAAATACGAAAATTGAATAATATAAAAAGCAGATTGACACTTAAGGCCAATAAACCGGCTTATCGATACTACTAAATTTGATGGTCAGGCAATCATTACAGATAGCGGGCCGGTTGAAAAAATTGCCACAGGGAAATCCCGGGAAAAAACCACCCAGAGAATTACCGGAAAGAAAATATCGGACTGATTTTACACCAGCCACACTAAAATACCCTATCACTTGTTCCTGCTCATCATTTTTATTAAAAAGATTTCCTTTGATATTACCCACCGGTGGATCATACAGAGTGCCCTTATTTTCTATCAAATCCTTTACAGAGCTCCAATAATTGTATTCTTCACTGGTCATGGTATACTGATAGATATTAAAACAATATAAAATGGCAAATCGGCCATCCAATTCGGTATAGTTTATGACCTGGTTTGTTAAGCTAGTAGAGTTATTCAGTTTGGGATCATATAAAGCCAGTTTATTATAGTCGTTTATATCTTTTACATAACACCATTTGGCACTCCTGGGCTTTTCTTCATGAAATTCGTATTCGCCTTTAGTTCGCCATCGAAGATATGGTTTGGGGCTGACTGGATTAAAATGTACATCCAGTTTTACCTGTACATCCGTTTCAGACACTTGTGATCCTGATTCATTTATATATACCCGGGTATCTATGATATGCCCCGGATTGGAAATGGCCGGTGACGGTACCAGGGTCGAAGGTTTACTCTCGTATATTTTACCGCCTATGGTAATGCGTGTAAAATAATTCCTCCCCGGCAGAGCAGCCATTTCAGCTTCATAACTTCCTTCGTTGATGGCAGATTCAATAAAATTAAAACTATTGCCACGATCATCCCATACCTGTACTATAGCATCCGATATGGGATAGATTCCTTTATTCTTTGTTTGCTTTACATTGATGATATAGGTATCTAATGAATCGGCTATCAATCCTTCTATTATTATTTTTTCTTCTATATCATCTATTTTTAGATCAATCTCGTCTATACAGGAAAACGGCATCAGAAAGATGAACAGTACAATTATTAAATTTATCAATCTCCCCATTGCTTAAAATTTGATTTGATAATTGATGGAAGGAAAGGCCGCTCCTATCACAGAAATACGATAGGCTTGTGTTTGCAAAAAAGCATTTTGCCGGAAAAATACCGAGAATGCATTGTTATTGGAATACAGATTGTAAATGCTTAAGGTAAGACTGTGCTTTAGATTTTTCTTGCCCCAGGGGCCGATACTATAGGCTATATCCAATCTATGGTAAGAAGGTATCCGGTACTGATTGCGGGATGAATATAATGGTATATCGAGTATGTTTTCCTGGTTATATACACCTATAGGTGCCGTAGTGGGTCTGCCGGAACTGTAGGTAAAATTGGTAGTAAAATTGGTCTTGCGGCCGGTCTTGAGAAAATAATTAAAATTCAGTGTATGGGGTTTGTCGTAATTAGAGGCATACCAGGAACCCCTGTTTATGCCCACCTGAATTTCACTGGGTTCTATTTTTTTCAATGCACGGGTATAGGTGTAATTGATTTCAATAGTTGATTTTTCTTTTTTAATCGCATAGAAAGATTCTATGCCATAGGCCTTTCCCAGTCCGCGAACCAAATCGGTTTCTATATTTTTATTCAATAATACTTTGGCAAAGTCGCGGTAATCTATACTTTGCTGTATGTTTTTATAAAAACCTGAAATATAAAATTCATACCGTTTATTATCCCGTTTATTAAAGTAACCCAAAGAAAAGCTATTGGCAGATTGTGGTGCGATATTATAATTAGACAATTGCCAAAGATCAGTGGGTGAAGCTGAACTGGTATTGGAAAGCAAATTGAGATATTGATAGGATCTGCTGTAGCCGCCCTTGATGGCTGTACCGGTAGTCAATTGATAACTAAATGAAAGACGGGGTTCCAGGCCGGCGTATTTTTTAATGGTTTGTCCTGGTGTGAATTCCAATGTATCCTGGATGTTTTCCACTGTTTTGGGTTTGCCCTCATTATAAATAGTTACTTTTCCTGCTCCGATATTGGAATAAAATGTATGCCGTAAACCAAGATTGAGTAGAAGTGATTTATTGACTTCCAATTTTTGATCAAAAAATAAAGCGATTTCTTTGCTTTGCTCTACGGGTAATTCCGAATTGCCAATGTTTGAATTGGTACCAAAGGGCTCTATTGCTCCTGGAAGTATTTTATACCTATTTAACTCCACACCCCCTTCGATAAAATACGAAGGGTTTAATTGATTTTGAAGTGCGAGTTTGTTTCTGAAATACGATATGGTATTGGTAAATTTTGACTGATCATTGGATTTAATGTCAAATAAATTGCTTTTGTATTCTCCTACGTTACTAGTCAGATTGATATTGATTGATTTATTGATTATTTGATTCAAATAAGCAACTGCACTGGTGGTCCGGTAAGCAAATTTAACCTCGTCGGTAAACTGAAAATCATCCTGTGAGTTAAAAAAAGAAATACCCGCTTTGGTGTTTTTAGCCAATCTGGCATCGATTTTTCCGGTTCCATCATAAAAAAATGCATGACTTTTTTGCAGGTTTATGTTTTTGGATTTTTTTAGTAACCAATCAAGATAGCTGCCACGTAGTCCCATGATAAAAGACACTTTGTTCCTGACCAGTGGACCTTCTATGGTAATTTTGGAGGTGGCAATTCCAACACCCGCATTGCCTGTAAACTTAACTAAATTGCCTTCCTTTAATTTAATATCCAATACGGATGATAATCTTCCGCCATATCTTGCAGGCATATCTCCCTTGTGCAAGGAAATAGATTCTACCATGTCGGGATGAGTAAGTGAAAATATTCCTAACGCATGCGTGGGATTTAAGATCAGATGCTGATCCTGCAATATGAGGTTTTCATCTGCATTGCCACCCCGCACATTTATCCCGGAAGATCCTTCACCGATACTGCTCACACCGGATATGGCTTGCAAACTTCTCAACACATCCAGTTCGCCCAGAAATTTAGATTGTTTTTCCAATTTGGTAACATCGAGTATTTCCAGCCCGATATTGTTTTTAAGATGGTTGTTAGCATTAGCACTTATTTCTATCGTTTTTAAGGCTATGGATTGATCTTGTAATTTAATATTCAGGATACCATTTTCAAATGCACCCAATCTGTATATTTTAGTGATGAAACCAAGTGAAGATATTTGAAGGATATGATAGCCATAGGATAGCTTTATTCTAAATGCACCCTGCACATCTGTGACCGTTGCATTTCGGTTGTCGATTTGCAAGAGGGCTCCGATGATGGCCTCATTATTGGTTGAATCGGTGATCCTCCCGGTGATTTCGAATGAGTTATTTTGTTTGCCAATTGATTGGGAACCAATAGTAAAATCAATTGTATCTATCTTAGCTGATAGCCTTGAAGATAAATTTAAAATCAATGAAATGTATAAAAAATACCTATACCCTGATGACTGCATTTTTGTAAGGGCAAGATATTAAATAATACCGGGTTTCTGCTTATTTTAATCAACCCAGATTTGTGTTTTAGGACATCAGTAAAAACAAGCTATTTCATCATTCAAAAAAATGACAATAATGGAGATACTGCCGAATTAACCATACACTGAATAAATTAAGACACGGGCTTACGGTCACCAGGCCACAAGACTTATGATTCATACTTATCGCTATGATCAATCAGTAATAAACAGTTTGTCAAATAAGTACATTATTTTATACCATCTATACCTATGCCAAAGGTAAGCCTGAAATCATTTTTCATTCTTCCGGGTACTACCAGGCTTTCATAACTATCGTCTATCACGGCTCGGATACTTACTTTTTTGGAGACCATATACCGCAATATAATATTGCCATTCCACCTGATATTATGCTGACTGATAGCTGGTTGGAAGTACAATAGATGAGTAATTACAAATTTATCTTTATTCATTTTATACTCACCTTGTAATTTGGTTGAATTTCGCCAAAGGCGTCGATCTTTAAACCGATCATTGTTTACATAATCTGTATTTTCGTATAATATCAGGTTATTGATGGTGAGCAGCGCTTTTTTACTTTTGAGTAGTTTGAACGCCAATCCCGCTGCGCCGATATGCCTTGAATTTATTTTACGCAGATTGCTTCGTTCTATTGAGGTAAATCCAACATAATGAAAATTCTTCCTGTAAAACAAACTTCCTCTCAGATCCATAAATAGTTCCCTTTCACTCAGGACCTTATTCTGTTCACCGTAAATCAGGTATGGAGAAAAGGATAGTCTGAAGATTTTGTGCAGATCCAGTTCAAAACCGGTGCGCATGGCAAACAATTTACGATTTACATTGCCGGTACTAAAATTGCCATCGATACCTAAATGATATTTAAACAAGTTAAGATCCTGTTTAAAATCTGTATACAGTATGATTTCGTTATCCGGTTGGATCACCTCAGGTGCCGCTGATTCTTCTTTTGGTATATCCTGATCTTCCAATATCTGCACAGAATCCGGATTCTCCTGGCTTGCACCCATAACCGCAAATAATAAGAAATAGAGTATGGTGAACCCTTTTTTTACTCCAGTCATTAAAAATTGTACAATTGAAACCAGGTCATAAATCTAATAAATATAGTCGAGGTACAAAAGC
>CAYNIG010000339.1:0-5471 GCA_964396995.1 uncultured Saprospiraceae bacterium | reverse complement strand
TGAAATGTTATGTAGAGCAGCTGAAGAGGTCGGTCCAAAGGAATGCCTTATTTTCTGTCTGACGACTCTGACGAGCGGCAAGCCTATCAGACTCCGTCAGAGACGAGCTTTCTTTGTTTCTTTCTTTGGCAGCCTGTCCCGTAAAAATGAAATGATGACGGGAGACAAAGAAAAAATGGCAAATTAAAAAAAATTATATTTAACCAGCTGACCCTATTTACTGTATTTATTATTTCCTCTATTGATATCCGCCATACGTTCGGATGGATCAATTTCAAGTGATTTTATGTCTACAAGTGGATGATTTATTTGCAGAATATAGGTCGGAAAAGTCCATGTCCAATCTTTGTTTACTTTTAATTTATAAGCCGGCCATTCCTGTTGTTTCACCCCACGCATCAGATCCAGTGGAATGTATTCTATATAGGAAGATCCATCGTGGAGTGTTACCATCAAATCTATTGGCATTATAAATGGTTTTACTTTTCGAATACGTACATGGGTCATTCCATTTGTTTCATATACGCTGTCAATTGCATAGTCACGTTGTTTCAGACTGTTTACAAAATACTCTTTGTACCAGTCCAATTCCAAACCACTTCCTTTTTCAAAAATCCGTATAAAATCATTTGGATTGGGATGCTTGAATTTCCAGATATTAAAATAGTCAATCAGACATTTTTCAAAAACCTGCTTACCGATAATGTATTCCAGTTCGTGCAAAAACACCTCACCTTTAGAGTAGGCCGAAATGCCATAAGAAGAGTTTGTCTCATAATGATCCGAATGAGTACTCAGGGGTTCCTCTCTTCCACTCTTTACAAGGTTAAAATACCCATTATAGGCTGATTTAAAAGCCGGGGTACCATAGAGATCCGTGCTACCCTGGTCGTTGATTTCAGCCAGAATTTTATCTTCCGCATAACTGGTAAATCCTTCATCCATCCACGGATAGAGGCTTTCGTTGGATCCCAAAACCATTTGGTACCAGCTATGCATCAATTCATGAGTGGCGACCCCGACCAGCCCACCCATAGTACCTTCACCCATAATCAGGGTGCCCATAGGATATTCCATACCACCATCTCCCCCTTGTACAAAAGCATAGTATTTATAAGGATATTTGCCAAAATTCTTATTTGCGACCATAAATACTTTATTCATTACTTCAGGCAAAGCAGCCCAGGTATTTTTTGTTTTATCATTTTCCTGATAAAAAAAGTGCATATCTATTCCATCGTCATTTACCAGGTGAGTATGTTTATATTCAGGATCTGCCGCCCACATAAAATCATGCACCTGGGATGCTTTAAAATGCCAAAGTAGTTTTTCACCGGATGGTAGTTTGAGATTGGCTCCATCCCGTGCATATCCATGTCCTACCTCGTTTGCATTTTGTATATATCCCCCGGCAGCAATCAGATATTTTTTATCCATTTTGATTTTAACATCAAAATCGCCCCAAACTCCGTAAAATTCACGTGCGACATAAGGGTTTGCATGCCAACCCTGGTAATCATACTCACATAATTTAGGATACCATTGGCTCATAGAATATGCTATCCCTTCTTTATTATCCCTGCCTGTACGCCTTATTTGTTTGGGCACCTGGGATTTCCAAGTCATAACCAACGTAGTTTTACCTCCGGGCTTTATAGGAGAGGCTAATTTTACTTCCAGTATGGTTCCTTCCACTTTATATTCAATGGGTATTCCATTTTGATTTAATGAAAGGATTTCATGAAACCCAATTTCATCGGAAGATAATTTAGATATTCTATCCCGGACCCGGGCATCCGGATCAGGAAGATTCTGAGACCTGATATCCATGATGCTCCCTGGTTGAAATGCATTATAGTATAAATGATAAAATACCCGATCCAGACTTTCAGGTGAGTTATTATAATATGTCAATTTTTGATAACCGGTAAATTGATGTTTGCTGACATCAAAATCAATCTCCATTTTATAATTTACTTTTTGTTGCCACCGGTCAGGCTGAGACAAGGAAAACAAATGAAGTATTATTAATAGTGATGTACAAGTCAGTCTTTGCATGTTCAAATATAGGATTTAGACTTTGAAATCTATCCGGGTAGGAAGGGGTATTTTTTAAAGCCGGATCCTTTTCTCAAAACAATTACACATTATGGCAGGTACATGATAATAACAATAGCCTATTGCCTCATGATAGCCCATATGTCTATACAAATTCTGGGAGTATGGGTTACCAATAAATGCGTCCAACCGGATCACATCATATCCTTGTTCCAATGCCAACTCTTCGGAAAATAACACCATTTTTTTTGCTAGTCCCTTACCCTGATAATCCGGATGAATGACTAATCGATGTATGACCATTATTTTATCAGATGGATAGGCCCATTTGATTTGACTATATTGCTGTTCCTGATTGGCATCCAAAGTTACGGCGGCTATGATACTTCCATTCTGTCTTAATATCCACGTAGAGCCTGCGATCAGATTTTCATTTAAATCTTGCAATGAAGGATATTTATCATTCCATTGGAATATACCAAGTTTTTCAAATACATCTATAGTCAATCGATACAGCCTGAAGATTTCATCTTTATCGGAAAAATTGGCCCTGGAAATACCTGTAAAATCCATAGAAATAAGAATATACTACTGGTTTGAGTAAAAGGTATTAAACAAAGTGCTTATAATGAGTAGGTAGGCCTGAATACTCTTGGCGTTACCTTCAAAGTCGCAGCGGCAACGGACAGACTGGGAGCAAAAAACAATCCAATCAAAGGTATCAGAATCAATAACATAAAAATAAGCCCTATACCAAAACTGAAACCGAGGTTTTTCCTTATAAAATCTGCACTTCCGCCAATACTAAAATATCGGTACAATGTAAAATCCATAGTACAGAATCCAAGATACATTGCCTGAATGATAAATATACCCGGTGCGGCCAGAAATCCAAAGTATGGAATTATACCTAACAATACAAAACCAACAGTAAACAACAATTCTTTGATAAATTTTCTCAAGCCAAATGAACCCGCCCTGATAAAATCCTGTATCGTAGTCTCGTCCGATTCGTTTTTGTATGAAATTGAATAACCTGCCACTGCCTCTTCTACTCTTCTTGAAAGTGAAGTGAGCAAAGGAGCCAGGATCACCAGTATGACATATTTATAAATAACAACTCCTGTAGTGGCAATCCCAACATTTATCAATCCAGTTGAAATTTTTGAAATTATTTTCGAATTGGAATCAGAAGGAAATATAGTGGAGATCATACCTTGAAGATTATCTGACCAATACCATGCGCTCACCCCTACCAACAGGCCATAAAATACACTGATGAGCCCCGGAATCCATAAATAAGCCCATAGTTTTTTATCCACTATAATGGTCCATGCCTCCCAATAGGCTTTAATGGCTGATAATAAATCCTTTATCACTTAAGCAAAATAACGGCTTAACAAACAAACTTGTTCGTATTATTTTATTAATAATTTGTGAATGTGATTATATCTTCAAATAAGCGATTGTATTGGTCATAAAATTCAGGAAGAAGTCGCTTTTTTTCTTTTGGTCTTAAACAGTTCTGTGATGTCTTTTTCCTTCATATAATCCAGGTCAGCAAAATTGGCCGTTACAAATTTCTTTATTTCCTGATAATCCTTACCACGCTTATCGTTATACCTGGATAAAAGTTTATGTATAAACTTCTGATTCAAGGATTGAACATCCTGATTGAACTTTTCATTGGCAAAGATCTTCATATAAATATTGAATATCTTGGATATTTCAAAATAGTTTTGATATTCCCCTTCGTCCAGATTATTCAATAGTGTTTTAAAATAGCCGAGAATGGTATTGCGTACAGTGGCATTGATCACAGACAACCCTTCATTAGACTCATAGAAATTCCGCACCGCTTCAATGGTATCTTCATGCATATACCCTTTGGAGTGAATCACAGCGGCCAATTCATAATATCGTTTGATGTCATCCTGCAAATTGGGATCCATTATCTCGTTGGCATTTTGATCTACCTGAGCATCAAAATTGATTCCTTCATTATGCATTTCATGTAAAAACGTAAAATAATGCTCACTGAATGAAGAGTCGTTTTTGCGGCTTTCATTCACCAGGTTTTTCAGTGCCGCTTTGTCAGTGCCTTCCATTGGATAAAAATTGGTAATGATAAAAATCAAATCCCAATATTCCGAAAGGTGATACAGCTTATCATTATTGATTAGGGCACTCAAGTAAGGTTTTAGACTGGAATTGTCTGAAAAATTCTTTACTCTATGTAATAAAAATTCCTTTAATGGAATTTTAAGACTCTTGAGATCTTCAGGTGTGTTGGGAAATTCAGCTGAATGATAAGGTACTCCTTCAAATTGTCGTGCATATTTTGCTAGAGCTGATTTTCGGGTATTACTGTCTGCAAAATGGTGAGCTTTGATGGGTTCGAAAAACAATTTTGATCTTTTATTCTCCAGATTATCTACCAGGTTTGAAACCCAGATATCACTTGAAAGTCCAAATCCGATCTGAAGTGTCTGACCGGTCTTATTTTTTAGCAATTCAAAATTGTTGCAATTAGCCAGTGCTTTTACAGCTAATCCAAATTGATCCTGAGGTCGCCTGTATTTGGCAAATTCATCCACATCACCACGGAGTACAGCATATCCCAAAATCTTAGGCAGGTACACGCCTTCCAGGTCAGCATGCATAAGGCGCTGCTCCAGGTCTATCAATTGCAAGGGTCTAAATTTGCCTACTTCTATATATAACTCATGTATTTCCGGTTCAAACTCATCACGAAGTGATTGAAAATTTGCTTCAGAATCTTCTTCCAGTAAAGCTTCTAATGCACTGGAAGCCTGTATTCTGGCTTTTATATCTTCAACAAGAGCTACGTATTTTGAATCAAGTTTTTCCATATAAATATTCTTTTTTAAAAACAAAATCTGGTAAGACTTTTTAGAGCCTTACCAGATCAAAATTATAGTAAATTAAATTCTAAACGTTCTAAATCAGCAACTTATTCTGCTGCAGCCTCGGTAGATTCAGCTTCTGGCTTTGCTTTTACTTTAGCCGGCTTTGCTTTACCAAACACTTTTTCGTGGAATGCCTTTGTTTCATCGGCATTTTTTGCCATCGCGGCAATATTGGCTTTTTGCTTTTGTGCTATGAACTCCTGATGCTTTTGATCTGCAATATCCTGACTCAGAGCACCTTTGGTCACTCCTCTTTGCAAATGTTTTTTATAAAGAACACCTTGAGCTTTAAGGATATTTCTAACCGTATCCGTCGGTTGAGCTCCTTTGGTCAACCAATCCAACGCTTTTTTGTCATCAATCTCAATTGACGCAGGCTTTACAATCGGATTGTACATACCTAATAATTCGATAAATTTCCCATCACGAGGTGATCGGGAGTCTGCAACCACAATGTGGTAATATGGTCTTTTTTTACGACCA
>CAYNIG010000338.1:0-5486 GCA_964396995.1 uncultured Saprospiraceae bacterium | reverse complement strand
GGAAATCTGTGAGCGAGGTAAACTCGCCATCAAGAGTTTACCTCTTGATATGTTATGCAGGGCAGCTGAAGAGGTCGCTCCGAAAGGAATGCCTTATTTTCTGACGAGCTTTCTTTGATTCTTTCTTTGGCGGGCAAAGAAAGAATGGCAAATAAAAAAAATTATACTTAACCAGCAGACCCTAATTAATTATCAATTTTTCCGCTCCCGACCAATCCTTACCCTGTATTCTAATAACATAAACTCCATTACTCAGGCGTAATTGGTTTAAGGGAACAGAAATGGATACCTGTGTACGTGAAAGATAAGAGCTGTGAAAATCCCAGATTTGTCTTCCATGGATATCAAATAGCTGAATTTTGACTTTATCCTGATTCTCAGTGGAGAAACTAAGTTGTGGGTTCTGATTTGCAGTTAATGGATTAGGACTGATTTTTATTTCCCGCTGATTTAATTCAACCGTTTTGTTGCCGGTAGTCAATGCAGCGGCAGTACTGTCAATGATGTAGTTTTCATCACCGGACACATATTGTGCAAAAAGGAAATAGGTAATCATCATTTCATCCGTAGTTGCCTCGCCTACCCGCACTTCCTTGGGTGGGTCATTTGGATTGTGATGATTGGCAGTAGTATTGTCATACACCGCTTCAGAATACAAAAAGGTTCCGGCAGGTATTCGCTGGATTTTAGGAAACATATATACACCTTGCCAATGAAAATCCCATTTTGGAATATGAATCAAAGGTATTTCTTTCAGATCATTGGAAACAGCCCAGGTCTTTATCGACTTACCTATCAAATGCATATGGGGCGCCACCCCGATTACAGAAGCAGGAAACGGAAGAAAAAATCGCTGATTAAAAGTCTTTACCGTATTGGCGGGTATTACCAGGGGACCATTGGTAAGGTTCAACTCATGATTCAGTGCCGGCAATAGATAAGTCTCACGCTGGGGTTGATCCGTGAGTTTAAATTTTACTTTAGTCTGATCCACTTTACCTTTGACCCCGGCAGGATAATGTACTTGTATGATGATATTGCTCCTTGCCGGAATCTTCATTCCAAATCCTTTTGGCAAATTAAATGCACCTGCTCCGGGTACCCAGGCAGCTATCAGATCTGCATCACTGGTACCGGCACCACCAAAACACACATATCCGGGACCTTCCTGTTTGCTGTCTAGCGAATAACTTCTTACCCCCTTGTCCCTGAATATCAATACATGATGTACCAGCTCAGGATCACCCGGAATGCACTCGAGAGCAGTCATCCACATATCTTTGGAAAGACGGGTACTATCCGGAAAACACCGATATTCATCCACGTTACTTGATATAGTGTATTTAGGAGCTGTAATTACCAGGTCGGGGTTTTTTATTTCACCGAGATTATCATAGTATGGAGCTGCCGGAGCTTTAGACAGATCTCCCGAAGGGGCTCCGGCATCTACCCAATTTTCAAACTTTTTTATGTCCTCTTCTTTTAATGATCTGTTGAAAGCGTGCCGCCTGTATGTATTTTCCGGAGGCCATGGGGGCATTACTTTATTGGAGACTGAATTGCGGATTTTGAATCTGTTGTTAAATGACTGCTGGTAAGTCATCATCGAAAAAGGAGCTATACCACCCGTGTGATGGCAGGTGGTACAGTTTTTATATACCAATTCTGCAATATGTCCTGACCAGGTGATGGACTGTGCAGAAGTAATCTTTATCGACAGTGACAGTATGATTACCAACAGGTATTGTTTCATGATCGAATTTTAATAAACGATTTATATTAGTTTATGTATTCTTTTCTTTTTACTAAAGCATACCAATCGTTGTCCAGCGGCAGGTAGCCCTGGTCATAGCAGAAAAAATACGTATGACCGTTTTTCGTAGTGTACATATTGGTAAAATAATCAAACTTAAATCCTTTTTTAATTAATTTACTTCCAGTGGTTTTTCCTTTGCCATCGGGATTTTGCTCTTCAAGTATACGCCTGTTTTTACGAAGTATATTGTTAATATTTCGCATCAGGTTGGTATGATCGCTGTTCAGCTTATTATTAAAAGCACTACGGCATTGGTCAGAGCAAAACTTTTTATCTGCCCGGCCCATGATTTTTTCACCACATTCAAGACATTTGGCACTCATAGTATACAAAAATAAACGTTTGTAGTCGGATTAATGGGGAATTATTTTATTGCATTGACAGCATCGGCTTTGAAGGGTGTAGCAGGTGATGATAAACAGAAATGCGGTAAAAAAGCCGGATTGCCTTTTTTTAATGCATGATTACGGTTCAAGTTTAGTATATTTATATTTCACCTTTTAAAATAATCTTATGACAGCAGGTGGCAAATCAATTTATTATTTCTCTTTTTATTTAGTGATCATGAGCCTTTCGTTATTGATCGCACCCAATACTTTATTGACTTTTTTGGGAATGCCAACGACAGAGGAGGTATGGATCAGGGTGGTGGGATTATTGGCCGGATTATTGGCCGTTTATTATTTAATCTCCGCTAAATACAATTATGTTCAATTTTTCAAAGCTACTGTATTCACTCGCATTGCTGTGTTCGTCTTTTTTACTTTATTTGTTGTACTAAAGTATGCGCACCCTATGCTTATAGCTATAGGATCTGTAGATTTAGTAGGCGCGATTTGGACTTATTCTGCACTTAAGAAAGGGTAGATCCGGTTTTTTTATTGCTTAAAGGTTTACCCTATTTAAATGAGATAATAAGCCTTTATTACCTTTACTGGACTAAATGAATTATAAAGAATACGAAGTACCGGATTCACTTCGCGATTTTATAAAATGCTTCTGGAGCCTCGATGCCGGGATGACCGAAAAGGAAGAAAGACAAAGAATAGTGCCGGATGGGTGCATGGAATTGATTGTACACTATGGTGATTTGTATAAACAGTATCAATTGGATGGCTCCAGTATATTACAACCCCGAAGTTTTGTATTCGGCCAGATTACCACTCCTTTGGAAATAGCTGCTACGGGTATCACTGGCATGGTTGCTGCCCGATTTCAACCGGATGGTTTTATTCCTTTTTCAGCATATCCAATCAAACTAATGGAAAACACGGCGGTGCCTGTAAATTTACTTTTTGGTGGTGATGCATTTCAATTAGAGGCAGCTGTGATCAATGCAAAGCAAAATGAGAAGCGTATACTGATTCTCAGCCGGTTTCTTTCACATAAATTAAGGGAAGGTGATACGGTAGACAGGGTGATAAAAATGAGCCTGGATACATTGATGCAATCCAATGGGCATATCAATATAGAGAAGCTTTCGGATAAAATGAAAATAAACAGGAGGCAACTGGAACGAAAATTTTCATCGGCGATAGGTCTTAGTCCCAAACAACTTTCCAAAGTCATTCGGTTGCAAAAAACATTAAAAATGCTTACTCAAAACAATACCGGAAACCTGACTGATATTGCGTATGAAAACGGGTATTTTGATCAGGCCCATTTTATCAAAGACTTCAAGGAGTTTACCGGAGTCAGCCCCAAAGCCTTTTACAGTGAAAATCTGAAAATGAATTCTTTATTTGTTGGATCTGACTAACCTCCGCTTTGACCATAGCCTCTATGGGAATAAACTTCCTTTCGTACTAATGTGGTGTTTAATTCGTATTATTGAATACTCAAATCCATCCAAATGAATTCATACCCAAGCATATTCAATGATGTGATAGGCCCGGTAATGCGTGGTCCTTCCAGTTCGCACTGTGCAGCTTCTTTGCGCATAGCCCGTCTATGCCGGGACCTCATGCAGGAAAAAATCAAAGCCATTGTCATAGAATTCGATCCGCATGGTTCATTGGCTACGACTCATAAAAGCCAGGGCTCCGATATGGGCTTGTTTGGTGGCTTTTTGGGATGGGAAGCCGACGATGAGAGATTACCGGAATCCGATAAATATCTGAGCACTGCAGGTATTGATGTTACCATTAAGATAGTGGACATTGATGTCAATCATCCCAATACCTATAAAATAAAACTGAGCAACGACTATGAATCACACGAATTGATAGCCATCTCTACTGGTGGAGGCATGATAGAGGTGATCCGGGTAGATGGAGCATCTGTGCATATGGCCGGTGATTATTTCGAAACCCTGATCTATTGCAAAAACCCGGACCCGATACTTGATTTTATAAAAGCCTCTTTGACTTATGATGAGCTGCTTTTACAAACGGGGATGAAAAATTTTGTCCAAATCAGCTCTCAGGTTCCCTGCAATGATATCCTGTTGCAGGAATTAAAATCAATGGCTGGCGTAGAAGCCGTAAAGGTATTAAATCCGGTATTGCCTGTTTTAGCCAGAAAAAACATGCAGATCCCCTTCATCACTTGCCGTGAAATGCTTGAGTATAATAAAGGCAAAAATGGTGCACTTTGGGAGTTGGCGGTGGCTTATGAATCAGAAAGAGGAAATATAACCCATGCAGAAGTATTTGAAAAAATGCGCCGGATAGTACAAATTATGGGTAATGCTATCGCAACCGGACTGAAAGGCACCACTTACCACGATCGGATCTTAGGCGCGCAATCTTTACAATTCAAAGAAAAACTAGCAAATCAGAGATTAGTCGGTGGCGATGCAAATAATACGGTCATCATGTATGTATCGGCAATCATGGAAGTAAAAAGCTCAATGGGTGTAATCGTGGCAGCCCCTACAGCCGGATCATGCGGAGGGTTACCCGGGGCAATATTCGGGATCGCCCATTCAATGGGCTTGCAAGAAGATGATATAGTAAAGGCAATGTTATCTGCCGGACTGATTGGTGTGTTTATAGCTGCGCATGCCACGTTTGCTGCCGAAGTAGGTGGATGTATGGCGGAAACCGGATCTGGTGGAGGCATGGCTGCTGCTGCAATAGTAGAAATGAAGGGTGGAAATTTAGATCAATCCCTTACCGCAGCTTCGCTGGCTTTACAAAATTCGCTAGGTATCATATGTGATCCCATTGGTAATCGAGTAGAGGCGCCATGCCTTGGTAGAAATGTGATGGCCGCGACAAATGCCATATCATCTGCAAACATGGCTCTATCTGATTATGTACAACTCATACCTTTGGATGAAGTGATCGAAACTATGAAGCTGGTGGGAGATCAAATACATCATACTTTGCGGTGTACCAATCTGGGAGGTCTGTCTATCACTAAAGCGGCTAAGAATATAGAGTCGATGCTGGAGGAAAATGAGCAGAAAGTAGTCTTTAAAAATTGTTGACGGCCGGCATATTTATTTTTTGTTTATTTATGGATTCGATCCAATAGAAATATTACTTTATTCTTGGAGAAATAAATTAAATACCCAGACCTCAATCATATTAACAAGTAATTAGAGTCTGCTGGGGAAATCATAAAATATTGACGCCTATTGATTTATTGAAAGAAATAGATCAAGTATGTGCAAGGGTATTGGGTAAAAAGATTAAAAAGGTATGCACTTATAAATAATTGGCTC
>CAYNIG010000337.1:0-5496 GCA_964396995.1 uncultured Saprospiraceae bacterium | reverse complement strand
AGCAGGAATACCGTTTTATCATTCCTTTAAAATGGCTGAACAAGCCTTTAATGATACTGCTGGTATCGAGGTAGCATTGCCAGCTAAAAAATTATTTGATATCAGAGGCATTTACCTCAATGCGGCGTACTCTCATCCCCTTAGTAAAGGCAGTCAAAATAGGATAGCATCCTATCTGAATGCAAGAATGGAAAATAGTCAAACGCCGGTGTATAAAATGGATGAAAACCGCGTTTCTGCCAAGGCACTTTTTGCAAAATTAATCCATGCAGATGATGATGAGATTGCCTGGGTACCCAGTACCATGGCCGGTGAGAATATGGTGTTAAATGGATTATCCGTATCAGATAATAAAGCCAGAGTGGTCACCGATGCATATCATTTTAGCGGATCACTATTTATGTACAATGAATTGGCTAAAAAAGGAGCCGATATACATATCATTCAGCCAAAGGACAACAGAATTAATTACGATGATCTTGAAAAGGCAATTACACAAGGTACAAAATTGGTAGCCCTCTCTCTTGTCTCTGCATTTAATGGATTCCAACATGATCTGAAAAAAGTATGTGAAATAGCACACTCTAAAAATGCATTGGTCTACGCGGATATCATTCAGGCCGTAGGGGCGGTACCTATCAATGTCAGAGAGTCCGGTGTGGATTTTTGTGCCTGTGCCACATATAAATGGCTCATGGGTGATTTCGGAGCTGGATTTTTGTATGTAAAAGAGGATAAAATGCATTTATTAAAGAAGACTCAATTTGGATACAGACAGGAAGCAAAATTCATCACTCACCTTTTTCC
The DNA here is from genome assembly GCA_964396995.1 of uncultured Saprospiraceae bacterium. GTDB lineage: Bacteria > Bacteroidota > Bacteroidia > Chitinophagales > Saprospiraceae > JADJLQ01. Next base: position 4,689 of record CAYNIG010000337.1, on the reverse strand, counting down.
ATTTGACGAGCCTGGTGGTTCCATTTTTGAATCTGAGTGTAAAAACGATGCCAGTGGACATTACGAGGTGGGTACTCTGGCTAATGGTGCTATCCCGGCAATCCGGCATTCATTAGAGTATATATTAAATACAGGAGTGGATAAAATAGAAAAATACCGACAACCCATGATTTCAATATTACAGCAAAAACTACCCAGTTTTGGTTTCATTCCGTTAACTCCTCCTGATTCCACCTCGCCCATAGTATCTTTTGCATATAAAGACGCATACGATATGCTTACCTCAAAACTTGCGAAAGAAGGCATCAATATCTCAGTTTATAAAAATAGGGTCAGGATATCTCCTTCGGTATATAATGGAGTGGGGGAGGTAGACAGGCTGGTGGAGGTGCTTGGTGCCTAAGAATGTTCCTTGCCAAAAAAAAACAGAAATTTCAACCTATCGAAGGTGAATAGTTTTTTCTGACAAATGCTTTGGCTTTTGGATAAAAAAATATACTTTTGCAGTCCCTTCTGAAAAGAATAGGAGGATCGGTAGTTCAGTTGGTTAGAATGCCGCCCTGTCACGGCGGAGGTCGCGGGTTCGAGTCCCGTCCGGTCCGCAAATAATTTTGTAAAGCCTTGTAAATGAATATTTTATAAGGCTTTTTTGTTTTTTCTATTTTACTTTGTATATATCTGATGCAATGCGACAGATTGGGAGTTTTACAAACGATATACCCAAATTCTTGGACAAAGAATCCTCGATCACAAAATGGGGAACTCTTAATTCACCTTCGGTTTATAAAAATTGGAAGTACGTTGCAATCTTATAATTCATCTACAAATCCGTTGCATTGATCTTTAAAAATAGAATCAAAAGGTTAAACAGAATATCTATTGACTAATTGATTGGATAAGATCAAAGTGTGATTTCGAATATAAAGTTAGTTTAAACCCCTCTCTGTCATCTCGTCAAGAATTGACGAGAAAGGTTCCCAGCTGTATGGTGCAATCCGGCCGTGAATCCGGTCCGGTGGTAATATCAATGAACAAATTCTTATAGATTAATAAATTATAGGGCTTTTTATATATTTGTTTTCACTTCTTTTTTAACATATCTATTCCGCAGAAATCAACCTTTTCAAAGGGTTACTGATGGTCTGTCACCAAGATAAAACGACTACAAGCTAAAGTCCTTTCAATCATAGAAAGTCTGCCCCTTTCTCAATTCAGCTCTACATCCACAGCAGTACTATCTTTATACTGGGTTTGCAAATTCACCAAGTCATTAAAAAGTGACCTGGTAAGATCTTCATATCCTTTCTTACCATACAAATTCGTTACTTCCGATGGGTCAAGCTTTAAATCATATAATTCCCATTGATTAATGTCCTGGTAAAAATGAATCAATTTGTACCGATCGGTACGAATGCCGTAATGTCTTTTGACATCATGTGGACCCGGATATTCATAATAATGATAGTAAATGGATTTTCTCCAGTTTTTGGTTTTTTTACCGGTGATTAATGGCACAAGTGATTTACCGTGCATATGATCCGGAATGGATAGACCCGCAAGGTCAAGGAAAGTGGGTGCATAATCTATGTTTTGAACCAATTTTTCAATTTTGCCTTTTTTAATTTTATTGGGCAGTTTCATGACCAATGGGGTTCGAAATGATTCTTCATACATAAAACGTTTGTCAAACCAACCGTGTTCTCCCAGATAAAATCCCTGGTCTGAAGTATATACTACCAGCGTATTTTCATCGAGTCCATTTTTTTTCAGATAATCCAGCACCCGGCCTATGTTGTCATCAACTGAAGCGATACAACGCAAATAGTCTTCCATATAACGTTGATAACTCCACTCCAGCAATTCTTTACCTGTAAGTTTAGCATTTTTATAATATGCTATTTCCGATTTATATCCTTTATCCCAGGCAGCGCGTTGTGCAGGGTTCATGCGCTTTATTTGATTTTCAAAATGCTTACGCAAAGGGCCTTGAACTTCTCCTTCTGAGTCATACATCTTTAAATCATTTACAGGGCAAAAGTCTTTTATGTGCATTGCCTGATTGGCAGCCGCTTTCCTGCCTTCATAATTATCATAGAAATTATCAGGCAGTGGAAATTGTACATCGTTATATTTGTCTAAGTAGGATGTGTCCGGCATCCAGGCGCGATGAGGGGCTTTGTGATGCAATAAAAGACAAAATGGTTTTTTCTTATCTCTTTTGTCCAGCCACTTGAGACTGAAATCGGTAATCAAATTGGTAACATATCCCTCTATTTTACTTCTTTTACCCATTTCTATAAAATCGGGATTGTAATAGTCTCCCTGGCCCGGCAATATATTCCAATAATCAAAGCCGGTGGGATCACTCTCCAGGTGCCATTTTCCAATCATTGCAGTTTCATATCCGGCAGCCCTCAATAATTTTGGAAAAGTTACCTGGCCTCCATTAAAAGCCTGTGTATTATCGAGGTGACCGTTGGCATGTGAGAATTTTCCAGTGAGCATTACTGCCCGACTTGGAGCACAAATAGAATTAGTGACAAAGCTGTTTGAGAATATAACTCCATCTTTTGCAATCCGATCTATATTGGGTGTTTGATTTAACTTACCATTATAGCAGCTCATGGCCTGGTACGCATGATCATCAGTCATAATAAATAGGATATTGGGCCGACTGGCAGGCTTAGCTCTGTCATTCATCTGGTATGACGAAAAAGCAGAAAATAGAACAGTCAAAATAATAATGGATATAAGAATTTTGAATTTCATTTTTTATTCATTTGATGTAACCGTGATTAAATAGTCCCCTTCGCCCAGTTCGAAACGATTGGAATTTAAATTCTCTTTTTTATTTGATTTCCTCTCTTGAAGCCGTAAAGTAAACTTTCCGGATGGAAAATGAGGCAAAATGACAGTCGCTCTGCTATCTGGAGGAATGGCCATTTCATACACCGTAATTCCTTCTCGCAGTTTTTTCCAGTTTGAAACGATTTTTCCATATGGTGATGTATAAGATGAGTTTACAAATTCAAGGCCAACAGGTGTGGAGGGGTTTAAAATAAACTTTGAGAATCCTGGATTTTCCGGATCAGGTCTTATTCCTCCTAACCAACGATAATACCATTCAGTCACAGAACCAAACATTGGATGACAATTGGAATAAGTATTGTCACTTTCTTTCCAGGTTTCCCATAGGGTAGTGGCTCCGTTTTTAATCATAAATCCCCAACCAGGGTAAGCTGTACTGTTTACAATTCCGAATACCTGGTCAGCTCCAATAAATTCAGAAAGTGTTTCAAGTATGTATTTAGTACCATAAATTCCTGTATTAAAATGACCGGAAGGGCCATCTTTAACAGCCTTTAACAACGAATCTTTTGCAGCTTGCAGTTCGGATGGCGGAATTACTCCATGATACAATAAAGTAGAAAATAAGGTTTGTTTATTAATCGTTTTAGTCACCGGCTTGTGCCAAAATTCCTTGAGTAATACCTCTTTTAATTTTTCAGCTAATTGGGAATATTTTTTTTCATATTCTATATCCTTCAGCACAGAAGCAAATTTTTGCATGATTTGGGCACATTGCAGATAGTGAGCCGTTCCGGTTAGTTCCACCGGAACAGGTACTAAAGATTCATGATCTGCAAGTCCTTTATCTACCATCAAATTCGGATGTATACGTGCTGCTTTGCCCATCCATTTTTTATCGATATCGTATAGTTCTTTAATCAAACTGGTATCATTATAATACAAATAAAGATAATACTGTGTAGTGATAAACGCTGACTCCCAGCTTATACCGCAATATTCAACACCGGCAAATGGTGCTGTGTCAATAAAAGACGAATCTTTCATTGCATCTACCCAATCGTAAATGGTTTTACGATAAAAAGTTTGCATATCGTAATTGTAAATAAAGGATTCATTGGTAGAGTTTAAATCACCACCATAACCAAATTTTTCTCTGGCTGCGCAGTCAGACTGCACGCTGACTACATTGGCCTGAAATGTCCTTTTAGTAGCGTCCTGTATGGCATTGAGCAATGACGATGAGCAAACAAAACTGTTTTTATTTTCAATATTAGTATGTATAAATAGCCCTTTAATATCTGTGATCGATGGTTTGTACTTCAAACCTTTTATTTCCATATATCTATATGTATGATAGGTGAAATCGGGTGTAAACCACTCACCATTATTATCCCCAAAAATATAGGTGTCTGTTTGCCAGGCAATGTCAGGTGCACCAGGTCCGCCTACTCCTTTGCGCTTGATTTGGCCTGCTACCGTCGTCATAGGGTTTAGTGTACCATCCTTATAAACCCGCTCTCCAAATCTAAATACAATTGAATCACCTGGCATACCAAATAACTTAATTTTATACGTGCCGGTAAAATTCACACCCATATCCACAATATAAATATCGGGTTCAGGGGAATAAATTTCTACCGGGTCTATTTCCTTTGTAATTTGCACTGATGGGAAAAAAGCTTTTTGTAATTTCCCTCCTGGATGTTCACCTTTTATAGCCGTATGCCATAGCCCATCATTATAGGCGGCCGTATTCCATCCCTTATTGTCGTTGCGGGCATCGTAGGTAACCCCAAGATAAACATCATTTTTCTTCAACGGACCATAAGAATATTTCCAGGTATGGTCGGTAAAAACCGACGCCGTTTTACCATCCTG
>CAYNIG010000336.1:0-5505 GCA_964396995.1 uncultured Saprospiraceae bacterium | reverse complement strand
GAAGGTCGTAGGTTCAAGTCCTGCTCCCGCTACTTAAAAAGGGCTGTTTTCATACGGCCTTTTTTTATTTTAACCGCTTTCCTGAAGCTATTTTAATGCGTACTTTTGGCGGTATGAAAACTTTACTTATCACGGCATTGATCTTTGCTTTCAGATCCTGTCCGGATGATATGCAGTCAAAATCGTTATCAATTGAAAAATCAATTATGGATAAAAATAAAAATTACGCTGTTGCTACTTTTGGTGGAGGTTGTTTTTGGTGTACCGAAGCGATGTTTTTGGAGCTTGAAGGAGTTGTCAAGGTTGAATCTGGTTATTCTGGGGGCCATGTGGAAAACCCTACGTACAAAGAAGTCTGCACTGGCAGTACGGGGCATGCAGAAGTGATTCAGATTACTTTTGACCCTGAAAAAATCAGCCTGGATCAAATCCTATTGGTGCATATGACCACTCACGATCCTACTACGTTGAACAGACAGGGTAATGATGTCGGGACGCAGTATCGTAGTGTGATTTTTTACAGAAATGAAGAAGAGAAAAAATCAGCAGAATATGCTGTACATACTGTGGCTCCAACCATCTGGCCGGGTAAGACAATTACAACTGAAATTGTTCCTTTTAAGATATTTTACGTTGCTGAAGATTATCACCAAAATTATCTTGCAGACAATCCAAACCAACCCTATTGTGTATATGTAGTTAATCCAAAGGTTGAAAAATTCAGGAAATTATTTAAGGATAAATTGAAGAAGCATGAGTGAGGATTTCAATCCTTTAACCAGGGAAGAAGAATATGTAATTTTGCATAAAGGGACGGAGAGGCCTTTTACTGGTGAATTTGACAACCATTTTGTTGAGGGTACCTATATTTGCAGACGGTGCAATTCCCTATTGTATGAATCAAAAGACAAATTTCACAGTGGATGTGGCTGGCCAAGTTTTGATGATGAGATTCCAGGGGCAATAAAAAAAGAGAAGGATGCTGATGGCCGGAGGATAGAGATTCTTTGTAATTCCTGCGGGGCACATCTTGGACATGTATTTCATGGGGAAAGATTAACCGGGAAAAATACCCGTCACTGCGTTAATTCCATTAGTTTGAAATTCATTCCTAAAGTGAATAAGTAGGAAACAACACACTTGAAGAATAAACTTTATTTTTAATATTATTATATTTAGCTCTTAAGTTTAAGCCTTATTTTTTTATGAAAAGACCATTTTCAATACTGTTGCTGATATATTTATTTTCTAATATCCAGGCACAAGAGACATTTCCAATTAATGACATTCAATTTAAGAAAACCGGAAAATATGCGCTGGTTAATGCCACTATTTTTAAAGATGCCCAGTCGCCACCCATATCCGGGGGAACGATACTTATTTCAGACGGAAAAATAAATGCCGTAGGTCAAAATATAAGCATTCCTGCTGATGCTATAGTGAGAGATTATGCCGGGAAAATGGTATACCCATCATTTATTGATATTTATTCTGATTACGGAATGCCGGCACCACCCACTAACCCAAATAGAGGATTTGGTGGTGCAAGTCAAATGACCTCAAATGCAAAAAATGCAGCAGGATGGAATGCCGCCATCAAAGCTGATCAAAATGCATTCCATTTATTTCAGGTAAATGAGAACAAAGCAAAAGAATACAGATCTAACGGATTTGGAGTGATGAATGTACATGTAATGGATGGGATCGTTCGAGGCACGGGCTCAGTCGTTTCATTGGCAAATAAATCACCCAATATGGCTCTGCTTAAAGATAAATCAACCACTCATTTTTCTTTCAATAAGGGAAGTTCTACACAGGATTACCCGGGATCATTAATGGGCGTAATAGCTCTGATCAGGCAGACTTTTTTGGATGGCAATTGGTATAAAAACAAACCGGAAACAGAGGGAACAAACCTATCACTGGCTTCATTCAATGAAATTCAGAACTACACTATGATTTTCGAAGGTGGGGATAAATGGCAGGATCTCAGAGCAAATAAAATAGGCAAAGAATTTGGCAAAAATTTTATAATCGTAGCGGGTACAAATGAATATCAGCGGATAAGTGAAATAAAAAACACCAATTCTCAGTTTATAGTGCCTCTAAATTTTCCAAACGCTCAGGATGTAGAGGACCCAAATGATGCCAGATTTGTTACGGTTGCCGATTTAAAACACTGGGAAATGGCTCCTACTAATCCTGGCGCCCTGGAGAAAGCAGGAGTACCATTTGCACTTACTCAATATGGCCTTAGAGATGCCGCCACATTTACTACAAACCTGACCAAAGCTATTGAAAATGGATTATCCGAATCGTATGCATTAAAAGCACTTACGACTATTCCTGCTCAGCTTTTGGGTATTCAGGACAAATTTGGATCAATTGAAAATGGTAAATATGCCAATCTGATTGTAACTAATGGGCCAATATTTAAAGATAAAACCTCCATACTGGAAAATTGGATTTTGGGCGAACAATATATAGTGAAAGCGGAGTCTTTGAAAAACTATACAGGTGAATATACCCTTACTTTGAACAACATAAACTATCCTCTAATCATTTCAGGAGAAGTGCCCGGTAATGCCGTAAAAATTATTGGAATATCCGATACAGTAAAAACAAGCATGAAATATAATGACAAATTGATTTCTTTTAGTTTTTCGTTTAAAAAAGACAGCACCAGACAAAACAGACTAAGTGGGGTAGAAGTAGGTAATGGTTGGGCTGGTACCGGAACTTTAGCCAACGGAGATTGGGGCCGTTGGACAATATCCAAATTAAAGTCAAATGAGATGACGCCTGCAGAAAGAAAAGGAACCAATCCTAAAATGAATGAAATGGGGTCAATATTGTACCCATTTCAGGGTTATGGTTTCCTAAACCAGCCCACAGCTCAGGATATCCTACTAAAAAATGGTACGGTATGGACAAGTGAAAAAGAAGGGATCATTCAGGGGGGAGATATATTAATTCAAAATGGGAAAATAACCAAAGTAGGAAAAAACATCACAGCTCCTGGTGCAACAGTAATAAACGCCCAGGGAAAACATATTACACCCGGTATCATAGATGAACACAGTCATATTGCAGGTACAGGCAGTATAAATGAATGCACACAATCGGTGACTGCAGAAGTACGAATGGCAGATATACTAAATCCGGATGATATCAATATTTACCGACAACTCAGCGGCGGGGTGACCGCATCGCATTTGCTGCATGGAAGTTGCAATACCATCGGTGGACAAACTCAATTAATAAAACTGAGATGGGGTAAAAATGCAGAAGAATTAAAATTTGATGGATGGCCAGGATTTATAAAATTTGCGTTGGGTGAAAATGTAAAAAGGGCAAGTAGTAATCAGAATACCAGATTTCCAGATACCAGAATGGGTGTAGAACAAGTATTAGAAGATGCTTTTGTACGAGCTAAACAGTATGCAGCAAATAATGATCCTAATAAAAGAAAAGACCTGGAACTTGAAGCTATTTTAGAAATTCTGAATGGAAAAAGGCACATTACCTGTCATTCTTATGTTGCAAGTGAAATCCTTGCTTTACTTAATATAGCACAAAAACATAATTTTAAAGTAAATACGTTTACCCATATACTTGAAGGATATAAAGTAGCCGATCAAATGAAAAAGCAAGGATCTGCTGCTGCCGGATTCTCAGATTGGTGGGCCTATAAAGCAGAAGTGCAGGATGCAATACCTCAGAATGATTACATCATGAATAAAGTAGGTGTACTTTCTGCCATCAACAGTGATGATGCAGAAATGGCAAGACGACTCAATCAGGAAGCGGCTAAAAGTATAAAATATGCCGGAATGACAGAAGAAGATGCATTAAAATCGGTAACCATTAACCCAGCGACTATGTTACATGTGAATGATAAAACCGGAAGTATAAAACCAGGTAAAGATGCTGATATTGTAATCTGGTCTGATCATCCTCTGAGTATTTATGCAAAGGCTGAAAAAACAATCGTAGATGGCATAATTTATTTCGATCGCGAAAAAGATGCTGCACAGCAAAAATGGATAGCTATGGAAAAAAACAGATTGGTAAATAAGAGTATTGGAGCTAAAAAAAGCGGCGCTAAGACTGATGCTCCAAGCCCATCACTCAACGAAGAGGAACATTGTGAAGAAGATCACCCGCATGCTTCTAATCTGTGGCATAGACTGGAGCAAAGAATGAATTTAAATCAAAATGACTAATCCTATTAAGATACAATTATCATGAAACAGATATATATTTTTCTATTTTTATTTGTCTGCTTGTTTGCATATGGTCAGGAAAACATCTACCCGGCAAAGGAAAATAAAGGATTGATTGCAATTACAGGTGCCACTTTACATATCGGGAATGGATCGGTTATTTCTAATGGAACTATTATTATCAAGGATTCCAAAATACAATCAGCCGGAGCGAACGTTTCAATCCCTTCGGGAGCAAAAAATATTATTGCCAATGGGAAACATGTGTACCCGGGGATCATTGCCATGAACACCAATTTGGGTTTGGCCGGAATATCTTCTATCCGGGCGGAAAGCGATCATACTGAAATAGGGGACATGAATCCCAGTGTAAAATCGATATCAGCCTATGATGCTCAAAGCAACGTGATACCCACTGTTCGTAGTAATGGAGTGCTATTAGCGCATGTAGTCCCCAGGGGCGGAACAATCAGTGGTACAAGTAGTGTAGTTCAATTGGATGCCTGGGATTGGAGGGATGCTGGTTATAAAATTAATAATGGTATCCACTTGAATATACCAGCTTTGATCAATAGACCGAGAGGATTTGCTGCATTTCTTAATCCCAATCCTCCTACCGATATTATAAAAAATTCTCTTGCTAAAATGGAAGAGGTGCGAAGATTTTTAAGAGAAGCAAAAAATTATGCATCACTTGTAAATCCGGTTTTGAATCTAAAATACGATGCAGTAAAAGGGTTATTTAATAGATCTCAAAAACTATTTATCCATGCCGATTTGGTAAAAGAAATCATTATGGCCCTTGATCTTAAAGCGGAATTTAATCTGGATATCGTAATCGTAGGGGGAGCCGATAGTTGGTTGATTTCGGAATTATTAAAAGAGCAGAATGTACCGGTTATTTTGAGTGAACCACATAGTTTGCCTTCCACTGCCGACGACGCCGTAGACCAACCTTATAAAACAGGATCTTTATTAGCAAAAGCAGGTGTATTGTTTTCCATTGCTATTGAAAATGATCATTGGCAGCAAAGGTGTATCCCTTTCCAGGCAGGTACTATGGCTGCATACGGTCTTACTAAAGAATCTGCATTGCAAGCCATTACTCTAGATGCGGCTAAAATATTAGGTATTGATTCGATGACAGGAAGCCTGGAAGCTGGAAAAGATGCAAATATTATTATCAGCGAAGGGGACATACTGGATATGAAAAGCTCCAAAGTGACTCATGCATTTATTCAGGGAAGACAGATCAGCCTGGATAATAAGCACAGTCAAC
>CAYNIG010000335.1:0-5520 GCA_964396995.1 uncultured Saprospiraceae bacterium | reverse complement strand
AATTCTTCTTTATTTTGTCTTGATTTATCCTCCAGTTCTGTAATTTTAGATTTATTTGCTGCAACTTTATTTTTTATACTTTCTACCTCTTGCAGCTTTCCTTCCCTCATAAGAGATCCAATTTCTTTGGATGCAGAGTTTACCTCACTTTTCAGATTGTCCAAATCGGTTTGAATATCCTTTCTTTCTAAATCCAAGGCGGCTGCTTTTTCCACCCAGGCTAATCTCTCGGCATCCCAGTTCCTTTTTTTGAGACCTTCTATGGTTTTTTCCTTTAGTTCGTTAAAATAGTTTAATGTAAGCATAATCTTTGAGATAGAAAAAATTTAATGCAAATATACACCAGCTGTAAAATATCGTTATATTTGCGAAGTCAAACTGAAGGAAACTACCAGTTTTTCTCCTTTCTAAAAGTGTTCCAGCCACTCTTTTAAGTCTCGATAATGTATTCTTTTCTTGAATTAGCTGTATAGGTACATTTTTAGGTCCAAATCAAAAAAAGTCAATTTTTATTTAACTTAAGTATTTTTATTATGATTTATGACATTCTCCGTCTCAATGAGATGTTGGTTCCTGAGCTGAGAGAAATTGCCGAACAATTGGGTGTGAAAGGCAATAAAAAAATGAATAAACAAGACCTGGTATTCCAAATATTAGACAGACAAGCATTGGGTGGAGCCACGGCTGGTGATGATAAAGACGAATTAAAAGAGCAACATGCTGATCCCAAAAAAGAAAAACTCGGTGGCACTCATAAAGGTCCAAAAACCAGGATGCGAAAAGCAATTCAGGAAGATGCTGAACCAGTGGAAATGGAACCCAAATCAAAAGAAATAAGTATAGAAAAACCAACGGAATTAGCAGCTACCGGGTCAGAAACTCCTGTACAGGAAAACAGGGATCAGAAAAATAGAGATCAGCGCGATTTTAATCAAAATAGAAATCAACGCGATTTTAGAAATAATGGCAATTATCAAAATAGAGATAATCGCAATCAAAACAGACCACACCAAAATAGAACTGATTACAACCGGCCAGATCAAAACAGGCAAGATCAATCAAATAGAGCCGACCAACAAAACAGGCAAGATCAAAACAGACCTGAGTCAAGGCAAGATCAAAACAGACCTGAACCACGACAAGATCAAAACAGACCTGAGCCAAGACAAGACCAAAACAGACCTGAGCCACGACAAGATCAAAACAGACCTGAGCCAAAATCAGAAAATTATGAATACTCCAATCCGGAAGCCGCTTCCATAGAGCCTGAAATGGAATTGTCACAGGCAGTGGATTTCAATATCGATATGGATGCCATGATCGAGGGCAACGGAGTCCTTGAGATGATGCAAGACGGATATGGATTCCTTCGCTCTGCCGACTATAATTATCTCAGTTCACCGGATGATATTTATGTCTCCCCGTCCCAGATAAAACTATTTGGATTAAAGACCGGTGACACTGTACAAGGTGCGATACGGCCACCAAAAGAGGGAGAGAAATATTTTGCACTACTAAAAGTATCCCTGATAAATGGGTTGACTCACGAACAAATTAAAGATCGGGTGCCATTTGATTACCTTACTCCTCTTTTCCCAACCAGGAAATTTAAGTTGACTATTAGTCCTACCGGCCGGGATTTGGGTAATCGATTAATCGATTTATTCACTCCTATTGGCATGGGACAAAGGGGGTTGATAGTAGCGCAACCAAAAACTGGTAAGACCTTTTTATTAAAAGATATTGCCAATGCTATTGCTTACAATCATCCCGATTCTTACCTGATCATTTTATTGATAGATGAAAGGCCGGAGGAGGTGACCGATATGCAGCGAAGTGTCAAAGCAGAAGTGATTTCTTCTACCTTCGATGAACCGGCAGACAATCATGTACGGGTTGCCAATATCGTATTGGAGAAAGCAAAGCGAATGGTCGAAAGCGGACATGATGTAGTGATCTTATTAGACTCTATCACCAGGCTCGCCAGAGCATACAATACGGTGGCTCCATCCAGTGGCAAGGTGCTATCTGGTGGGGTGGAAGCAAATGCATTGCAAAAGCCTAAGAAATTTTTTGGAGCTGCCCGCTCGATAGAAAATGGCGGATCGCTCACTATTCTGGCCACTGCCTTAATCGACACCGGATCTAAAATGGATGGTGTGATCTTCGAAGAATTTAAAGGAACAGGCAATATGGAGCTCCAATTGGATCGCACCTTGGCAAATAAACGCCTGTATCCTGCCATAGATGTGACCAAATCCAGTACCCGAAGGGAAGAATTATTGATGGACAAAGAATCTTTGCAGCGAATGTTTATCCTTAGGAATCACCTGGCCGACATGAAACCGGATGAAGCTATTGAGTTCATGCTCAAGCACATGCAGCATACCTCAAGCAACGAAGAATTTTTACAGACCATGAATTCTTAAGAAGCTAAATTTGAATATAATTATTTGGTTATTAACAAGAAGCACTGTACATTTGCAGCCCTGAAATAAATAAAGCGTCATGAAACAGACATTCCAACCTTCAAAGCGAAAGAGAGCTAACAAACATGGTTTCCGTGAGAGAATGGCAACTAAAAGTGGTCGTAAAGTATTGTCTGCCAGAAGAGCGAAGGGAAGGTATAAGCTTTCCGTAGCTGACGAACCCAAAGTAAAATAATCCCCATGTGATGTTGCCCGGAAATTCAACATCGGGTAATTTTACCTTTCCACCGCAGGAAAAACTCAAGAGCCGCAAGTCTATACAATCTTTATTTGAAAGTAGAAATTACATTCAAACTTCCCATCTTAAATTAATTTTTAAAATTAGTATCCAATCAACAGAAGCCGTTCCCAAATTCTCTGTATCTGTACCTAAAAGATCAGTTAAAAAAGCGGTTTATCGAAATAAGCTCAAACGGTTGATACGGGAAGCGTATAGGCTGAATAAAGCAGGACTGGTAGAGTATTGCAAATCAAATGCTATAGCTGTAGATATGATGTGGATTTATACCAAACCTGAAATACAGACTTTTCAATTTATTGAATCTTTAGTACAAAACAGTATCAGCAAGCTGATAAAGTACTGCATTCAAAAACAATAGGCTAACAATCAATATCTTTTCCATATTTTTATAGTCCCTGTTTTATCCACCTGGTATAGCAAATCTTTTATCAATTGTAACGAAATGATTTGACTTAATTTTTCAGGAAGAGTAATTCGGTCAATAACGGCAAGCGTTTTTTGATCCAGAGTGAATAGTAATTTCTTCTCCACGTTCAATATCAGAAATTTATCCCCGATACTACCCATCAGCTTACCATCAATAAAAGATTTGGTTTTTAACTGACCAAACAAATTCAATAGATAAACTGTGCCCGACCTTCCCTGCATCACCAAGTCTGTATTCCTGGTAATGATGGCATTCCAATCTGCATTCTCCTCTGTAATAAAATTGGTGGATTCAAAGGATTTTTGACCATCGAAAGAGATTTTTTTCAATCTTTTCACCTGGTCATCGTAATACCACACCGATCTATCCTGGCCAAGCCCCACTGTAGATACAAAAGGAATCCGAAGGTCATTGAGTGAAACACGCTTTATTTCATTCATCCATTGATCAAGTACAATTATGGTTTGAAAAGAAGGATAAAACATCACCAACTGCAATGGGTTTTCAATATAAATAAATTGGGGAGTGCCCAGGTATTTATTCGTGTATCTTAAAAGTTCTTTTCCGTCGGCATCTATTTTAATTATTTGATTGTCCACAGTCTGAATAAAAAGTTGTTCCGTCTTAGACATGTGTATGGCTATCGCATTATACTCTTTGATTTCTTTTAATAAAAGGATGGAATCGAGAGAAAGGGAATAAGGCGTGTCCTGGGCTAAAATGGAATGGTAGAGAATGCTTAGAAAAAAAATGATTTTATTCAAGATGATAAAATTATGGGGATTTTAAATTAGCAAATGAATTTATTATCTGAATGTCCATAAAACAAACATTCTATTTTTTCACCATCAAAGCAGGCAAATGAATGATATTGCAACCAATCTCCCAAATTAATATAATAAGATCCATTGGACAACTTCCACTGTATGGGAAGGTGACGGTGCCCAAAAACAAAAAAGTCTATTTTATCCTCTTGCCTTTTTACTATTTCTGATTCACAATATTGAATCAGCCATTCTTTTTCTGGTCCCAGGAAAATGTTTTCTTTTATTCCCTTTATCCTTGATCTTCCAGACCAAAACCTGGCCAGCCGCATGCCCATTCCAGGCGGAATTAAGGAAAATAAAAATCTTGAAACCGGACTTCTGAAAATTCTTTTGATGAATTTATAACCATGATCTCCGGGGCCTAAACCATCACCGTGCCCAATCAGAAATTTTTTACCTGCGATAATTCTTTCTATCGGATCATGATGAACAGGAATGCCCAACTCTTTGTCAAAATAGTCAAACATCCATTGATCGTGATTCCCACTAAAAAAAGCAACCGGAATGCCGCTTTCCTGCAAATCAGCTAAGGCAGCCAGTACCCGTACACCTCCTTTTGGTACCACCATTTTATATTCAAACCAAAAATCAAAAAGATCACCCACTACATAAAGTGCTTCCATTTGAGGCTTATATTCAATTATCCATTTTAAAAAAAGTAATTCCCGCTTTTTTGATGATTCCCTACCGGCTATGCCGAAATGAAAATCAGACACAAAGAATACTTTTTTCATAATTAAGACCAAGGGTGAAATTACAAAGATTTGAGCTGAGAATTAGTGTATACCAACCCATGATAAATAGTTACCACCAAAAATGAAATCTCCCAAAACAATTCCTTATGTTAGCAATCAAATACTGTTAATAATGAACCTCTCATTAGTTGGAAAAAACGCACTGGTCTGCGGCAGCAGCAAAGGCATAGGTAAAGCGATAGCAATTGAACTAGCCGACTTAGGCGCAAATATCACTTTATTGGCACGCTCTAAAGATTTATTAGAAAATACGCTGGGTATATTATCTAAAAAACATTCCGGTCAGGATCATGATTACCTGATGGCAGACTATGAAGATCAATCGGAAATGCATAAAAAAGTAAACCTGCTCACTTCAGGAAAAAATTATCAGATACTCGTCAATAATACGGGTGGACCACCAGCCGGCCCGATGATTGAATTTACCATAGAAAAAATAGAACAAAGTTTTAGAAAACTATTTTTGATCAATCATGATCTGGTACAACTACTGGTCCCGGGTATGAAAGAAAGCAATTATGGCCGGATAATCAATATCACTTCTACTTCCGTAAAAGAACCACTGAATGACCTGGGACTATCCAATTCACTGAGAGCAGCAGTAAGCAATTGGGCCAAAACTTTGGCAAATGAATTAGGTCGGTTTAATATCACAGTTAATAATGTAATGCCCGGGTATACCGCTACTGAAAGATTAAATGAATTATTTTCTTTCCGTGCAAAAAAAATAAATGTGGATCAATCCATACTCTAAGCAAAAACAATAGAAGAGATACCTATG
>CAYNIG010000334.1:0-5603 GCA_964396995.1 uncultured Saprospiraceae bacterium | reverse complement strand
TATTGATGTTCACCCGCTCCGGAATAGAATACCCAAATCGCATGAGGCTTTTGGTGATGATCCCATCCCCAGATTTAAATTCGTTCGTGGCCGTCACCGGAAGTGTTCCATTGATTCCAATTGCCCCAAAAATTGCCTGTGCAGCCAAATCCTGCATTTCGGCATCATCTTCGTATGCTTGTAACAACCAATCGGCAGTGGCAAAATTTTTCAATCCATAAGGGTTGGCAAATGAAACCACTATCACCTTGGTCTGATTTGCCAGTTTTTGAATAAACTGAAGTGCAGATTCCTGAATACCGAAATTCAAACCGGGATTGCGGGATGGGTTATGAACCCCTACTACGACCACATATTTATCTTTTAAAGAGTTAAACAATTCTTTGCTTTTGGCTTCCGTAATGGTGGCATCCGACTGAAAATGCTGCACTTTGGTATAACTATCCATTCTCCACTGCAGCGGAGTTTTTTCTTTGGCTCCAATAGAAAGTGATCCGATCCTTTTCTGATCTAATTCTGTAATTGGGATCAAATTGTTTTTATTTTTTACTAAAGTAAGTGCCTGCTCATACAATTTACTTTTAAGGGCTTTTGCTTTATTATTATTTACCTCCGCGGCGAGGTTTGATATAGGGGACGGTACTAACTTATTCAGTCCCAATTTATATTTGGCATGTAAAATTTGTCTTACGGTTTGATCCAGTTTCTTTCTCGCACCGGGATCAGAAATTAACAGTTCCCTTATTTTTTGAAAGGACAGGTCTATATCATTGGGCAGGCAGAGAACATCACAACCTGCATTAAATGCAACAGCTTCTAATTCTCCGGCCTGGTAATTTTTAGTCACTGCCTTCATTTCAAGAGCATCCGAAAATATCAATCCATCATAACCTAACTCCTTGGAGATCAGATCAGTCATAGTGGCAGAAGATAGTGAGGCCGGAATTTTGACATCAGGCTCAATAGACGGCACCTGAAGGTGGGAAATCATTACACTTTGCATCCCTTGCTCAAAAAGCAGGCGGAAGGGGAATAATTCCACACTATCCATTCTTGTTTTAGTATGAGTCACCACCGGCAGATCCAGGTGACTGTCTATATCGGTATCCCCATGCCCCGGAAAATGTTTGGCACAAGCCATTACTCCATTGTCCTGCATACCCATCATGTATTGATACGCTTTAGCGGTGACATTTACTTTATTTTCACCAAACGAACGGTCATTAATGACAGGATTATTGGGGTTTACATTTACATCCACCACCGGAGCAAAATTAACATGAGTCCCTATGCGCTTGAGTTCACGAGCTATTTCGGCACCCATCTCATAGATTAGTTTATTGTCTTTGATGGCCCCCAGTGTAATGGCTTTAGGAAAGCTGATTGCTGCATCTTTATGTCTCATGCCCAGCCCCCACTCGGCATCTATGGCCACCATCAACGGTATGGCAGACATAGCCTGATAATTATTTGTTAGTTCTGCCTGTTTTAATGGAGTACCCTGAAAAAAACAAAGGCCACCAACCTGTAATTCTTTTATTTGCCTTTCTACTTCTGCAATATGTTCAGGTCCTCTATCGGAGTGCGCCCTGATCATAAACAATTGGCCAATCTTTTGATCTGTTGAAAGTGAAGCAAAAATGGAATCTACCCAATGTTTTTCTTCCCTTGTAATTACAGGAACCTCAAGTCTTCTGTATTCAGTACCGATGCTCTGGAACTGAAATACAAGGAAAGCAAAAAACAAAACTAGTTTGGTCATGTGCAAATTTATTCATTACTACTGACAGGAAAGTATATTTTGATTTAGAATTAACATAGATCTTTTTATCGTATTCAAATTTATCAAATCTATATTAAATCCAGAAGCCAAATAATTACGTATTTTTAAAAATGAAAAGAATAAAATACCTTAGTTTGATGATCGGGCTGTTACTTAACAGCCTGGCCCCTGCTCAAAATATAATCATTACCAATATTTATGATGCCTTTGGGAAAGAAAACGAAAAACTGGTACAGTCTTTTGGCTTTTCCTGTTTGATCAAATACCATGGTAAAACCATTCTTTTTGATGCCGGCTCCAATGCAGATATATTCAAAAACAACATAACTGCATTGGGATTTGACCTCAATTCAATTGATATGGTAGTGGTATCTCATAGTCATTTTGATCATCTTAACGGG
Source organism: uncultured Saprospiraceae bacterium (assembly GCA_964396995.1). GTDB lineage: Bacteria > Bacteroidota > Bacteroidia > Chitinophagales > Saprospiraceae > JADJLQ01. The sequence goes on along the minus strand of CAYNIG010000334.1, from coordinate 3,419 downwards.
TTGGATTACCTGCTTTCAGTAAATAAAAAAGTAAAAATATATTTCCCATATGATATTTTTTGGGGTGCCCCTTCTCCATTCGATGCGACTGGGCAAGAATCAATCATCGGAGACTCCTTGCCGTCAGAGATGAGGTATTTTAAAGGAAAGGAAACCAAGTTTGTGATAAATCAGAGTGGTCGGTTTTGGAATGCCAATATCGAATATGTAAAAGAGCCCATAGAAATAGCCAAGGGCATTAGGTTAATAGTGAATACCTCAGCCTATATGGGGTATTTTAATAAATATCCCAATCTTAGTTTTGTACCTGAAATATTTAAAAATAACACCGCCAGATCAAATGAATCAGGCCTTGTTGAATTATCGTTATCCCTGGAAGGTGGAGATGGGCAAGTGCTGATTGTAGGATGCTCACACAGTGGAGTAGAAAATATAATTTTGAATGCCAAAAACGGGAATGCCAGGGAAATTGATTTGGTGTATGGTGGATTTCATTTATTGCCTTACAAAAGGGAAGATTTACATAAGCTGATTCAATATATGAAAGATGATTTATCGGTAAAAAAAGTAGCACCGGCCCATTGTACAGGTCATTTGGGATTTAAATTGTTCAAAGAAGCTTATAAAGAAAACTACTTATTTGCCGGCCTCGGAGAGACCATTAAAATAAATTAGTTTTTACCTGATGTGGGTATACTATAGTTTATTCCAAATTGACTTCCTACCGATTTTAAGCTTACATTTCCATTTCCTATTCCCTTTAATGGGGTCTTCAGATAAGGATTTAGGGTAAATGAAAAATGTTTCGAAATTGGCTTTATATAGGAAAGGCTAAAAACTGCAGAAGACCACATTTCCCAATTTTTATTGGAAAAATTATAATCTTTTCGAATAACCTTGCCGCCTTTCCAATAGGAATAATCCACACCATATGATTCTTTATCCATTCGGGTTGATGCTAATCCCGCATTCAGCTGGAAATAGTTATTTCCCAGGGCTCTGAACTTATAGCCAATCGTAACCGGCCATTCGACTACTTTGCACATGCCATCAATATTTTCAATCACTTTGTTGTATAAATGATCATTATAGGTAATTTCGTAATCACCTTGCCTGGCTGAATATAGTTTGTTTGTTTTTTGCAAGCCGGTTGATAGGGAAAGATTAGGGGTAAACTGGTAGCTGATATTAAAGCCATATTCCTTACTTGCACTTCCATAAGTTCTGCTCGGTACGGTAGTAATTTCCGGCGCGACATGGACAGAAAATACAATAGCTGAATACACCTTGGTTTTGGGCTTCTTCAGGTTATTAGGTATTACAGGTATTTTTAATTTATTTTCATGTCCGGCTAACAGTGGCCAATTATAATCGAGTGCAGCAGCCATTATTGAACTTCTTAAGTCTCCAGAGGATATAAGAGCTACTGATTCAGGATGGAGAGTCTCATTCAAAATGATTTCCTCTGTTTTATTCGATTGTGTACCCGGATAAGTTAAAGTAATGGCTTTATCAGTTACGGGTGGATCCTTCCTTCTATTTTGTTCATTTATTTTATTGTTCTGGTGATGCTTGTCCCTGGTAGGTAGATTATATCGAATATACTTGTTTGAAATTGGTTTACTGCCATCCTGGGTCAATTTGACATTTTTACCTTTTTCCACAGGTTCAGATCTGTTATCAGCCGATGTAGTAGAAGAAGTAATTTTATGTACACCGGCTAAAACAGATATATTTTCTTCGTTTGTATTGATTGGTTCATCAAAAACATGCTGAATGGTTGATTTTATGGCATACCATGCAAAGGGAGAAAGGTGGACAGAGTTCAATTTACTTTCAGCAGATGCACTGGTGTTTAATACGACAGCTGGCTTTTGGGAATTAAATTCAGAATGAATGAAAAAATAAATCAAGCCAGTAACCAAAATGGTGCTGCCGATACCCAGCGGCCATACCCACCAGAATATTCGTTTTTTCTTCTTACTGTCCAGCAGCTCCTCCATTTTCAACCACGAAGCTTCGTGGAATGGACTCTCAGCTTCATCAGCCAGATTCCGGATCCACTGATCAAAATCGTTTTGCTTTTGGTTCATGATGTATGTAATTCAATTCAGTTGATAAAAGATCTTGTAATCTGAGCCTGGCTTTGGCAAGGTTGGATTTTGATGATCCGACAGATATACCTAATAAAGTCGCAATTTCTTCATGAGAGTATCCATCTATCACATGCAGATTGAATACCGCTCTGTATGCAGGACTCAGTTTTTCTATACATTTCAAAATTTCGGCATATGAAATGGAGGTCAACACCACATCGGGGGTACCTACAGCATAAAGATGAGTATCCGCTTCGGTGCGAAAATTCTTTTTCAATTTTGCATTCCGCAACTTATCTATACAGGTATTTACTAATATTCTTCGGATCCACGCTTTGAGTGAAGATTCAAGGCTGTCTTGTCTTTTTTCAAACCTGTACAATTCATTAAAGACCTTAAGGAAAGAATCATTAATGATTTCTACTTTATCGTCTTCATTTGTAATGTATCGCTGGCTTATGGCATGAGCGAATCCATAGAAGTATTTATAAAATCTTCTTTGACTCTCTCGCTCTTTTTTAATACACCCTTCAATACAAATTCTGAGTGTGGATTCCGGAAGTATACTTACACCCATTTCTGTCATATAATACGGAAATTAACCTACAGAGGTTGCCATCGAAAGTACTCAATTTTTAGCTAATATTGTCCCATGTCAAAAAAACTGTTCTTACTGGATGCCTATGCATTGATATTTAGAGCCTATTACGCTTTTATTCGAAATCCCATAGTCAACAGCAAGGGATTTAATACATCTGCTATCTATGGATTTACCATCACTCTTTTGGAAGTATTGGAAAAACAAAAACCAAGTCATTTAGCCGTGGTGTTTGATCATCCTTCACAAACCTTACGGGAAAAAGAATACTCCAATTATAAAGCCAATAGAGACGAAACACCTCAGCCTATAAAAGATGCCAATCCGTGGATACGCAATATCATCAAAGCTATGAATATTCCTCTTTATGAATATGAGGGATACGAAGCAGATGATGTAATCGCCACCCTGGCAAAAAAAGCTGCTGACCAGGACTATGAAGTCTATATCATGACGGGAGATAAAGATCTCGCCCAATGTGTAAATGAAAAAGTAAAAATGTACAGGCCCGGGAAACAAGGAGCTCCGGCTGAAGTGCTGGGAATTGAAGAGGTAAATGAAAAATTTGGAATAAAAAATCCATTACAGGTGATTGATCTGCTCGGACTCATGGGCGATGCAGTAGATAATATACCCGGTGTAAGTGGAGTAGGTGAAAAAACAGCACAAAAACTGATCGAAGAATTTGGGTCTATCGAAGGCATATATGAAAGAATAAACGAAGT